>CALYBD010000005.1 GCA_944393745.1 uncultured Alphaproteobacteria bacterium | reverse complement strand
CAAAAAAGCTTTTTTCATTTTGTTTTTTATAAAAAACATATGTTACACTTTTGTTACAAATATGCCCCCCCCCCCCCATGTTTTTATAGATGAAGCCTCCTGTTCGCTGAATAATAGTAACATCTTCGTGTTTTATATGGAGGGATCTATGAAAAAATTTCTTTTGTTTTTTATCTGTTTATTTCTGATGCCAAAAGCTTCGAATGCGATAACTTGGTATAATGATTGGAGTGAAGCGGCAAAAGCTGCAGCAGGAAAAGGGGGAAAGGCGGTTCCTTGTTCACCGGAAGGAAAATATTCTCTTTGTTATTCCTCTTCTTCATATTGTAATCCATCAAGCAATTGTTATTCCTGTTATTATGAAGACAGTTCACGTTGTGGCAGTTGCTCCAGCGGATATACCTTAAGCAATGGAAGATGTTTCTCAACATCCGATGGACCGGTACCTAAATGTGCTGCCTATAGATATGGATCCTGTTCTTCTTGGTACTGTGAAGGAGATTATACTTATACAAACGGAAAATGCGTTAAGACAGTATCTTGCAGCGGTAATTATCATCCATCAAAAGAAGTTTGTGAAAGCGGTAACGGTGTTGAAAAATGTGACCGATCCAGGGTACAACCATATTACGACAGTGGTTGTTGGGTTATACTAAATTGTAAAGAAGGATTTGGTTCAAACCAGCAAGGTCAATGCGTTCAGACAGTATCTTGCAGCGGTAATTATCATCCGTCAAAAGAAGTTTGTGAAAGCGGCAACGGTGTTGAAAAATGTGACCGATCATGGGTACAACCATATAGAGATAATGGTTGTTGGGTTATACTAAGATGTAAAGAAGGATTTGGTTCAAATAAGCAAGGCCAATGCGTTGAGACAATATCATGCAGCGGCAGCACGCCGGAAGAAAGTATACAGGCCGACGGTTCGATTAAATGTTCCTGCAACAGTACTTCCTGCGGCGCGAACGCCAAATGTATCAGACATCCTAAATACAATGCCAATACTTTGCAGAATAACTAGACACGGGATCAAGCTGCGCGGCCTGTCCGACAAACTGTACCGAATGCAGTTCCGGATCAGTCTGTACAGCCTGTGCCAAAGGATATGAATTATCTTCAGGTAAGTGTGTTGCGCAAACAAACACCGTTTCAACCTGTCCCCCTTACACAACGAAATCATCAGACGGTTGCTGTTGCATACCCGATTAAACAAAGGAGAAAAGATCATGAAAAAACTCTTTTTATTTTTTATTCTTGCCGGCTTTTTTCCTTTGGCGATACAGGCCGAACAGATATTACAAAGCAGTGAATCTTTTATGACCGCAAAAGTGGTTAAACTGGGACGTGGTTCCGTAAATACGGGATATTCTTCGATAAACCTGAGTGCAGAATATACTGAATTATTGGAAGAATGTGACGACAATTGCCTGGAAAGCAGCTGCAACAGACAGACAGGTGTTTGCAGTGCCTGTAAACCCGGCAGATACTTGAAAAATAATTTATGCCTGGCCTGTCCGGACAACGCTACATGTTCCGGAAATTCTTCGTTTAAATGCAACGCCTCGTATCGCAAAGCCGGAGAAACTTGTCTGGGACTGTGTTCGGGTGTTTCCTGCAAATCAGGTTTTACGGCTACTGTAAAATCAGATCAATGTTGCTGCAGTTAAAATTTAAAACGATATCTGTTCCGAAAAGGGCAATCGTTGCAAAAAAAAGTCCCGCAAAAATGATTTGCGGGACTTTTTAATTTAATGTCCAATAATTATTTCAAATATTCTTTGACCAGTACTTCGGCGATCTGAACGGCATTCAAGGCTGCCCCTTTGCGCAGGTTGTCCGCCACGCACCAAAAGCTCAGCCCGTTATCAACCGTTGAATCCGAACGAATGCGCGAAACAAAAACGTCGTCTTCGCCCGCAATTTCGGCCTGGGTCGGATAACCGCCCGGTTCACGCGTATCCAACACCGTCACGCCCGGCGTTTTTTTCAAAATAAACGTGGCTTCTTTATCCGAAATTTCCTTTTGTGTTTCAATATTAACGTATTCGGCATGACCAACAAATACGGGGACGCGGGCGCAGTTGGCATGGACTTTGATTTTCGGATCCAAAATCTTTTTGGTTTCCGCCGTCATTTTCCATTCTTCCTTGGTCGATCCGTCGTCTAAAAACACATCAATATGCGGAATAACGTTAAAAGCAATCTGTTTGGGGAATTTCTTTTGCGTTTTTGAAAGCTCTTCCCCCCAATAAATGCCTTTTGTCTGATCGAACAATTCGTCCATTGCGGCTTTTCCGGCGCCCGAAACGGACTGATACGTCGTCACAACAACGCGTGTAATATGAAAAGCCTTGTGCAAAGCAGCCAAAGGCACAACCATCTGAATCGTTGAACAATTCGGATTGGCAATAATATTTTTCTTTTTATAATCCGCAATGGCTTCGGGATTGACTTCGGGCACGACCAAAGGCACATCGGGATCAGTGCGCCACTGTGACGAATTGTCAATAACGACACAGCCGGCGGCAGCAATTTTCGGCGCATATTTTTCCGAAACGGAAGCCCCTGCCGACATTAAAGCAATATCAACGCCTGAAAAATCAAATTTATCCAGATCATGAACTTTTAAAACGGCATCTTCACCAAAAGAAACTTCTTTTCCGGCCGATTTTGCGGAAGCCACCGCGAAAACTTCGTCCGCCGGAAATTCTCTTTGTGCCAGAGTTTGCAACATTTCGCGTCCGACATTTCCCGTAGCGCCGACAACAGCAACCTTAAGCATTGCGTTTTCTCCAAATCATATAAAAGAACAAACCGCCGACGATCCGATTAACGCCGGCATTAACACTTTTTTGCCCTGCGGAAGGAAAAGCGTGTTCCGGAAAAGAACCGCTTTCCTTCTTAAAAGCCAGAGGCAAAAAGAAATTATTTTTCCGCCGTTTCGGCAACTTCGGCAATACGCGCCGCTTTACCGCGCAGGTTGCGGAGGTAGTACAACTTGGAACGGCGAACTTTACCGCGGCGGGACACTTCCACCTTGGCAACGTTCGGAGAATAAACGGGGAATACACGTTCAACGCCTTCGCCGAAAGAAATCTTACGCACGGTAAACGTTGAATTTAACCCGTCGTTTTTACGGGCGATGCAAACGCCTTCAAAAACCTGAATACGTTCGCGGTCGCCTTCGACAACTTTCGCATGAACGCGCAGCGTGTCGCCGGCTTTAAAATCAGGAAAACCGTCTTTCTTTGTCAGTTTTTCCATCTGCTCTTTTTCAAGCGTCTTAATTAAATCCATTTTTTTAATCCTCTTGCTTTTTCGCGGTTTCCAGATATGTCTTCCACAAATCCGGTCGCCGCCGTTTTGTTAAATCTTCGGCCTGTGACAAACGCCACGCGGCAATTCGTTCATGATGCCCGGAACTTAATATTTCCGGCACCAAACGCCCGTTCCATTCGACCGGACGCGTATACTGCGGATATTCCAGCAATCCGTTGCTGAAACTTTCCTCTTTTAAAGAATCACGGCACCCCATCACACCCGGCAACAAACGCACAACCGCATCCAATACCGCCAAAGCTGCCGGCTCTCCCCCCGAAAGAACAAAGTCACCCAAGCTGACTTCTTCAAACGGATAGGCTTCCAACACGCGTTCGTCTATTCCTTCAAACCGGCCGCAAAGAAAGGTTGCTTCTCCCCCATCGGCCAGATCTTCCACCATTTTCTGCGTCACTTGCGTGCCGCGCGGTGAAAAATAAATCAAACGCCCTCCTGTTTTATAAACAGCCTCAACGGCTCTGCCCAGCACATCGGGGCGCATAACCATGCCCGCCCCGCCGCCGAAAGGTGTGTCGTCCACCGTTTTGTGACGATCCGTCGCAAAATCGCGAATGTCTGTCACATTCAGCGTCCATACGCCTTCGTCCAAAGCCTTCCCCGCCAAAGAATATCCCAAATAACCGGGAAACATTTCGGGAAAAACCGTTAAAACATTCGCCGTAAAAAAAGACATTTTTACGACTCCGACGTTTCGGGTTTTGCTTCGATACTCAGCGGCAGACAGACCGTTATCACGCGGTTTTTCAAATCAACATCGGGAATATTTTGATCGCAAAACGAAACAAAATCGTCCACACCGTTGATTTCCAGCATATCCCCCGCGCCGAAATTATAAACAGCCTTAACCTGTCCCAGAACTTTACCGTCCGGCGATTTTGCCGTCATGCCGACTAAATCCGTATAGTAAAATTCGTTTTCCGCCGTTTCGGGCAATTTATCACGGGAAACATACAACTCTGTTCCCCGCAGTGCTTCGGCCGCCGTTCTGTCCGTTATCCCGTCAATCTGCACCAGAAAAATTCCTTTGCTTTCCCCGATGATCTTTACGTTAAACGAACGCTTGCCGGCAGCATCGCATAAAGCCCCAAAACCGGCAAAATCAGCCGCTTTTTGTGTAAAGCTTTTGACTTTGACATTTCCGCGCACGCCGTGAACCGTCGTAATGACGCCCACGCAAACCAGATTGTTACGTTCCCCGGAAACTGTCATTGCCGTTTTCTTCCTTAAAAGAAATTAAGCTTCGGCCGGTTCGGCAGAATCCGCAGCCGGAGCAGCAGCTTCAGCAGCGGCGGCGGCAGCTTCGGCCTTCGCCTTTGCGCGTTCCTGAGCCTTTGCCTTCGGCGCTGATTTTTTCGGCCGGTCATTAATTACCGGCGCGGCGCACAGCCCCATTTTGGACAACAGCTTTGCAACGCGTTCGGTCGGCTGAGCCCCGACACCCAACCAATACTTGATCCGGTCGGCTTTGACAACAACGCGTTCGGCGTGTTCCGCCGGCAACAACGGGTTGTAAGAACCGACACGTTCAATAAAACGGCCATCGCGCGGTGCGCGCTGGTCGGCCACAACGATCTTATGGAAAGGAGCTCCTTTCGATCCGCCGCGGGCAAGTCTGATACGAACTGACATATTTTATTACCTCACTTTAAAAATTAAATTACTGTCTGCTTTATGACGAAAAACCGCCGAACGGAGGAAAACCTCCCGTCCCGTTTCCGCCGCCGAAACCGCCGGGCAGACCCCCGAACAGTCCCCGATGACCCATTTTTTTCATTTTTTTCATCATATCCGCGATTTGTTCATACTGCTTCAACAACTTGTTGACGTCCTGAACGGACAAACCGCACCCCGCGGCAATGCGTTTTTTGCGCGCCGCTTTGATGATATCCGGATTACGGCGTTCCCGAGGTGTCATGGAAAGAATGATCGCCTCCTGCCGTTTAAAAACCTTATTGTCGATTTTGGCTGCGTCCAGCTGTGCCTTAAATTTACCGATTCCCGGCAACATACCCAGCAACCCCTTTAAATCGCCCATTTTTTGCATCTGACGCAACTGCGAAAGCATATCGTTTAAATCAAAGCGGCCGTCCATCATGCGTTTGGCAACGCGTTCCGCCTCGTCCTTATCCATTTTTTCGGCCGCCGTTTCCACCAAAGAAACAACGTCGCCCATGCCTAAAATACGGCCGGCCAGACGATCCGGGTGAAAAGGTTCCAACGCTTCAACTTTTTCGCCGGCCCCCAAAAACTTGATCGGCCGCCCCGTCACCGCGCGCATCGACAAAGCCGCCCCGCCGCGCGAATCGCCGTCAATACGAGTCAGAATAATGCCCGTCACGCCGATTTTATCGTTAAATTCGCGTGCAATATTTACCGCGTCCTGTCCGGCCAGCGCGTCAACAACCAAAAGCGTTTCCTTCGGTTGAACCAGCGCGCGGATTTCGGCCACTTCGCCCATCATGTCCAGATCAATATGCAGCCGCCCGGCCGTATCCAGAATAACGACATCATAATTTCCGGTACGTCCTTCGGTCATGGCGCGCTGTGCAATCGCTTTGGGCTTTTCGCCGATAATGACGGGCAGCGTACTGACTCCGATCTGGCGCCCCAATTGAGCCAACTGTTCTTGTGCCGCCGGTCGGTAAATATCCAAAGAGGCCAGCAATACTTTCTTTTTTTCCTTTTTCAGACGCAAGGCCAGCTTGGCCGACGTCGTTGTTTTTCCCGATCCCTGCAGACCGACCATTAAAACCGGTACGGGCGGAACGGCGGCCAGATCCAGCGCGGCATTTTCCCCGCCCAACATTTCTTTCAAAGCGTCATGAACGATTTTGACAACCATCTGTGACGGGGTAACGGATTTAATAACGGCCTGGCCGACAGCCTGCTCTTTGACTTTGGCGACAAAATCCTTCACGACGGGCAAAGCGACATCGGCCTCCAGCAGCGCAATGCGGATTTCGCGCATAGCCGCATCGACATCGGCCTCGCTTAAAGCGCCCCTGCGTGCCAGACGGTCAAACACGCCGCCTAATTTTTCTGCCAAAGTATCAAACATTTTTCCCTTGTCCCCCATGCACACAAAAAAGGCGTCTGTGAGCGTACCTTCACCGGCAGACGGACCTCCTTAGAGGCATAAGGCTGTTAAAACCTATATGAAATCAGGTTTTTTTATATCCTTTTAACAAGGCGGAGTCAACACAGAAAGACTCTTTTTCGCCGATAAAAACAAAAAATTTAACAGCAATTGTTTGCTCCGCAGTTTGTTTTTTGTTAAGTTAGCCGCTGTTTAAAATTCAGGATACATCATGCCCGTGCAAATTATTACTTTCGGCTGCCGCTTAAACGCTTATGAATCCGCCGCCATACAGGAAATGAGCGGCCTGCCGGACAATATCGTTATTGTTAACACCTGCGCCGTAACGGGCGAAGCGGAACGTCAGTGCCGGCAAATGATCCGAAAACTGCGCCGCGAACACCCGGACGCTTATCTGGTCGTTACCGGCTGCGCCGCCCAGGTTCACCCCGAACTTTACGCGCAAATGCCCGAAGTCGATCGCGTTTTAGGTAATCGGGAAAAGCTGAACGCCGACAACTTCACGCCCGAAAAACCTGCCGTTCTGGCCGCCGGACTTGACACGCCCGTTGACTTTAAAGCGCCGGAACCCGTTTTCTTTGACGGGCGCTGCCGGGCGTTTATTCAAATCCAGCAGGGCTGCAACAATCACTGCACGTTTTGCATCGTCCCGCAGGCGCGCGGCAAAAGCGTTTATCTGCCGGCACAAAAAATTTTAAACCACGCCCGAAAACTGGTTGATCGGGGATACGCCGAAATTAACCTGACCGGCGTTGAGATCACGGATTATCCCGATTTTGCAAAGCTGGTCGAAGCCTTGACAAAAATCAACGGACTTAAACGGCTGCGGCTGGGATCGCTTGATCCGGCATGTATCCGCGATGATCTGATTTCTCTGTTCGGCCGGTCCGATATTTTACAGCCGCACGTTCATTTGTCCGCCCAGTCCGGCGATAACATGATCTTAAAACGCATGGCCCGCCGGCATACGCGCGAGGATATTCTGACCTTGTGTCAAAAACTGCGCGCCGCACGGCCGGATATTGTTTTCGGCGCCGATTTTATTACAGGCTTTCCGACGGAAACAGACGAAATGTTCCGCAATACGATTGATCTGACGGAAACGGCCGGCCTGACGCATCTGCACGTTTTTCCGTACTCCGTGCGACCGGGAACGCCGGCTGCCAAAATGCCGCAGATTCCCGTCCCCGTACGCAAAGAACGGGCGAAAATATTAAGAGACGCCGGAGAACGCTTGCTTTTTGAATATATGCGGGGCAGAATAGGGCAAACGGCCGTTGTGTTGTATGAAACAGACCAAAAAGGACTGTGCGAACATTATCTGAACGTACACGTTGCCGGCCGCTTTAAAGCAGGAGAGTTTATCCCCGTCCGGCTGACGGGAATAAAGCAAACAGGAATTTTTGAAGGGAGCGTTCTTTAAAAAATGTCGGGCTGGTTTGAACGCATAAAGCAAGGATTATCGCGCACCGCCGCGCCGCTGGTTTCGGGAATCGGCGGTTTGCTGACCAAAAAAAAGCTTGATAAAGAAACGCTGAACGACATTGAGGATCTGCTGATTATGGCAGACGTCGGAACGAAAACGGCCGCCGATCTGACCGCCGAACTGGCCAAAGAAAAATTTGACAAAGAAGTCGATTCCGCAGAAGTTCGCTCTTTCTTTGCCGATAAAATCGCAGAAAAGCTGGCGCCTTATGCGCAGGAATTAAAAATCGATCCGACCCGAAAGCCTTTTGTTATTTTAATGGCCGGCGTCAACGGCGCGGGGAAAACAACAACGATCGGCAAACTGGCTTATGTATACAAATCCAAAGGGCTCAAAGTTCGCTTTGCGGCCGCCGATACTTTCAGAGCCGCAGCCGTCGAACAATTAAAAATATGGGGAGAACGCACGGGCTGTCCCGTTGTTTCCCGCCCGACAGGCGCAGATGCGGCCGGACTGGTGTTCGACGCGCTGACCGAAGCGCGCAAAAACAATGATGACGTTTTATTTATCGATACGGCCGGACGACTGCAAAACAAATCGGAACTGATGGAAGAATTACAAAAAATCATTCGCACCATAAAAAAACAAATTCCCGATGCGCCGCATGCCTGTCTGCAGGTTTTGGACGCGACTGTCGGTCAGAACGCTCATTCCCAAGTTAAAATTTTTTCCGAAATGATCCCCGTCACGGGACTGGTTTTAACAAAATTGGACGGTACGGCCAAAGGCGGTGTGACCATTGCGCTGGCCGACGAATTTAAATTACCCGTATATCTGATCGGTGTCGGGGAACAAATCACCGATTTGCAACCGTTTAAAGCCCGGGATTATGCCCGATCCCTGATGGGACTGACGGAAAAGGAGGTCTGATGGCTCGCATAAAAAAATTAGGAACGGACGCTTATCTGTCGGTACAGGAAATTCTGCCGGCCGTTTTATTGGTTTTATGTTCGTTTTTTAAAACGTTCGCCGTTGTTTCTTTGGACGCCGGATCCTCCGTTTTGTTTTTAAACGCCTATTCGGGACACAATATTGCGCAAATTTTTATCGCAACGGCCGTATTGTTTTTTCTGATCTGGCCGGGACTGGCAACTTTACGCGGGAAAAAAGCCGGACGCCTGGCCGTTATTCTTTTTATCGCCGGCGTGATCAGCCTTATTTTTTATGCGCTTTCTTTTTTAACGGCCGAACCGCTGATCTATGCGGGCGCCATGGTATGGAAAGAAGGATTTAAAATTATTGCGGAAACGGTTTTCTGGGTTGCCGCTTTTCGTTTCGGTGTTTTCAACGGCCGATCCAAAAAGCTTCTTTTCATTTTAACCGCCCAGGCTTTTGCCGTTTTATGTGCGGCGGGACTGATCCGTTTAACGCCGAACGCCCTGCTGGACAGTTTAATGCTTTGGTCGGCCGTCTTTACTTTTGCCGCAGCATTCACATTAAACACATTAATCGCCGATACAGCCATGCCGATTGTGGAAAAACCGGCTTTCCGCAAACAAAAAATCAAACGATCCGGCAGCGATTCCGTCCAGCGGGAAATATATCTTTGCTTTTATGTTTTATCCGGGCTGTTATTTTTTGCCGCAGGCCTTTTCAATTATTACTTCCTGAGTCTGACCGCCCTGACGTATGAAAACCGACCGGCGGAAATGGCGAACGTTTACAGTGTCGTTTTTGCTTTAACGGCGGTTTTGAGTTTCGCTTTGCTGCAGTTATCGGCCAAAGGAAAACTCTCTCCCTTTTTCTTGTTGTACGTCATTCCTGTTGCTTTGCTGGCAGCGGCCGGCGGCGGCTGGTTTTCAATTTTCGGGCTGATTGCCGCGGGCAAAGCCGTTTTGGATCTGGCAGCCCCCGAAGCACGAGAATCCACCCTTTTAACTATTCCTTTGGCTGTTTCTTTGCGCACGGGATTCCGGGCAAACATGTTGCGCAAATCCGTGGTCGAACCGTTTGCAATGGCCTTGTGCGGGGTGTTTGTCTGGTATGCGGAAAACAAAATGGCAGAACAGATTCTGATTTACGTTATGACAATGCTGGCTGTTATTGTTTTCGTTGCTGTTTTGATCATGCGCCGCGTATACCTGCGTTTGATTTTAAATATGCTGAAATCGTATTTATGGCGCGGCGGCCGGCTGTTGCTGACGGGAAAAAGAGTTTCAAAATATCTGACGTCCTGTCTTGCCGATTCGGATACACAAAAAGTTTTATACGCTCTGCGCGCTTTGGAAGAAGCTCAAAGTCCGATTTTCTTTGATTGCTTGGAACGGGCATTGCATCACAAAAACGAAGATGTCCGCCTGTATGCGCTGGCAAAAATCGAATCTTTAAAGTTTTACGAAGCGGTCGGCTTTGTGGAACTGATGGTACAAAATGACGAAAGTTTGAACGTGCGCCGGACGGCTTTACGTGTTATGTGTCGTCTGGGCGGAGAGGAAGCACGCGACAAAGCCGTTGATTTAATTAATGACCGGGACGTCTGTGCCGGAGCACTGGCCGGACTGCTGGCCGTCGGACGAGAAGGCGTCTTCGTTGCCATTGAACGAACGGCATCTTTGGCTGTATCGGAGGATCCCGCGGACAGACTGCTGGCCGCCGTTGTTTTGGGCAATGCCGGCAATCCGGCGTTTTATCATCCGTTGATTCATTTATTGAACGATGAAGATATCTCCGTTTGCAAAGCCGCACTGGACGCCGCGGGAAAACTGCAAAATCCCCGCTTATTGCCCGCCGTGATGGAAACATTCCGTTTTCCGGAACTGCGTGAAAGCGGCGTTGATGTTTTGTTGCAATTCGGTGAAAAAGCTTTTCGGCAAATTGAAACTGTTTTGTTAAGTAAGGATTACCCCGTTCAATTCCGAATCCTGCTGACACGTGTGGTCAGCCGAATTTCTTCGCCGGAATCGGAAAAATTCCTGTTTAAGCACATTCGAATCGAAGATCGGGAAATTCGTTTCAACATTGCCAAATCGCTGGTTTTATCCGGCAGCAAGGCTGTCGGCAAAAACGTCAATGCCGTCCGTTTGTGTCTGTATGATGAAATTGAAACGGCAACGGGGCTGTTGGCCGCTGTCAGCGTATTTGACAAAGACGACAATCCGGATCATGCGGAATCTTTGGAAATTTTAAAATCCGCTTTAACCGGCGAAATAGAATATATCAAAGAACGCATCTTGCTTTTGCTGGCATTGTTACAGCCTTCCGCTGCCATCAGAGAATTTCTGGACCGCCGTTATGCCGCCGGTGCGGACGAAACAAGCAATGAAACGATAAAAATCGTTGATAAAATCTTATCCGGCGAACTCAGAACGCTTTGCCTGCCTTTATTTGAAAAAAAGACTGTCCGCCAGCAGCTGGCATTACTGCGTCCGCATTTCTTTCCGCCCGTTCTTTCCGTTGACGGACATATCCGCGATCTTTTGGACACGCCGAAAGGAGAGCTGACGGATTGGACGCGTGCATGTGCCGCTTATAGCGCCGGCAATATCAAAGAAATCTCGTTCGTCAACAGTTTAACGGCTTTATTGGACGATCCGGATCCGATCGTACGGGAAACGGCCGTATGGGCCATCGGACAAATTCTGCCGCGTGAAGAATCTTCTCGTTTGCTTGCCGGCTGTCTGACGGATCCGGCCAGCGGCGTTGCCCGAACTGCCCGCTTTATTATTGACGGAACGGGCCAAACTGTTTTTTAAGGAGTTGTCAATTATGCGCTTAACGCTTGAAAAAGTTCTGATCTTAAAAAATATTCCGCTGTTTGCCGGCATTCCCGAAGCCGCATTGTCCGATATTATCGCTGCCAGCGAAGAAACAGCCGCCATGATCGGTACGGATATTATCAAAGAAGGCAGTGAATGGAATGATATGTATATTATTTTGCAAGGACAAGTTCGCTTTCATAAAAACGGCCAAACCCTTCGGGAATGCAATGCGTTGGAAGTCTTTGGCGAATTGGCCGCTTTGGATCCGGTGCAGGCCGATATAACCGTTACCGCTTTGGAAGATTCGACTTTATTTAAAATTTCCGGTCCGGCTTTGTACCGACTGATGAATGAACATAAGGCGCTGGAAAGAAACATCATTCAATCGCTGTGCCGCCGGATCAGAGCCCTGCGTTCCTTGTCGACAGACACTTCAATTTCCTGAGTATCGCTTTATTTGCCAAAAGAACCGACTGCCGATTTACTGATCAGCGATCCGTCCGATCCTTTGCGGGAAATCATCAAATCGGTAATTTTAACACCGATGTATCCTTCGTCCGTAACAATGATTTCCCCTTTGGCAATCGGGATTTCGTTTGCCAAAATCTCAACGGGTTCGTTTAACAGCTGGTTAAGTTCGACAACAGCGCCGCGCCCCAGCTTCAACAACTGATAAACCCGCAAAAGCGTCCGCCCCAAAACAACGGACAGATCAACATTAACGCCCATCAACGCTTCGTCGCCGAACACACGCTGAAGAACGGTTTCTTTTAAATCTTCATTTTCCTGTTCCTGTGTCATTTTCTTTATCCGTTAAAAATCAAATGCGGCGGCCATTAATTGACGGGTATACGGCTGCTGCGGGGTTTCAAACAAATCGGGATTTTTTCCCGATTCAACGATACGGCCGTCCTTCATCACATAGATATATTCGGCCAAAGCTTTGACAACGCGCATATCGTGACTGATGAACAGATAAGCCATCTTATACTGTTTTTGCAAATTTTTCAAAAGCTCTATCATCTGCGCCTGAACGGTAACGTCCAAAGCGCTGGTCGGTTCGTCCAAAACAATCAGACGCGGTTTTAACACCAACGCACGCGCCAAAGCAATTCTTTGACGCTGGCCGCCCGAAAACATATTCGGATAACGGTTTAAAATATCCGTTGACAAACCGACGTCCTTTACCGCCTGTTCGATCAGTGCTTTTTTCTGATCCGCCGTTAAATCGCGCCGGTGAACATTCAACCCTTCGGCAATGATTTGTTCCACCGTCAAACGCGGGCTGAGCGAAGAATAAGGATCCTGAAAAACAATCTGCATCTGCGTTCTTAACCGGCGCAATTTTTCCCCTTTTAAACCGGTTATGTCCGTTCCGTTGAAAATAATTTTGCCGCCGGCTTTTTGTAATTTTAACAACGAAAATCCCAACGTCGATTTTCCCGATCCGCTTTCGCCGACCAGACCGACGGCCTGGCCTTCCTTTATTTTCAGATCAACGCCGTCAACCGCATTTAAAACCGACAATGCCTGCCCGAAAAAAGTTTTTTTCAAAACAAACGAAACTTTTACATTTTCCGCTCTGACCAAATCCGATGCGTTTTTTGCGCTGCCGACGGGAATCCCGGACGGCTTGGAAGCGACCAGCATTTTCGTATATGCATGCGACGGATTTTTTAAAACCGTTTCGCTTGACCCGCTTTCGACAATCCGACCGTCTTTCATCACACAAACGCGCGAAGCCACCCGCGCCACAACGTCCAGATCATGAGAAATAAACAAAACGGCCAACCCCAGTTTTTTTTGCAACGAAGACAGCAAATTCAGTATCTGTGCCTGAACCGTTACGTCCAAAGCCGTTGTCGGTTCATCGGCAATCAGCAAATCGGGCTTGTTGGCCAAAGCCATGGCGATCATCACACGCTGACGTTCACCGCCGGATAATTCATGGGGCAAAGCATTCAGACGCCGGTCTGCATCACGCAAACCGACCAATTCCAACAATTCTTTTACCTGTTCTGTCGCGTCGTCTTTTGTCATGCCGGCATGCAGAATCATTGTTTCTGCCACCTGTTTTTCTATAGTATGCAGCGGATTCAGCGATGTCATCGGTTCCTGAAAAATCATTGCCGCCCGATTACCGCGAAAATCACGCAAAACATATTCACTTGCGCCGATCAGCTCGCGACCGTTGAATTTTATTGATCCCGACGGGTGCGACGCATACGGATAATCCAACAGCTGCATAATCGACAATGCCGTTACCGACTTTCCCGATCCGCTTTCACCGACCAAGGCCAACGTTTCTCCTTTGGCAATTTGAAAAGACACGCCGTCAACCACCGGCGGATTTGGGCCGAAACGTACGCTTAAATTTTGAACGGACAGCAGTGTCATTTGTTTTTCCTCGGATCAAAAGCGTCCCGCACGGCTTCCCCGATAAAGACCAGGACAGTCAACAAAAAAGCCAAAGCAACAAAAGCCGACGCCGCCAGCCACGGCGCCTGAAGGTTTTCTTTGCCCTGACGAACCAAATCCCCCAAAGACGGCGATCCCGGCGGCAGACCAAAGCCCAAGAAATCCAATGCCGTCAAAGACACGACCGCACCGGATAAAATAAACGGTAAATATGTCAGCGTTGCCACCATGGCATTAGGAAATACGTGTTTAAACATAATCACAAAATCCGGAACGCCCAAAGCATAAGCCGCCCGGACATAGTCAAAATTCCTGGCACGCAGAAATTCGGCGCGGACGACCGGCACCAGCGCCGTCCAAGAAAACAACAACAACACAAACAGCAGTGTCCAAAATCCCGGTGCAATAATGCTGGACACGATAATCAACACAAACAACTGCGGCAAAGACGCCCATATTTCCAAAAAGCGCTGAGCAAACAAATCGATTTTACCGCCGAAATATCCCTGCACGGCACCGGCAAAAACGCCGAATACAGAAGAAACAACCGTTAAAATCAATCCGAACAGCAAAGACGAACGCAGCCCGTAAATCAATCGAGCCAGAACATCACGTCCCAGATCGTCCGTGCCCAGCCAATTTTCCGCAGACGGTGCAGACGGTGCCGCAGACGGCAAATTATAATTAATCGTATCATAACGGTACGGGACGGGCGGCATAACATAAAATCCTTTTTCGTTGATTTTCTTTTGAACATAAGGATCCCGATAATCCGCCTGCGTTTTAAAAGAGCCCCCGAAAACAGTTTCGGGATATTCTTTAAAAATCGGAAAGTACCACTGTCCGTCATAGCGGACGATCAACGGTTTGTCATTAGCAATAAAATCCGCTGCCAAAACGAACACCAGAATAAAACAAAACAATACAAAAGCATAATAACCGCGCTTATTGGCTTTGAATTTTCGCCAGCGTTCACGGGTGCGTTCATTCATGGCGGCCTCCGAAATCAATGCGCGGATCAACCAGGTGATAAGTCATATCGCTGGCCAGATTTAATAAAAGCCCGATCAATCCGAAAATATACAACGTCCCGAAAATAACGGGATAATCACGCGTCATGACAGCCTCGAACCCCAGCAGCCCCAGGCCGTCCAAAGAAAAAATAACTTCGATCAAGACAGATCCCGTAAACAGCATTCCCACCAAAACAGCCGGAAATCCGGCCAATACGACCAACATGGCATTCCTGAAAACATGACCGTATAAAATCGACGTGCCGTCCAATCCTTTAGCTTTGGCCGTCAGGACGTACTGCTTTGAAATTTCTTCCAAAAACGAATTTTTCGTTAACATTGTCAATCCGGCAAATCCGCCGGCAACCATGGCGCACACGGGCATGGCCAGATGCCAAAAGTAATCTTTGAGCTTACCAAACATATCGAGCTGATCCCAATTTTCGGAAAACAAACCGCGCAAAGGAAACCAGCTGAAATACCTGCCCCCGCAAAACAAAACGATCAGCAGCATGGCAAACAAAAAAGCCGGCACGGCATAGCCGATAATAATCACCCAGCTGGAAACGGCATCAAATTTCGACCCGTCCCGAACGGCTTTGAGAATTCCCAACGGTATGGATATCAGATAAATGATCAACGTTGTCCAAACGCCCAAAGAAACGGACACCGGCATTTTTTCCCCGATCAGCTGTGTAACGGGCGTATCGCGGTAAAAGCTTTTTCCGAAATCAAAAAACAGATAGTTTTTAATCATGGTAAAGAAACGAACATGCAAAGGCTTGTCAAAACCGAACTGGATTTCCAATTCTTTGATCAAAGCGGGATCCAGCCCCTGCGCCCCGCGATATTTCGACTGGAGGGCATAATTCTGCCGCCCGGTCTGTGCGCCGATCATGCCGCCTTCCGCCCCGGCGGCGCCGCCGATTTTAGCCGCCGGCGATCCTGATCCGTTTTGCAGTTTGGCAATCACTTGTTCCACGGGACCGCCCGGCGCCAATTGAACAAACAGAAAGTTAACAGCCATAATGCCGAACAAAGTTAAAGGAATTAAGGCCAAACGGCGTAAAAAATACCGAAACATCAAAACCACTCCTTTAACCGCTGAAACACCGTTTTTTTCCCGGCTGCCTGCTGATCTTTTTCTTTTTTGCGCAAAATATTCAGCCGTCGTTCTTTTTTCGGATCAACCCACCAGGTCATAATCTGCGCCCCTTTCATGACAGAATCGGCCGGCACGCCGAATTTGTCCCAATAAACCAAGCGCACCGAAGGAACAAACCAATGCGGAACAACATAATATTCCCACAATAACACGCGATCCAGCGCCTTAACGGCAGCAACCAGTTTTTTTCTGTCGGGTGCTTCGATAATTTTTTCAATCAATTCATCAACGACAGGATTTTTTATGCCTGCATAATTTTGTGTTCCGGGCAGATCGGCGGCGGCAGATCCCCAAAAATAACGCTGTTCGTTACCCGGGGAAGTCGATTGTCCCCAAATATTGACAATCATGTCGTAATCATAGGAATCCGTTCGGTTTTTATACTGCGTTGTATCAACCGAACGCAAAACGGCCTCGATTCCCAGACGTTTTAAATTACGAATATAAGGCAACGTTATCCGTTCCCAGGCAGACGAAGACGCCGCATCAATTAAGATTTCAAAACGAAACGGATCACCCGCTTCGTTTTTTAAAACGCCGTCCCGTACTGTCCAGCCGGCTTCTTCCAACAATTTAAACGCCTTTTCCAACTGCGGGCGAATATTACCGTCTGCCGTTGTTTTTTCCAATGAAAACGGCTGTTTAAAGACTTCCGGCGGCAATTGATCGCGATATTTGTTCAATAACTTTAATTCTTCGCCGCGCGGTAATCCTTTGGCCGCCATTTCCGAATTGTCAAAATAGCTTTGCGTCCTTTTGTATAATCCGTAAAACAGATTTTTATTTGACCATTCAAAATCAAAGGCTAACCCCAAAGCTTGGCGCACGCGTCTGTCCGAAAAAATCGGACGGCGAGTGTTAAAAACAAATCCCTGCATGCCCGAAGGCAGAGCATGACCGAAATTTTTTTTGATTACCCCCTTTTTTTTATCAAAGCCTTCATAAGCCGACACCCACTTTTTTGCTTCGTTTTCTATGCGCAGATCAAAAGCGCCGGCTTTAAAAGCCTCTACCGCGACCGTTGCGTCCCGGTAATAGTCATAGCGGATTTGATCAAAGTTATAAAAGCCCTTGACCGGCGGCAAATCCTGTGCCCAATAGTTCGGATCACGTTCGTAAACAATATAACGTCCCGTTTCAAATTCGGCGATTTTATAAGGCCCGCTGCCAATCGGCGGATCCAAAGTCGTTGCTTCAAAATCTTTGTCCTGCCAGTATTTTTTTGAAAAAACGGGCATCTGCCCCAAAATCAGCGGTAATTCGCGGTTGTCGCCGGGTTTGAACGTAAACAAAACGCGCATCGGTTTTTCGGCTACGGCTTTATCAACATTGCCGTAGTAATACCGAAACATCGGCAGGCCTTTTGCACGTAACAGATCAAACGAAAAAACGACATCTTCCGCGGTTACGGGCGTCCCGTCGTGAAAGCGGGCTTTTTTATTGATATTAAAGGCAACCCAGGATCTGTCCGCGGGCATTTCAATCGTTTCGGCGATCAGACCGTATTCCGAAAACGGTTCGTCCGCCGATTCAACCATCAGCGTATCATACAGCATACCCGTCCCGGCGGCAGCCACGCCTTTGATCGTAAACGGATTAAACGTGTCAAAACTGCCAAAAGCCGACATTTTTAATGTGCCGCCTTTCGGTGCGTCGGGATTGGCGTAATCAAAATACCTGAAATTCCAGCCGTAACGCGGTTTTCCGTGCATGGCGACCCCTTTGGCCGGCGTTGCCTGGTACTGTTGCGCGTCGGCAGAAAACGATAAAAGCATAAAACAAAAAATCAGCCGGAATATTTTCATTGATTCAACGCCTCCAGCGCAGCGGGCAGCAGCAGCGGATCCCCAAGCGCCAGGATATGACCCGCCCCTTTGTTTTCGGACAAAGGATTGCCTTCCCAATCCGACATCATACCGCCGGCGCCGGCAATAATCGGCATCAACGCCGCATAATCATACAGCTTCATATCGGCTTCGCAGACAATGTCCGCACAACCTGCGGCCAGCAAGGCATATCCGTAGCAGTCCGTACTGAACCGTGCTGTTTTCACCCGATCGCACAAAGCCGTAAAACGCCGTTTATCGTCAGGATCGGCAAACATTTGCTTGTCGGCCGTCGAAAACAAAACGGCCTGTTGCAATTCGGCACAACGGCGCGTCCGAATAACGGATCCGTTAAATGTCGTACGGGTTCCCGTCACACCGATCCAACGTTCTTTTGTATACGGCTGATTGATCAGCCCCAGAACGGGTTTGCCGTTTTGCAGCAAAGCGATCAGTGTTCCGAACAATGGGACGCCCGCAACAAACGACTGCGTTCCGTCAATCGGGTCCAGCACCCAGACAAATTCGGCGTTTTCTTTTTTCCTGCCGTACTCTTCCCCGATAATGCCGTCATCCGGGAAATAACGTTCTATCATAGAGCGCATCAACAGCTCTGCTTTTTTATCGGCTTCGGTAACGGGCGAAGCGTCTGCTTTATCGCTGATATCGACCGGGCAGCGGAAATATTTTAAAATCAGTTCGCCGGAAGCATCAGCCATTTGTTGAGCCAAAGCAGTCTGCGCTTCAAACATATTTTTTCATCCACTTCAGTCCGTCCGTCGTTTTCATGCGCGGCGTATAAGAACACCCGATATGCCCCTGATACCCCTGCATTTCCAACAAAGACAGCAAATAATCGTAATTAACTTCGCCCGTATCGGGTTCTTCCCCGGCCGGAACGCCGGCAATACGGACGTGCCCGATCAAAGAAATCAGCGCATCAATCGTATTGCTTAATCCGCCCTCCCCCGTCTGCGTCTGATAAACGTCAAACAAATATCCGAAAGCCTTATCGTCATTTAATTCGTCCAGCAGGTCCAAAACTTCCGACGTTGAAGCCGGATAAAAATCCGGATTTTCAATCGGGTTTTTAAATCCCAGCAGAATTTTCACGCCGGCATGACGCGCCCGCGGCGCCGCAGCGTGCAAAGCAGAAACAAAAGCATCATGCGCTTCGTCAAATTCATTTTCGGCAATTACTTTTCCCGGAATGAAAATTTTTTTACATTCCAGAAAATCCGCCTTGTCCAGCAAAGCGTCAAACGCTGCCAGAAATTTTGATTTTTCTTTTTTTTCAAAAGCCAAAGCCGCCTGATCTGCCGGCATGGTCAAAACCATGACTTTTAATCCTTTATACGCGGCAGCGTCCCCCAGTTGTCCCAGTCCGACCTTATCGGGCAGGGTAAATTCCACCGAAGAAAAACCGTTATCCTTCGCCGCCTTGCAGCGTTCCAAAAAAGGCATATCGGCAAACAGGCGATCTATATCGGCACAAAAAGAAACCATTATCCGATCATTTCCTTTATTCTGGCAGCAACGTCCCAGGCCGCATTCAGCCGTTTGGGTTCGCCAAGCGAAACGGGAACGGGATTTTCCGTCAACTCAACGGCATACCCCTTTTCATATAATTCCCGGTGCAGCAAAGCATGTTTTTTCCCGACGCTGCCCGGCGGAGCGTAAATATAAACGGGGACACCGGCCGCACAGGCTTCCGAACACATGGAAACGGAATCTCCGGTCACGATAATATGATCCGCCAGAGCCAAAAAGCCAAAGTAAGGGTTTTCGATTTCCTTATTACCCCACCCGTAAAAAAATGTCGGTTCGGGCAAAGCCTCGCGGATAATTTTTTCCTGTTGTTCTCCGGTGCGTCGGGACGTTGTAACCAGAAAAGATCCGCCGCCCAGCGCCCGCAAAAGCGCCACGGAACGCTGTGCCAAATCCTTTGCCATTTCGACGCTAAAGGGCTTGTCCTTTGTTGCGCCGCCGACAATCAGAGCAACACGCGGCGCCGGAAGGCTTTCAAAAACGCTGTTCCATTTTTCTTTTTCCGCCGCCAGCCGTTCGGGCGTAATACGATGCGGCGCCCCCGTCGTACGCATAATATTGGGGCGAACCAGTTTGCAGCCGTCGTGGCCGGGCAGAACAACCAAATCAAAATCCGACAAACCGAAATATCCGGGAAACATAATCTGAACAATTTTTGTTTTCCCGCCCGAACGCTTTTTAATATAGCGCAACAACGGCGCGGCACGTCGTCCGGCCGCAATGGCGACATCGGGGAAAGGTTCCGTTATTTCCGCCAGCGTTTCCGGTGTTACCCCGATTGCCGAAGCGCCTCTTAATACATTCGGCAGAACGATTGTCTTGGTGTAACGCACTTTTTTGATGATGGTATTTGCGCCGACGGCTTCCGCCGTTCCCAAAGCCTGCGCCGTATTGCCGGCTCTGTCATCGGCCAGCACCCATATTGTTTTATCAGTCACTTTACCCTTCTTTTGTTAATGAATTTCAAATGAATTTAAAATAGAATACCTAAAATTAAGGAAAAAAAACATTAAGAAAGTACTCTTTTATGATCAAAAAAGCATATTTTTATGCACTTTGTCTGATCTTGGCCTTGCTCGGTCCGGGAAAGGCCCAGGAAACATCGCAGATTCCCGAAGATTTTGATCCGCTGGAAGAACGCTTTAAAATCGAAGCCGCCTATATTCCCAATTATCGGGAAATGATGCGTGACGTTATTGTCGCGCTGGGACAATATGCGCGGGAAAACAGGCCGGAATTTCAAATTATCCTGGACGGCGGGCTGGATCTGCTGACCCGCGGACAGTGGGAAAACGACCTGGACGATTTGCACCGTGCGGAAATGGCCGGCGCACAAACGGACGACGAACGCTTTTTGTTAAAATTGTTTTCCCCGGAACACCCGGTCCCGGCCGGAACGCCGATCCGCAGATACATTATGGCCGTCAACGGGCTGCTGGTTACCAATCAGGTCTGTTCGCCGGCAAAGGGTGCCCTTTCTTCGCAAGTAAAAAAAATTGCCGAACAATACGGACTGGCCGTTATCGGCGCGGAACATTGCGATTCCGAAAAACAACGGGAAAACGCCGTTTTGACTTTGGCGCGCAAAAAAATACCCGTCCACGCCGATACGGATAAAACCGCTGTTTTCGACCGTATCCCCGTTGAAACAGAATTGTTTTTGGAAAATCCGGAAAACATTGATTCTTTGGCAAAAGTCCGCAATATGCTGATCATGACCAACACAAGAAACTTTACGGACAAAGATTTGTGGGTCAAGGCGTTGGGCGATACAAATTACGATTTACTGATCATTGAACCGTTTTTTAAATCAAATATTCCTTTAACCAAAGAAGAAGTCAAACAAATCCAAGCAAAAAAGCTCGGCGCACGGCGGCTGGTTTTTGCCGTGCTGAATGTCGCCGTGGCCGAAGACACCCGCCTTTATTGGGAACCTTCATGGAAACTGCGCGAACCGGTATGGCTGCGCTTTCAATCCAGAACAAATCCGGCCGGCATTGTCGTCGATTATTGGAATCCCGCCTGGAAACGCATACTGGGCGTTTATTTTAAAAGCATTATGGATCTGGGATTTGACGGCGTTGTGCTGCAGGGCGTTGACGAACACAAAACCTACGAACGAATTATTCCGATTAACTGATCCTAAAACCGGAAATAAATAAACGGATTATACGTTCCGGCCGCAATCATAACGGACGACAGCAAAAACAACAGCAACGCAAACACCTGAATACCGGCACTTTTAAGCTTTCCGGAAGCATTAAAAAATCCTTTGGCCAGCGGCGTTGAAAGCAAAATCGCAAAAACAAAAGTCAGCAGCTCTTGTCCGTCGACATAATATAACAAGTCCAACGCTTCATACCGATTCGGAATAAAGCCGAACATTTTGCGGATATATTCCCAGGCTCTCGGCAATGTTTCGGCACGAAAAATAATCCAGCCGAACAATACCGTCAGCAAAGCATAACAATGCAACAAACCGTTTCGGATAATTCCCTTTTTCTGCGTATCCGGAGCAATCAGCTTTTCCATAACGACAAAAAAGCCGTGCCAAAGTCCCCATACGATAAAATTCCAGCTGGCTCCGTGCCAAAAACCGGTGACGAAAAAAACTATCATTAAATTAACCGCTGTTCTGAATTTGGAAATTCTGTTCCCGCCTAAAGGAATATACAAATACTGTTTAAACCATGTTGACAAGGAAATATGCCAGCGTCGCCAAAATTCCGTAACGGATTTCGAAATATACGGATAATTAAAGTTTTCCGGAATGTTAAAACCGAATATCAGACATAATCCGATGGCCATATCGGAATAACCGCTGAAATCAAAATAAATCTGAAAAGCATAGGCCACTGCGCCGATCCAAGCCAAAGAAACGGAAATGTATTGCAGATCGGAAGCAAAGATCTCATCGGCAACGGCTCCCAGAGTATTTGCCAACAACACTTTTTTGGCCAAACCGCCGATAAAGCGCAAAACACCGCGATATACCTTATCGATATTTTCGTTACGGGACGCAATCTGATCGGCGATATCGTGATATTTTACGATCGGCCCCGCAATCAATTGAGGAAACAGAACAATATACAGCATCAGATTATAAACATTTTTCTGCGCCGGAACTGTTTTGGCGTAAACGTCACACACATATGACATTGCCTGAAACGTATAAAAAGATATGCCGATCGGCATAATGACATACAGAAAATCAATATTTGCATGAAACAGCCGGTTGATATTTTCGATAAAGAAATTCATGTACTTAAAGTACGCCAAAAAAGACAGATTCAAAACAATCGTTAAAATTAAAAAAAGCTTTTTCCTGTTTGTTTTTTCAATAAACAACGCCCCGAAATAATTAATAAAAATCACCAAAAGCATAATGGAAACATAGCGCGGTTCCCCCCAAGCGTAAAAGAAAATGCTGGCAAACAGCAACACATCGTTTCTGAAACGTTTGGGCGATAAATAATAAGCGGCGCAAACTACCGGCAAAAACAGAAATAAAAAAGTCATTGACGAAAAAAGCATTTTTTTATTCCTTAAACAAATCTTTCAAACGGTCCGCAACCGTCGTTTGCAAAACGACAATCAACGCATCGGGATTATATCGGGAAACGTTCTTTAGCGTAATATTGGTATCCGCTTTTACTTCTTTAATCACTTGTTTAAATGAAAACGGCAAAAAGACTGACATCTGATTTGTATGCGATGTTCCCAAAAGATATAATGAATATTTCCCTTCGGGATTGAAATAAGTTGTCGTTTTGTTGTTTATGACATCAATTTCCACATTCTGATTTTTGTTTCGATAATACCGATACGGTTTTGCATAGCTGCGGCATTCTTCTTTGTCAAAAATCATCAACAGCGTGCATAAATGCGACAACGTCTGCCATTTAGATAAGCTGGCACCGTGGCGGATACGGTGATCATACGTAACGCTAAAGTCTTTTTCCGACAAGACGGGAATATCCGGAAAATCATGCGTTATCTGTTTCATGAGTTCTCGGATCAAAAACGTCATTCCGAAGTCCGTATAATGATGGTCCTGTTTAAAAAAGATTAAATCCCGATTATTCAAAACCGCTTGTCTGATTTCTTTTTTCGGATAAATGATATTAACACCGGAAGCTTCTTTTATTTCCCCGACCCATTGATCAAAAGCCGCTGTTTGCGCGGGCATTCCTTTTCCCAAACGATCATACAGAATACTTTCTTTGACCGGGACAAGAACCACATACAGTTTCATGTTTTTTTGATCGGTCCATTTTTTCAGTTTCTGCAAAACATTTATGTATTTTTCGGATTCCCGTTCCAACTGTTTTAAAAAAGCGGGATCAAAGACTTTTAAATCCCGGATTTGAAAAATATCATTATCCCTTCCGACAAAAGCCGTTCGCGTTTTTAAACGAAATCGCAAACTTTTTTGTAAGGCATGATAAAAAGAAATCACTTCCAACCGACCGAAAAAGCGATCACTGAACCAATAATCGAAATACTTTCCGTATTCCAATGCCAAACCGTTATCCCCTCTTTTTGTTTTTACGACCAGAGACGGTTTTTTCGCCAGTTTTCTGTTTTCAAAAACAGATTCTTCCCTATGATCCAAACGTACGGCCGGTACGCACAGTATCAAAAAGAACAATGTCAAAAAAATCTTTTGCCCGACTGTTCCTTTACCGTACAGCCGATAAAAAAAGCCGAAAAACGGTTTTTCAAGCCGATCAAAAATCACACCTGCCAGCAAAATAACCGTTAACAAAACAAGCCAGCTGATATTTTCATAATCCGGAATATGCCTGCGGTATTCGAACGATATCGAAACAGGTTTTTCTTTTTCAATTTTAAAGCCGTAAATAATCTGGTAGCGTCGCCAGCTGCTTTGCGTTTTTTGAAAAACAGGTTCGCCGTCCAGATAAAAGTTTTTAAAATCAACCTCTATTCTTTTTTCTTTCAGCCGTTCCGACAAAGGACCGGTAAAAATAATTTCAGCCTCTGTATCTTTATCGGAAAGCAGGCGGATTTCCGCTTTTTTAAAAGACAATTCCGTATCAAGCGAAAAAAGCAGGCAGTTTGAACCGGGGGATAAACAATAATCCAATTTCTCCTCGCGTCTGGCGCCGTGCAAATCCGAAACACGAACGTCTTTACGGGAAGCGTCCGAAAAATAAAGAAAAACGGATCCGTGTTTGTTTTCCAAAGATTGCGGAGCATTGTCACGCAAATAAAATTTGTACGACGAAACAACAGCAATCAAAATGCCCGACAAAATAAAAACAAAACGCCGCATAATCAGAAAATCCTTTTACGCCAAAGCCAGATCTTCAATCACAAACTGAACATGATCCCCGCCGCGGAACGTATCGGGGCGAATATACCCGGCGGCATGAAACAAGGCGCCCTTATGATTCAGCAAAGAACAGCCGATAATCGAATCGGCCGCACGAAAAGCAATGGCACGCAGACGGGTTTTGCCGTTGCGCCCGACAAAAGAACAGGAAATATGTCCCGAACCGACAATACGCGCCGAAGAAACGGCTATGTCCGGAATGGCAAAACGCGGTTCGGGATTGCCTTCGCCGAACGGTTCCATCGCGTTTAACGTTTCCAGCAGACGGCCTGAAACGGCGCCGATGTCAATAACGGAATCGATCCGGTAATCTGCCGGCTGTTCCTGTCCGTGTTTATGCGTTTCAAAATAATCGATCAAAAAGTTTTTAAATTCATCGGCTTTTTCCGTTTTTAACGAAAATCCCGCCGCCATCGCATGACCGCCGCCCGTTATCAGGATTCCTTTTTCCTTGGCCGCCAGAACGGCCGCCCCCAGATCGACGCCGGCAACGGAACGTCCGGAACCGCGCAGTTCGTCTTCGTTTTGCGACATAACCAAAGACGGAATGTTATAGCGTTCTTTTAACCGACCGGCAATAATGCCGACAACGCCGGAATGCCACCCTTTGCCGCAGACAAAAGCAATTTTATCAGCTTCCGTCGTTCGTTCCATTTGCGCAATGGCCTGTTTATAAATATCTTCGCACATCTGACGGCGGATCGTGTTTAATTCGTCCAAATGACGGGCAATTTCCATTGCTTCCGCCTCATCTGAAGCGCACAACAATTTTGTGCCCAAAGAAGCTTCTCCGATCCGGCCGCAGGCATTTAAACGCGGCCCGAGAACAAATCCCAGATGATAAGCGGACGGTTTTTCCTTTATGTGTGCCAAATCGCTTAAAACGCACAGCCCTTTATTTCTTCTTTGCGCCATGGCGGCCAGACCGGATTTAACGAACAATCTGTTCAATCCGCGCAAAGCAACAACGTCGCACACTGTTCCCAACGCGACCAGATCCAAAAACTGCATCAAATTCGGTTCGGTTCTGTTTGCGTAGTATCCTTTTTCGCGCAGCAGGCGGTTAACGGCGACAATCGTCATAAAGACAACCCCTACGGCCGCCATCTGACGGCAAGGGTTATCCGTCGGTTCGTCCAGCCGTTTCGGATTAACCACGGCGTAAACATCCGGCAGCGTCACATCAGGTTCGTGATGATCGATCACGATAACATCTTTACCTTGTTTTGTTAAAAATCCCAACGGTTCAAAAGCCGTTGTGCCGCAGTCAACCGTAATCGTCAGTGAAACGCCGGCTTCGACAAACTCCCGCATGGCTTTTTCGCCGGGACCGTATCCTTCTTCGCGTTCGGGAATACGTACGATGACGTCTCCGTCAAGCATTTTCAAAAACCTGACCATTACGGCGCTGGACGTGGCGCCGTCAACGTCATAATCTCCGAAAACAGCGATTTTTTCCTTGTTGATAACGGCTGCGGCAATACGTTCCGCCGCTTTTTCCATATCGCGCAGAATATACGGATCGGGCAAATGATTTCTGAAAGAAGGAGTAAGAAAAAACAACGCATTTTCAGGCGTAACCTGACGCACGGCCAACAGTCGCGCAACAATTTCGGGAACATTTGCCGTACGGGCAATCGCCGCCACCGATTCGGGATTGACCTCGTGTGCCGCCCAAAACTGAGACGTCAAAGAATTTTCAACGCCTAAAACCGCTTTTTGTTTCATGTCATAACCGTTCGATTCTGATCATGCAAGGCTTATCCAAAACGCAGTCCAGACGCTCTATTTCCGCCAATGCCGCCGTTACCGCACTTTCTTTTGATTTATGAAACGTCATGATCAAAGGCACCGTGCCGCCCTGTGCCCGACCGCGTTGTATCATAGATGCAATCGATACCTTTTCATTGCCTAAAATCCGTGCAATATCCGCGATGACGCCCGGTTGATCCCGCACTTCAAAACGGACATAGTATTCCCCTTCGCGCTGTGCCAAAGAAATAACCGGAACCGGTCGGATTTCCTTATTTGCCACCGTCAGCAACGGCAACCCGCGATGCATCGCCGCGTCTGCGATGTCGGCAACAACAGCCGATGCCGTGGGACGTTCGCCCGCACCGCGGCCGACAAACATTGAATGGCCGACAAAATCCCCTTCGGTAATCACGGCATTAAAAACACCGTCCACATGGGCGATTTCAGCCGTCTGCGGGATCATACACGGATACACGTTCAACGACACACCTTCGGCATAACGTCGTCCGACCCCCAAAAGCTTGATTCTGAATCCCAGCTCCTCGGCAAAAGCAATGTCCGCGTCCGTAATAAAACGAATTCCTTCAACGCTTAATGCCTTCAGATCTATCGGCATGCCAAAAGCCAATGACCCCAAAATACACGTTTTGTGCGCCGTATCGATACCGTCAATATCAAAGCTCGGATCCGCTTCGGCATAGCCCAGTTTTTGCGCATCGGCCAGCACTTCGTCAAACGGGCGTCCCGTTTCGCGCATCATCGTCAGGATATAGTTACACGTGCCGTTCAAGATCCCGTAAACTTCGGAAATTCTGTTGCCGACCAACCCTTCGCGCAACGCTTTGATAATCGGAATACCGCCGGCAACCGCGGCTTCATAACCGAAAAAGACGCCTTTTTCTTCAGCCAGACGCGCCAGTTCATTGCCATGATGCGCAATCATGGCTTTATTCGCCGTCACAAAATTCATGCCCCGATTCAAAGCACAACGACAAACATCATAAGCAATTCCGTCCGCGCCGCCGATCAATTCGATCATAATGTCTGCCGATGCTTTATCGGCCATTTCCCGCGCATCGCCGTAAAAAGAAACACTATCGGGCAGGTTCAGCTCTTTCATACGGGCAGGATTTAAATCGGAAACGGCTGTTAACTTGATCTGCCGGCCGCAGCGTTTTAATAAAACGTCCTTTTGTTCCTGCAACAACCGAACAACTCCGCTGCCAACGGTTCCCAATCCGGCAACGGCAACTTTAAATACCTCTGACATCACGCACCTGTTTATTCCAAAAAGAGTTCTATCGAAGATTCCGACTCCTCGCCCGGCGGAGGTGTCAAAACAATGTCGCCCGTTTCGCCGGGAGGCGTTAAAACAATCCCTTCCGTTGTTTCGGGAGGCGTTAAAACAATGCCGCCCGTTTCGCCGGGAGGCGTTAATGCCACAACCGGTTCCGGCTGAACCAACGGTTCAAAAACCAACGTTTCCCGAGCCGGGACCAACGGCTGCATCGGGGATTCCGGCTCAGAAAGTGTGGCGGCCTTTTCAAAAACAGGTTCTTTTTCCGTCGGCGGCGTCATCTGAACCGCCGGAACAATCGGTTCGGATACCGGTTTTTCATTTGATGCGGAGGAAACGGATTCTTTTGTTTTTTCCGCCAATTCGGTTTTTTCCGGAACAGAAGCCGGAACAACCTCGATCATTTCGACTTTTTGCGTTTTCGGAGCAACGATATCTGCCAACATTTCTTCTTCGGAAGCGGCCAGCAATTCGTCCTTTTCCTGTTCTTTTAATTCCAAAGGCCGCACCACTTCGGCCGCCCGGCGTTTGCGCGGACTGTAAACAATCCCCGAATCCGGTGCATTTAACCCTTTACGCAAAGATATTTTTTCCTTTGACCCGAAACGACCGGAATGTTCATAAACCTGTTGCGGCTGATCGGAAGTCTGATAATCAGCTTTTTTAACCGTTACGGACGGTTTTAAATTCAACATCTCGTCCACCGTCCGTCCGGGATTGTCGTCAGGCGTAACCGGCACCATATCCGGCGGCGGGACACTAAAGTCTTCTTCGTATCCGTAGCCGAACAATTCTTCCTCGTCAACGGAAGAACACGCCCCCAGAAACGCAAGCAAAACAAACAAGCCGGTTCGAACAAACACCGAAGAAACAGCCATATTTCCCCCCAAAAAAACAATATCATTCTTTGCCTAGGATATTACAGGGACACATAAAAAAGAGCAAGAAAGACTTTTATCCTTCTTTTTCAGAAAATAAAATTATTACAAACACAAAAATTTATTTCTAAACAAACCGTTAATAATTGCTTAATGGACAAATTGGACAAATTGTTGACATCTGTTTTAAAATCAGGTATGCTGAATCGTTAATAATGGAAGAAGTGTAAGAAATAAATAAACAGAGGGCCGGAATGCCCCAAGAAGGTGAACTATGACAAAAGAATTTAATACGGCGTCTTTGCCCAAAGCAACACTGCACGAACATATTGAAGGAACCGTTACGCCCGAAATGGCGGCCAAACTGGCTCAGCGTCATCATATTACGCTGCCGGACAACTTTGTCATGGCTGAAGGACAATACGATAAAAATGATTTTCCGAACGGTCGTTATGCCTATGACGAAAGCGATTTTTGGGCTTTCATCAACACATACGACAATGTGGCGGACATGATGCGCACGCCGCAGGATTATTATGATGTCACAAAAGATTATCTCAGCAAAAACGCTGCGGAAGGCGGCGTCTATGCGGAATTGATTTTATCTCCGGCCCATATGGCGGTGGAAGTCAACCCCGAAACCGGCAAAAGCGAATTATCCGCCCCGCGTTATCGCGCAATGATGGAAGCCATTACCAAAGCCGCCGACGAAGTCAAAGAAGAAACCGGACTGGAAACGCGTTTCATCGCAACGGGGGTACGCAATCTGGGGGCCGAAAACGTCAAACAGGTTGCCGAATTTATTCGTGACAACCCCCACCCGCTGGTAACGGGATTCGGAATTGCCGGAAACGAACGCGCCGGCAAATTTGATGATTTTGCCGAAGCGTTGTCCATCGCAAAATCGGCCGGGTTAAAGCTGGCTCTGCATGCCGGGGAAATCTGCGGCCCCGAAAGCATTAAAGACGCCGTACGTCTGGGCGCTGCGCGAATCGGACACGGTGTTTCCGCGCCGCAAGATCCGGCAGTTATGAAAGAACTGGCGGAAAAAAATATCATGGTTGAAGTCTGCCCGACCTCCAACCGCATTTTGGTCACCGATTTAAAAGGCGATCTGGCCAATCACCCGGCACGTCAATTATATGATGCCGGCATACGTATTTCCCTAAACCCGGACGATGCCGGAATTTTCGGAACGCATACGGGAAAAGAACACCGGATCAGTGCCGAAAAATTCGGATTTACAAAGGCTGAAATGCTCGACATTACTTTATGTGCCGTTGAAAATTCGTTTGCCGACGTTAAAACTCGCAAACAGGTCAAAGAAAATATCTATAAAAAAATGACCGCTGATGATCGTCGGGAAATGAAAGATCTGGCAGATAATGCCAAAAATCCGTATTTGAAAAAACGTCTGGAAACCCGCGTTGCCGAAAGTGAAAAAACAGCAAAAAAGCTTGAAATCCAAAAACGGCGCGCAAAAACCATGAAAACCATGAAGGCGTCCCGGTTTGCGTTACTGGCACAAAAATCTGCCGGCAGGTCATAACCGAAACTTTTTCAAACGGGCCGCGATATTTTCTTCGCGGCCTGTTTTTTTGTATCTGCTTTTTCAGTCTGAAGAGAAAAGACTCTTGCTCTTTTGAACAAATCCGTCATAAAAAACATTGCCTTATCATAACGGCGTGTTGCCAAAAATCCGGATATCCCCCCTCTGCATTACGGCAAATCAAAATAAACTCTGCCATACGCTCCCTTCTTTTATCGATAAAATCGCCGGCAGGCCGAAAAGTACCCGTCTTTTAAAAAAGTGTTTTTCGGCCCGACCGTCCGAAAACAGTTTAAAACTCGAACAATCCTTTATTGTTGTTCCCGACATAAACGTCAAAAAGGTAAAAGAGCGTTCCCTCTTTTACCTTTTTTATTCTTGTCCGTCGTTCTGTCGGTTTCAAGGGGGGGGGGTATCCCTTTTGCCCCTTTTCGGGAAAAAATCCCCTACCCGGTTTTAGGCCTGCGGAACGGCCGACGGCTGAGCTGCGGCCGCAGGCGTATCATTGGCGGGAACATATTCCAGCGGCGGTTCATCGGCATGCTTTTCGACCCAGATATCAATATATTTATGGATCAGTTTTTCTATTTCCGCCTTGTTTCTGATGCGCGCGTCTAGTTTTTGAGTAAAGATATCCTTATAACGGCGGCAAACCGACATTTTCGAAAAAGCCATAAAATATTTGATATGGCGCAACACTTTTGTTCCGAAATGCAATTTATCTTTGACCTTAAAACGTTTCGATTCGGCATCGGCAGCATAAGGACTGGTAATCATAAAATCCACATCGCCGGACAGCAGCTTGCGAAAAGCCGTTTCGGGACCGTCAACAACCTCCAGCTTTGTATCCGTCGGCAACAAACCGCGAATTAACGGTTCGACTTCTTCTTCTCGGCGGACGACCCCCTTCAGTCCTTTTAATCCGGAAAAATCTTCCACGTCAATTTTCTTTGTTTTCCGGGACACAACAACAAAAGGATTTCCGAAATAAGCCGGATAAATATAATCCATTCCCGATTTGCTTTCATCGATATAATAACCGATAAACAACAAATCCGCTTTGCCGTGCAACATGGCTTTCTGTGCCTCATTAAAATCATCAAAAGCCAGATCACTGATTTGTTTGACATGAATATCTGCCAGAGCCTGTTTTAAAGGATCCAGAATAAAACCGTGAAATGTATAACGTTTTTTCCCCGTATCCTGATAAAATCTTTCATCTAATTCCCCCCAGGAAAAAGGCGGATAATCTTTAAAACCGACAATCCTGAACGGTTGGCTGTTATATGTTGCGCCGCAATTATCTACGGGATACGGACTTTTTTCCTTAATCGGTGCGGCAAAAGCCGGATCGGACGACAAAAAAAGTATTGTAAGAACAGCTATACAAAACCGTATTATCATGCATCATCTCCTTTTGAACGCATCAAAGCCATAAACTCATCGCCCCATATGTCATGCAAGGCCTCTGCCCATGAAACGGCATACAAAGCTTTGCCGGTGAACATCACGATTCTGGCCGCACGGATATTCATTAATTCCATATCATAAACGATTGAAACCAATGTTTCAAACAATGAGGTATGAAACCGCACCAGAAAATGATTTTCCCGCGGCATGGCAAAAACAGAAACCTCATCATCGTGTTCCAATTCAAAGGTATATAAAATGACCGGCTTTGTTCCGATCTCTTTTTGTGACAGCCATAAAGCGTATTTTTTACGCAGTTCCGGATCCTGTTCAAACGCCACGGCCAAAGCAGTCCCGGACAATTCAATAAAACGATATGTCACCATATCGCGACAGGCATCGCCTTCCCATGAAAAAACGTCTTCGTTTTCCGTCATATTCAACCCATCTTTAATCTTTTCATTTTTATAATTTAGCAAAGATTTTTGCTTTTTAACACACCTTCGGTTATCATAATTTTGTTTTTAAAAAGGAGCCCGTCATGACCATCAATCCGTATGCTGCCACAGAATCTTCCGCCCTGCCCCAAAACGAACTGGAAGCCCGCGCTTTGATCCGAACGGCTTCCCGGCTGAACACAATCAAAGAACGCTGGCCCGTGCCGACCGCCGAATTGCATGAAGCCCTGGATCTGAACAGAAAATTGTGGACAATTCTGGTCACCGGCGCAACGGAAGAATCCAATCCGCTGCCGTTGGAAATCAAACAAAATATTTTTAATCTGGCTCATTTTATTTTTAAGCATACTTTCGCCGTTATGGCAAAACCATCGGCTCAGTCTTTGGAAATTTTGATCAGCATCAACATGAATATTGCCCGCGGATTAAACGAACAAAGTCTGCGCCGGGCACAACAGCAAAATGAAAAAGAACAAGCCCCTTCCGCATCGGCCGAACAAAAATAATCCCCGACTTTAAAGCGCCGTTTCTGACTTGGTGCGCTTTAAACTGTTGCGACGCCACGTCATGGGCATAATCAAAATAAAAATGCTCATAAATTCCAAACGCCCCAAAAGCATATCTGCGGATAAAACCCACTTAACAAAAGTCGGCAAAGAACAATAACCGCCTCCGGAACTGCCGACAACGGGGCCCAGTCCGATTCCCGTATTTCCGATCGCCGAAAAAACCGAAGAAACCGATGTTAAAAAATCCAAGCCGTACATCGACAACAGTAAAATGGAAACAACAGATGTTAAAAAGAACATCACCATGAACACAACCACGCTGAAAACAACGTCCGTTGTCAGCGGACGATTGTTAAATTTAGGCATTAAAACCGTATGCGGCATTATTTTTTGGCGCAGCGACTGAATAACGGTTATGGCCAGGATGTTGAAACGAAAGATTTTTATGCCGCCGCTGGTTGATCCGGTACAAGCGCCGATGACCGTCAGCAGCGAATAAATGCAAATAACAAAGGCTCCGCCCGTTTCCAAATTCGATGCGTTAAAACCGGTGGAAGAAATAATCGAAATAACATTAAATAAAGTCGTCCTGAAAATTTTGAAAAAATCCGTTTCCGGATAATGGATCATCAGCCATGCCGTCACAACGGCGGTTAAAGCGGCAACAACCCAAAAATAAGTTTTGATCTGAATATCTTCCGTGACTTTTTTCCATTCCCTTTTATAAATAAAATATAAGGAAAACAACGGCATACCCGAAATAAACATAAAAAAGGCTATGATATACTGCGCCGCAGGGGACAAATCAACGGCCGACGTATTGCGCGGGGCAAAACCGCCGGTGGAAATACTGGCCATACTGAAATTCAATGCTTCAAAAAAATCCAATTCCGTTAATAACAGGCATGCCACGCATAACGCCGTAACAACGACATAAACAACCGTAATTGTCCCGATAACCTGTACCGTTCTGGGCTTTACTTTATCGTTTTTATCAGAACTTTCCATCTGAAACAACTGCATGCCGCCTATTCTTAAAAACGGCAACAACAGCATGGCCAACGCGACAATTCCCAGTCCGCCAAACCAATGCAACAAACTGCGCCATAAAATAATACCGTTCGAACAAAGCGTCAAATCAGAATAGATCGTTGCTCCCGAAGTCGTTAATCCGGACATTGATTCAAAAAAAGCATCCGTATACGAAATGGAATACGGCGCAAAGACAAACGGTATTGCGGCAAAAGAACACATCAAAATCCACGATAATGTCGTTGCCAAATACATCTGAGCAAGAGTCAGTTTTTTATAAACCCCCTTGAAAGCCAGAACAAACAATGTTCCCCAAAACACTGTTACACCCGACGACTTTACGAAAGAAAACGCAAAATCACCCCGCCCCTGGGCATAATCCAATCCTGCCGGAATAAGCATGGAAATCCCCAGAAACAACAAAAGATAACCGGAAATATAAAGTGTAAAACTTAAACGCAAAAACCAGATCCTAACTGAAAAGTAATTCGCAGGCGTACTTTTAGGTCACTTCTGTCACGGCACGGATATTTCCCTGACGATTGATCTGAACCACCCGCAGCTTATCATGCATTTCGGCAATTGTTTTTTCACGGTCAATCGTCGGATAGCAATGCAGAATACGATCCGTAAACGCTTTATAGGCCGCTTCGGAATTTTCGGCGTGAATTGTCGCAAAGCAGTTGTCATGCCCGGATCCCATCAATTCCCACAACGCCCCGGCATTAGCCGTTGAAATTTCCCCGCCGATAATCGCATCCGGCGTAAAACGAACAACCAGGTCAATCAATTTCGGATATGTCATTGTGTTTGTTTGTTCCGTACGCGATAACACCAAATGTACATGGTTGGGATGCGGCACAATTAATTCGCGGGTATCTTCAATCGTAATTACCCGTTTATGCGAATCCAAAATGGTCAGCAGGTTATTCAAAAATGTCGTTTTACCGGTTGCCGTTGCCCCGGAAACCAAAATATGGTCGCCGCGCTTAATTGATAAAATCAGGCGTTCATACGGATCTTCCGGATTTTCAACTTCTTTCAATTTATTAAGCTTTTGCAGGCGTTCCCCCGATTTCAGGCCGTAATCCCCCAATCCGAATTTCACATCATCGGAATGAACACGAACGCACATGGCAATACCGCCGGTCAGATCCTCGTTATCATACATAACGTTTTTGCCCGCAATTCCCGTAAAACGGTGATCGCCCGGCAGCGTGGCATACACGGCCGGCGATCCCTGTTCGGGATCAAACGGCAGTTCAAACGTGTTGGCGATAATATGCATGATGTCCGTCAGATACGTTCTGGACAGATTGGCGTCCTGCTGGCATGCCCAAGGATGAGCCCTGCGTCCGCGCAAACGCAACCAAATTTCGTTCGGACGGTTAATCGCGACTTCTTCGACGTTATCTTGTTCATACCAATATGACAGATAACGCAATGTCGATCTTAAAACCTGAAAAGAATCCATACTCATTTCAATATCCTTTTCAATTTAGAAAAGTTCGGGAACGGGATCAACCGGTTCTTCTTTCTTTTCCTGTATAATCGGCGGCGGAAGTGGCTGCTGCTGTTGTTGTTGCTGCTTATTACTGTCGATCAATCTGCCCTGCGGAGGCTGTTGCTGTTGCGGCGCCTGCTGACCAGCATAATTATTATAGTAAATTTGCTGCTGTTGTTGCAAGTTATTTGGATCATTTTGGACATTTTGAGCGTTCGGATCATGCGGAGTCGTCGTACCCGAAGAAATCGTAGAAGGATCATCAACAACATTTCTGTCATCATCTTTATCTGGATCAATCAAAACATCTTTCTTGCCGATAGACGCTTCATCTTCATCTTCTGCTTCACTGCGCAGCCATAAATCCGCGTTTGCAAAAATCGTAATTCGTGTACCGGAAGGAACAAACAAGCGCGTTTTTAACTGTGACGTTTCACTGATGATATCATCAAAAATCTGCTGCATCGTATCGGAAAATCTGGTACGTGCATCTTCAGCCGCCTGCTGACGACCCGACATGGCAACTTCACCTTCTGATCCGACTTCGGCCGCGTCATCCGTTGCCATGGCATACAAAATTGCAGAAGTAATTGTCGACTGAACCATCGGCAGTCCGTATTTCTTCATCAACTGTCGGTCCATATACGCGCCGACGCCCGCACGACCGGAAGCATCACCCGAAGATCCTTCGTCAAACTGGAACGCCGCACCGTCCGGACGAATCAGGCGTGTCCAGGAAATTTCGACTTTTGAAGCCGCTCCGACTTCTTCACTGGCCGAAGAACCGCTGAGTTCGCCAATAACACGGCTGCCGGCGGGAATAATAATTTTACGTCCCGATTCCGAATAAATGTTGCGTTCAACAATTGCGGAAATGGGAATATCTTCCTGTTCCGTATCAATGGAACGCGCCAAAACGGCCGGTATGGCTTTATCCGCCAAAATCATATTATCCATATTGACACGATATGATGATACATTCTTCAGCACACCCAAATCAGCCCAACTTTTGCTGCGTTTTTGCTTTTTCAGCAAATCTTCTTCGGTCGAGGCAATGCCGATCCCCCGTCCGGGTCTGATCTGACGACGATAAGCCAATTGCAATGCCCGAAGCTGTTTTATGCGGGCGGGATCATAACGTTCCCCTTTTCCCGTACCGCCGCCGGATCCCAAAGATTTACCGCGATACCGGTAATTTTCCGGATCAAAAGCACCAAAAATGGAAACACTGCCTTCTTTTTTATCTTCTTCTGCCGGCCCTCCCGCAGACGGTTCTTCAACCGTCCCGATGATGTTGCCGTCTAAATCGACCACATTACCGTCTTCATCAACGCGACCGATAATATTGCCGTTTTCATCAACAACCGTTCCGTCCGGCATAATCATACCGATTCTTTTGCCGTCCTTGCCGAACGCAAAACGTTTTTTCTGCAGCTTATCGCTCATTGCCGTCAGTTTCCCGCCGCGCCATGTGCCCAAAACCGTTCCGTCCGCATCAACGATTTCCCCGTTTGCATTAATGCGACCGATCACATTGCCGTCTAAATCAACAACGCGGCCGTCCGGCATGATAACACCGATAATATTGCCGTTTGCATCACGCATCGGTTCTCCTTCAATCACAGAACCGATTACATTTCCGTTCATGTCAACAACCGTTCCGTCCGGCAATACCCGGCCGATCACATTGCCGTTTTCGTCACGGACAAGACCGTCTTCACCGACAACACCCAAAAATTTACCGTCACGCCCGACAGCAATACGAACATTTTTTGCCTCAACAGGCGGCCCGGCCCGACCGATAACTTTCCCGGTCGCATCAACAATTGTCCCGTCGGGCTGTACTCTTCCGATTACATTGCCTTTAAAATCAACAACGGTACCGTCCGGCAATACCCGACCGATCACATTGCCGTTCGCATCATAGGCCAAACGCTCGGGCGGCCCCGCCCGACCGATCACATTGCCGTTTGCATCAACGACCGTACCGTCCGGCAACATTCTGCCGATAACGTTCCCCTTTAAATCAACAACGGTACCGTCCGGCAAAACACGTCCGATCACGTTGCCGTTGGCATCATAAACCAAACGGTCTTCGCCTGCTTTTGTCAGGAAATTCCCTTTTGAATCGACAATACCGTCTTCCTGCAAAGCCCGGCCGATAATGTTACCGTTCATATCGACAACGGTACCGTCCGGCAACATTCTGCCGATGATATTGCCGTTTTCGTCCCGCAAATACCCGTCTGCGTCAACAATACCCAAAAATTTACCGTCAGGACTGAAAACAGCCCCTTTCGGATAAGCCTTGCCGATCACGTTGCCGTCCAAATCGACGACCGTGCCGTCCGGCAAAACACGTCCGATAATATTACCGTTTGCATCACGAATAAACCCGTCTTCACCGATAACACCCAACGGCTTTCCGTCCGGACCGTAAACCATTTTTCCGATCAACCCTTTCGGGAACAAAGACCCGTCATCATTTGTACTGATCAAAGAAATCATACATAAATGAGCACCGGAATTGTCCAAAGCCTGGCCGCTGGCCAGCAAACGTCCTAAGACCTGTTTTCTTTCGTCAATAATCGTGCCGTCAAAGTGGACGGTACCGACAACGTTGTTTTTACCGTCTTTACATTCTTCGCCGATCGGGACGACGCGTCCCAAAAATTTACGATCTGCGGTTAAAACTCGCATGGACGAAGTGGCATAACCGACATCTTCTCCGCGGTCATTATGAACCTGCCCGCGCGGCAGAACGGTTCCGACAATCTTACCGTCCGTTGCAATGACTTTTCTGCCGGCAGGAACAAGTACGCCCAACTGACGATTTTCTGCGCCGATCAGATTTTGCCCGTTTAACATACCGACAAAAGATCCGCCTGCAGGATTAACGCCGTACGTGCCGCCCAAAATATGAGCAATGACTTTCCCCTGATCGTCAATGGCATATTTCATGTCGGCAGAAACCCCCAGGATTTTTTTATTTTTATCCAAAACGGCACCGTCAATCGAAAAACACCCTAACACGTCCCCCTGAGATCCCAACGCTTCACCGTTGGCAACGATCCTGCCGATAATCTGATCATCGGGGCCGCGCACCTGTCCTTTCTGAACGATTCGTCCCAGTCGTTTTCCGTTTTTATCTTTTACCAGCCCTTCAAAATCAACACAGCCGATTTCCTGACCTTTGGTATCGACTGCTTTTCCTTCGGTCGTAATCTGCCCGATAATCTCACACGGTTCATTAATAATGGATTCCTGCCCCAAAGCCAAACCGATCTGAGCATTCGAAGCATTAACCAAAGAACGATCATAATTCAGCCGGCCGATCTGCCGTCCCGTTGTATCAATAACCTGCCCGTTATCGTCAATCGTCCCCAGCATCTGACATTGCAGACCAATGGGAACGGCATTAACAACCCCTTTGCCGATAACGGTATTCGTTGCGTCCGTAATGGTGTCATCTGCCTGCAAAAAACCCAAAGATTTATCCGAACCGGGTTCTTTAAGCTGACCGGAAGAATTGATTTTACCGATAATTTCATTTTTAAAGTTCAGTCCCAGACCGTCTTTGACCGTATAGCCGATCACTTTAGAGCCCAAAGCCGTCACCGTACCGTCGTCCTGAACACGGCCGATCACGTTGCCTTTCAGATCGACGACCGTTCCGTCCGGCAATACGCGACCGATTAAATTACCGTTTTCATCATAAACCAGACGTTCCGGCTGACCTGCCCTGCCGATCACATTGCCGTCTTTATCCACCACCGTGCCGTCCGGACGCATCGTGCCGATCACGTTGCCTTCCAAATCAACGACCGTTCCGTCCGGCAATACCCGGCCGATCACATTGCCGTTTTCATCATAAACCAGACGTTCCAGAGTCTCGCCGATTTTTCCGATCACTTCTCCGCCGTCTTCAACGACAGAACCGCCGGCACGATAACGCAAAGGCTTTCCGTCGGGACCTAAAACGGGATTCCCGTCTTTGTCAACAATCTGGCCGTCGACACCGACGTAACCGATAATTTTCCCGTCAGGGCCGATAATCGGCTGGCCGACCGGAATGACTTCACCGATGACCCGTCCGTCTTTATCAACGACTTTACCGTTCAAATCGGCTTTGCCGATAACGCGACCCGAAGCATCTACCACGGTACCGTCCGGCATCACCACCCCCAGAATTTCTCCGTTCGGGCCGATCACTTGGCGCATACCGACAAAGATCTTACCGACGACGCGGCCGTCTTTATTGACAATTTCCCCACTGGGCATTCTTAACCGTCCCAAATAACGGCTGAGCAAATCCAGCGCCGTACCGTCAGGCAATAAACGACCGATTTTTTCACTGGTTTTAATATCCAAAACATCAGCTCTGTCCGGAATAATTCCGCCGGAAATTCTGTCGCCTTCTTTGATAAAGCCGCTGAGCGTCACCGAACCGATAAATTCCGATCCTTTCAGATCCAGCGCTTTGGCGATCGAATCGCCTCGGGCATACAGTTCTGATTTATCATTAACAGCCACTCCTTCGGGAAGAGCCGCGCCCAAAAATTTATTTTCTGCGTCAACGAATAAAGAATCCGGGCGCAAGCAACCGATTTTTTCGCCGGCCGGATTATATAACGTGCCGTCATTTCCCGTTGCCCCCAAATAAACGTCTTTGGCACTGATGCCTCTGGCGCCATAAGCGATACGGCCGACAAAATCACCGGCTTCGTTTGCCAGACTGTCGTCCATGCGGATATAAGCCGTCCGTTTAAATTCATTATCAACGACACGCCCGTCAATCAAAACGTTGCCGACCGGTTCACAGCTGCCTCTTAAAGCCAGTCCTTTATACGGTGCGACACGAGCAACCGTTTGTCCGGTCAGGTCAATGACAGTCCCGTCCGGCATGACTTTACCGACAGTGCTGTTTTTTCCGTTTGAAACAGAACCGTCCGGCATAACCCAGCCGATTGTACGCCCGTCACGATCCAAAACACCGCCCGTCGGCATCATTATGCCGACCGATTCGTTTTTGGAGTTAATAACCAGCCCGTCAGGATCCGCACAGCCTAAAATTTTTCCTTCTTTATCCTGAATTCTGCCGACCGGATCCATTACGCCGACAACCCGCCCGTCGGGATTTATGGCAACGGCGGAATCCAATATTTTTCCCAAAACGACTTTTTGATTATCAAGGATTTCCCCGTTCGCCGCCAGACAGCCGACCAGTTCGCCCTTGGCTGTCATAACCTGTCCGTCAAGATTGACATATCCCAAAGACATACACCCCGGTCCGACACCGACATTCTGACGCGCCAAAGCGCCCGCAATTTTCCCTTCTGTCGATAAAAATGATTTATCCGGCAAAATGCGTCCTTTAATCTGACCATCGCCGACAACACTGCCGTCCGGCATAACACGTCCGACAACGCCGCACTGCGTTCCGACAACCGTTCCTTTCGGCAAAACGGCGGCAATAATTTCTTCAGAATCGTTAACAACCGTCCCGTACGGCGTTAAACACCCCAGAGGATCCCCTTTAAAAGAAACGGGGTGTCCGTCCTGATCGACCTTACCGATAATTTTCCCCGCCCAGTCAATCAGAGCGCCTTCTTCAACATAGCCGCCGATCGGATTGCCCGCCATATCGACAACGGTCATGGAAGCCGTTAAACGCCCCACCTGTCTGTTTGAAGACATAACGGAACCGTCCGTACTGATTCTGCCGATCATGCGGCAACCGGGCCCGATTGCCAATCCTTCTTTGACAACACGGCCGATAATATTGCCGTCTCTGTCAACGACAAAGCCGTTTGGTAAAGTCCGGCCGATAATATTGCCGTCAGCATCAACGACCGTCCCGTCCGGCATAACAATTCCCAGCGGTTTTCCCGAAGCGTCAACCACCGTTCCCTGCGGCGCAACGGATCCGATAATATTACCGTTGGCATCAACGATCGTCCCGTCCGGATTCACATAGCCGATCACGTTGCCTTCATCGTCGACAACCGTCCCGTCCGGCATAATCCGCCCGATCGGATTGCCGTTTTTATCATACGCGATTCCCGTTTTAATCGCAGATCCGATCACGTTTCCGTTTTCATCAACAATGGTACCGTCCGGCAAAGCATAACCGATCAAACGGCCGTCTTTATCTATTACGCGGCCGTCCGGCAGAATCGTACCCAGGATTTCCCCGTTCGGACCGATGGCTATTCTGCTGCCTTCCGCAACACCGATCACATAGCCCTGATCATCAACAACGGTTCCGTCTTCGCGCAAAGTTCCGATTCTTTTGCCGTCCAACCCGTAAACAACACCGTTTTCGTCGGCATATCCGATCGGTTTCCCGTCAGGCCCCAAAATGACACGACCTTTTTGACGCAGCTGATCCAGCATGGATCCGCTGCTGCCCGGCACTTCATCACAAACGCCGCACATACTGGTATCAATTGCCATTGCCGAAATGGGAACAATAACTTTTCGCCCGATACCGCCGAACGTTTCATCTGTCCAGCGAACAGCCAGATTAGACTGAATCGTCCGCGCCGTTTTCGGTTCCCAGCGCACGACAACGTTACAGGTGACGTCTCCGGTCAGGACAATATCTTTACGACATTTATTTTCCAGAACAAAGCCGTCTTCCTGTTTATTTTCAAATTCGATTGCCGTCACGCTGATCCGCCCGGAAGAAGCCGATAACGTCAATGTTCCTTCCGCCATTGTTCCCAGAACGACCTGATCAAACCGCATGGTTTCGGGGGTAACGACCAAACGCACCGTAGATGCTGTTGCCTCTTCGGGCAGACTAAAGGTATCGGCGTCGCCGCCAACGATACTGCTGGAGCTTTCCGCTGATCCTTCAATCGTTACTTCGGCATCTTTTTTACGTTCTTCTTCTCCGCTCAACAGCACGATGACGCCTGTCAGAAAAGCCAAAAAGGCTATAATCCCGACAATCAACAGTGTTCTGTTGGACTTTTTTAAATATCTGTCTGATGAGCTGAGTAAATCTTCGTTCATTGTGTCCGCACAACCATACACGTCACCCCGCGGCGACCTAATTGATTACATAGTTTATCCCCTGCTTCAATGCTGTCGACCGGACCGATGCGCAGACGGAATAAATCTTTTGATTCGCCTTCCGCGACTGCGTCAACAGAGTAATACGGTTCATACGCATTAAGCAAATCCCTGTTTTTACGTGAAATATTGTCCCATTTCTGTTCCAACGGAGCAATTTCGCTGTCTGATCCCAGTTCAACCGCAATCGTTTCCATAGACGTGTCGCGATAACGGCGGATCATGCGGGAACTGTCCCGTCCCTGCTGTGAAAACTGAGCAATCTGATTGGCCGATAATATACCGTTCGGTCCTGCCTGCATCATCATGGCATTTGCCGCCTGCATATTTGTATTATCGGCATTGTTTGCAACACCGCCGGCAGACGGAGCATTATAGCCGCCCGTTGTTATCATCGGCCCCGGCGACCATTCCGGCTGAACGGATTTTTCGTATTCTACCCATTCGGTGCCAAAAGCAGGATCTTTTCTGATCTTCAGGCATAAAATCCGTTTCCCGTTACGCAAAACCAAATCGCCGATGCCTTCCACAACCATCAGTCGGCCGTTGGGGCCGCGCGTCCTGAAGCCGATCGGCACTTCGGATCCCTGAGACAAAAGATTAACAATCGGACGTTCCGTCATTGTCAACGCCTTCGGACCGAAATCAATATACGTGAAAATCTCATCACGCCAGACGCGTTCGGGCGCAATTTCCATATCCGCCGGATTAGGCACAAACACATCAATATCAAAACGCAATTTTTCGGGGTCGACTTCAATATCGGCCAACCAGTCTTCCGTTCCGTTTTTTGTTGTTGTCTTTTTTGCGCCGCGCAAAGCGCCGCCGAAACCGCCTGACCCGCCAAAAGAAACGGCGCCGGATCCGACTGCACCGGAAGCAAACGGCGTTTGCCCGGAATCATCGGGAACAAACTTTGCATCATTGACAACGATATCCACGACGGAATTGGTTATTCTGTCCGTATTAAAGGTTTCGCTTCTTAAATAAAAAACATATCTGTTCCCGGAACGGCCGAAAACAATCATATTCGTATCCATACCGACCAGGTCAACATTTGCCGCAAAAACCATCAACGCATTCTGCGCGACCTTCTGTGCCCCGAAAGCACTTTCATTTCCCAGAAAAACATTTTCAATCAATTCCCATGACGGAAAGTTAATCAGCGTATGCATACCTTCCCGAATCCGCAGCGGCAAAACCAGATCAGGCGTCCAAAAATATCTGGAATATCCCGGCTTGGACTGGCCTTCCCCCATATGTTCCATCGGTTTATTCCATGCTTTTTGTTGCATTCCCAAAGACCAAAACGGCATATCGATTTCAGAATACTGCCCGTTTGACTGTTCAATCGCCGCATCCATGGATTCACGCGCAGCCGTCTGTTGTGCCGAAACGACCTGCGGCAAAAAACAAAAAGACAACGAAACAAAAGCAAAAAGGCGAATTTTCAAATTTCTTTTCACGGGACACCTTCTTTAATCGTTAGCACTTTCAATCGCATATCCGTCAACGGCAAACCCCAAAGGATTCTTTAACCGGTCAATATATTTGACTTCTTTTTGATCTTTGGCAAAGTATTTGACCGACAAACGGATACGCCAACGCGAAATAGCGGGTTCTTCGGCTTCCGGCAGCATATCGCGCGTCACAATATAAACCAGCCAGATGTTTTGATTTCGAACAACGGATTCAATTCGGACTTCGCGCGTTAAGCCTTCCAGTTTAATTCTTGACAGCCAATCCTTGACCGTTTTGGCAAACTGGTTATACACCTGCGCCGAAGACATCCAGCGCAAAGGACCGTCCTGCCCCCAACGGAAAGACATCTCGTCAACGTCCGAAATCATCGTATTTCTTAACAACACATACTGTCTGATCATGGCTTCGGAAATAATATCTTCCGCCGCCATATCCTTTGCCAAAGGACGAATTTTTACAACCTGTTCGTCTCTGTTCTGAAACGTCAGCAAAAACGGTTCAACGCGTTTCAGCGGCATAATATGAATAATCGCCAACAACAAAACCAAATTAACGCATAACGCCACGGCCGACACGATTGCAAAAGCCCGCGCCGTCCACAAATAACGCCGTTCCCGCAGCTGATCAATTGAAATTTCTTCACGTTCGGGTTGACGAACAACATTTTTTTTCAAATTGGATCCGCCGGAAACGGAACCCTTTTGAACCGGGTTGTTTTCAGGCGTTTTCACTGTCAGCTGTTGTTTTGATTTTACCGGAGTTGGCATATTTTTTTATCCTGTTATCCCTGAGCCGTCGTTATCCAGTCGGGCAAGCCCGCCGGCAGCTTTAAAAGCATGCAAGCGCACGGAGAACGCTTTAATTCCGAAATATCGGGACCGATCCCGACAGGTTCCTTTTCGTAAATAGAGCCGCAGGCACTTACAACAGCGCATAAAGCCGTTATAAAAAATATTCTTCCGAACAGTCTTTTTTTCATTCTTTTTGCTCCTCTCCCTGACAATTATATTTTCTGACGAGCCAAATGATACTGCGTTACCGTAAATCCCAACGGATTGCGCAAACGGAAAAACATAATGGCGTTATCGGAATAATAACGAAACTGTATGGTAGCAATCCAATGTTCAACAACCGGCATACTGATCGATGTATCCATTCGACGGGTATCAAAGAAAATCTGCCAGCTGTTCCATCCCTCTTTAATAATCCGTTTAATATCCGTTTCAACCATAACCGTTGGCGGCTGTGCCGGATCGGGAAAGTATCTGGGGACTTCCCGACGGGCGAATTCTTCATATACAGCAGGTGTCGACATATAACGAACAATACCGCCGCGTCCCCACATACGGCGCATTTCCTGAGCATGACGCCAAACGTTATTTCTGGCCGTCACATACTGGCGCACGAACATTTCCGCCAGAATATCCATCGCGGGCATATCCGGGTGCAGCGGTTCGAAATAAGCCAGATTTTCCGAATACGTCGGCGCTGTTACCAAAACGGAATTTACTTCCAATTCCTTGGTAATATGTATTAATGACAATGCCAGAACGGCAAGCGAAGTTACTAAAAAAAAGCACAATACACTGAAAAAACGCGATAACCACATAAACATGGACAAACGCCCGCCGTTTTCCGCAGGCATTCCCAAAGCCGCGGTTTTCTTGATATTTTGGCGAACAGATGCATTTGACATACTTTTTTCCATTCTTTAATAGTGGCTCTATTTCGTTAAAAATACCTTTCCGAATATAAAAAAGCAGAGAAATAAAACAAAAAAGAGAGCCTTTAACAGCTCTCTTCATGTTTTTAAGAAAAATATTTTTTCAGTGAAGAACACAAGTGATTCAGCGCCGTTTCATCTATGCCGTGCATTAAGTGCGGCACAACAAAGCTTTCAACCGACAAACCGGCGTTTTTCAGATTTTGTTTGTTACGTTCAAAAACAGCCGGCGGCACCACATTGTCCGCATCACCGTGAATAAGCGTTATCGGCGGATCGGAAACAATTTTGTCCGGCGAAAAAGTATTGCCGTCAAACATAACGGCCACGGCGGACAAACCGACCGATCCGGCCAGTTTTTGCGAAAAACGCAGCGCCGTATAAACGGCCATCAGCCCGCCTTGGGAAAATCCGCATAAAACCGCTTTATTTGCCGAAACACCGCTGTGTTCCAGAACGGCGTGCATATAAGGATCCGTCACGCCGCGGGCTATTTCCGCCAACGGCATCAAAGAATTCAAATATTTTTCTCCGGCCATCGGATCCGACAAAACAACGGGATTATAATCGTCCAAAGAAAACCATTGATAACCGCCGAAAAACCCCAATTCTTCCGGCGCATCGGGAAAATAAAACGCCGCATTCGGGAAAAAATGGCGCAGAACACCGCTGATATTAAATAAATCCTGCCCGTCAGCGCCGTAACCGTGAAAAAATACCCCGACCTGCTCAATATTGCCTTCGGGCAAAGAAGCATACGTCCGCAGCGGCAAATCCGTCAAAATCCGTTTCATGACAACTTCACCTCATTCATCATAAACGCCGGCATCGTTTTACCGAACGCCTTAATTTCTACGGCATCGGAAACAGAAACTCCTGCCGTTTTTCTGATATGACCGCCATGCTTTTTGTGCCGGAAATTTTCTTTTTTCACTTCTTTTTTTTCCTTTGCTTCCTGCGCGGAAGCCGCCTTTTTCGCCGCCATCTCGGATTTTTTCCGTTTTTCTTTTCCTTTTTTTTCAGGTGTCGGTTTTTCCGGCCTTACCTGCTTTCCGTTTTTGCCGTGCCGCCTGCTTTTGGGTTCCGGCGGCGGATCCATTTCAATGGAAAAGCGTGACATTTCTTCGATTTTTTTACCGATCATCTTCTCGATCAAAGCCAAAGCTTTAAAATCCGCAGACGTCACCAGCATAAAAGCCCGCCCCGTCTTTCCCGCACGCCCCGTGCGCCCGATCCGATGAATGTAGTCTTCGGGATTAACGGGAACATCAAAATTAAATACGTGCGACACGTCCGGCAAATCCAGGCCGCGCGCGGCAACGTCCGAACATACTAACAATTGTACCTTGCCGTCACGAAAATCATTCAGCGTTTCCGTCCGCGCCCCCTGCGCCATATCTCCGTGCAACGCGGCAACCGAAAATCGATGTTTCGTAAAGGATTTAAACAAAATATCGACGTCCTTCTTGCGGTTGCAGAAAATCATTGCGTTTTGAACATTTTCGGACCGGATCAGATTGCGCAGCACTTCGCGTTTTCCCCGTTCGTTCGTTTTAACAATAAAATGTTCAACCGTGTCCGCCGCAGACATTGCCGGATCGACCCGGACTTCAACGGGAAACTTCATAAACTTTTTTGCCAACGCTTTGATTTCCGGCAACATCGTTGCGGAAAACAACAACGTCTGACGCATTGCGGGCAGCTTTGCCGCAATTTTTTCAACATCGGGAATAAATCCCATATCCAGCATTCTGTCCGCTTCGTCCAACACGAATATCTGTACGTCACGCAACAAAATTCGCCCGCGTTCACATAAATCTATCATACGCCCCGGCGTCGCGATCAACACATCAACGCCGCGAGACAAAATCTTTTGCTGTTCAATCATGGATTCCCCGCCGATCAGCAACGCCATCGACAGTTTTTGATATTTACCGTAATTCTGAAAACATTCGGCTATTTGCATGGCCAATTCGCGTGTCGGTGACAAAATCAGCGTTCTGGGCATCAACGCCTTTGCCCGCCCGTTTGCCAGAATATCAATCATCGGCAAAGTAAACGCGGCAGTCTTGCCCGTTCCCGTCTGAGCAATCCCCATCACATCATTGCGTTTTAAAATTTCGGGAATAGCCTTTTGCTGTATCGGCGTCGGTTCCTTGTAACCGACATCGGCAACGGCTTTCAGAGTGTTTTCATTCAATCCTAAATCAGAAAATTTCATTTTTATGTTTGTATTCCGTTAAAAATGTGGCACGAATAAAAAAGTTATATACCGAAACGAAGGTCAGAACAATGTTAATTAACAAAACCGATTCATGTCTTTTGATCATAGACGTTCAAGAACGCCTGGCTCCTGCGACAAACGCCCCTCGGCGCGTTATTGACGGGTGCGCCCGTTTGTTAAAAGGTGCCGACATTTTAAACATTCCCGTCATCATTACAGAGCAGTATCCCAAAGGGCTCGGTGCCTCTATTTTCGACATCAAGGACGCCGCGCCGCAAAATGCGCTTTATTTCCCGAAAATCAGCCTGTCCGCCGTGCAGGAAGAAGGATTTATGGAAAAATTAAACGATCTGTGCAAAAAACAGATCATCATTGCCGGCATCGAAGAACACATCTGCGTTTTACAAACTGCCGTCGAATTAAAAGAAAAAGGCTTTGATGTTTTTATCGTTACCGATGCTTCGGGCAGTCGTACCGCGGAAAACGAAACTGCCGCCGAAACCCGTTTCCGCCAGGAAGGCATTTTCCTGACCACCGTGGAAATGGTTTTATTCGAATGGTTAAGAAAAGCAGGCACCCCGGAATTCAAAGACATACAAAACCGTTTGATCAGATAAGGATTTTTATTTATGAAAACGCCTGTTGTTTTACTGCCCGCGCTGTTATGTAATGCCGGATTGTTTATCCATCAGATCAAAGCGTTGGAAAACGAAGCCGACTTTTTTGTCCCTGATCTGGGATTGGATACAAACGTCGCGGACGCTGCGCGGCGGATTTTATCCCAAATCCGCGGGCAATTTGTTCTGGGCGGCATTTCAATGGGGGGCTATGTCGCTTTTGAAATTCTGCGTCAGGCACCGCAGCGCGTTGCCGGGCTGATTTTAATGGACACAAATGCCCATGCCGATCCCGAACCGGCGCGCAAAAAGCGTCTGGAAATGATCGAAACGGCACAGGCACAGGGAATTGAAGCCGTTGTGGAGTCCGCTTTGATCGGCATTATTTCCCCCGAACATCGTCAAAACGACGTTATCCGCCATATTTTGGAACATATGGCACAAACGACGGGCGTTGATAAATATGTTAACGAACAAAAAACGATTATGAGCCGTCCCGATTCAACGGAATTATTAAAAAACATTCCCTGCCCCGTTTTGGTTTTGGGCGGCGCGCAGGATACCCTTTCCCCGCCGGAATCACTGGATCAGATGACGGCGCAGATCCCGACGGCCGTTCATGCCGTTATTACAAACAGCGGACATCTGCCGCCGCTGGAAAATCCGTCTGCCGTCACTGCCGCCTGGCGTATATTTTTAAAACAAATCGTTTTTAAAAAAGAATAAAAGAACCGGGCGCATCGCGTCCGGTTTTTTTGATCACCACTGCGGCAATTTCGGCTGGCGTTCCGAAGAACACGGTGCGCCTTCGTTTAAAATTTTCGGAATAAACGGCGCACGCAAACGATACGCGTCCGGCATTCTTGATCCCAGCAAAGGCCGCAAATACATACGAAAAGCATCCGTAACGTCATTGCCTTCAGGTGTAATGAATTCATCGGGCATCGTTCGGGTTTTTGCAGCCACCTGATCCAGAGGAATCAAGTCATAATCGCACATATAGAACCCGATGCGCCGAATAACAACGGAACCGTCGGATTTTCCCCACATGGCAAATTGAACGGCTTTTTCGCCGACTTCACGGGCTTCGCGCTGATCAACATCGGAAACGCAACCGACAAAAGAACGCTGCATATACCCCAACGTATCGGCACGCACACGTTTAATCCCGACCTTTTCACGCAATACCTGCGCCAGACAATCTCCCAAAGCGCCGGAGCCGGACAACTGAATATTGCCGTGCGCATCACGTTCCTGGCAATTTGTCAATTGTGTAATGACGGGGCGACCGGAAGCATCATGAATGCCTTCGCTGACCGCAACGACACAGCGGTCATATTTTTCATAAACGCGCCGGACGTCTTCGGCAAAGACATTAATGTCAAACGTGCGTTCCGGCATATAGATCAGATGCGGCCCGTCGTCCGGAAATTTTTTACCCATGGCGGCGGCCGCCGTTAAAAATCCGGCGTGGCGTCCCATAACAACGGCAATTACCGTTCCGCCCAAAGCCCAACTGTCACGGTTCAATCCGACAAAAGCCTGCGACACATAACGCGCAGCCGACGGATAGCCCGGACAATGGTCGTTATGCATCAAATCATTGTCAATTGTCTTGGGAATATGAATGCAGCGCAACTGATAGTTCGCTTTTTTGGCTTCTTCGCTGATAATACGCGTCGTATCAGCCGAATCGTTCCCGCCGATATACAAAAAGTAACGGATATCGTGCGCCTGCATGACCTTCAGCATCTGCTGACAGTATTTCAAATCCGGCTTGTCCCGGGTTGTTCCCAAAGCAGAAGAAGGCGTGTTGCCCACCATTTCCAGATTATGAGATGTTTCACTGGACAAATTGACCAGATCTTCATTCACAATGCCGCGTACACCGTGTACGGCGCCGTAAACCAGATCGACACGATTGAATTTGCGCGCTTCCAGCACAACGCCGACCAACGATTGATTAATAACGGCTGTCGGCCCGCCGCCCTGCGCGACCAGAAGTTTTCCTTTTATTTTTTCATACGGCATGGCTACCCCCTTTAAAACGATTGTTTCCTTTTAGTTTAAACGAGGCGGCAAACTTTCGTCAAACACTGATTGAGAAAATCCCGTCGTCAAAAGAATGTTAGTATTTTATGAACCTTTGTTTGCTAAATTAACTTTTAATGTGTCTTTTTTTAAGAGTTTAAAAATGCGTGTTTTTTTACTTGTATTTCTAATCTTTTCGGCGCCGTTCAACGCTTTGGCGCAGACGCGGTCCGCACAAAATACGGAAGGTATCGGAACGCTGGCCGGTGTTGTTTTGGCGTGCGGTGCTTATCGCCAACTCTACCAGTTTGAAGAAATTCTCAGCAGATACTTCAGCAATACATCGCCGACCCAGGCGGCCGAAGACGCCGCGTTGCGTTTATATGCCACGGCAAAAGCAAACAGTTATATTTTTCAACGCGGCCGCAGCAAACGGGACTGTGCTCAGACCATTGCCGATTTCTCAAAAATGGATATTTTTAAATTCGAACTTTATTCGGACGGGACGTTGAAAACGCCGAACGGACAATTTTTATACCCGCGCGGCCAGCGAAAACTGGCAGACGGCGCCGTCAGAACTTATCCGAAAACACAACCGCGCAAATAATTATTTCTTTTCGGGAATATTGATTAAATCCGCATTTTGAATTAATGCCAAGGGCGGATAAACACCCGTTTTCTGTGCCGCCGACATATTCACAACCAATAAAGCGCGCGGCGGGGCTTCAATCGGGATATCGTACGCCTGAATTTTATCTTTTAAAATTTTCATTGCTTTTCTGCCGGCCATCTGTCCGACCGTGTAATAGCGGTGAACAAAAGCAAACAAGGCATTATCATGCCGCACGGCCCCTTCGGAAGCCGAAAACACCGGAATGGAAAAAGCCGCGGCCGTATCGATCAAAGTCCGACGGTTCGCATTCATGAAGGCGTCCGGGCCCAAATAAATCAAATCTGTTTTGTTTTCGGCCAATTCGGCAACCTGAGCAGCAATTTCTTCGGCCTTGGGATTCCCCTTCTTGTCCAAAGGAACGGGACGATCCAACAATTCAAAATTCATCATGGAGGCATATCGTTTTAACTGATCCACGGCAATCTGCGCATTTGTTTCCGCCGGATTATAAATAATCCCCAAACGCTTAAACGGCATAATCTGTCTGGCATATTGCAGCTGTTCGGACAAAGGAACCAAATGCATGACCCCCGTAATGTTGCGTCCCTGCGACACCAAAGAAGAAACCAGCCCGCTTTCCACCGGCTGGGAAACAACCATAAACAAAGCCGGTACCGCACCGTATTTCGAAACGGGGCCGTTATCCTGGGTCCCCAACATCTTTAATGTAGCCAAAGTCCCCCAAGTCACCAGCAGATCAGGGGAAAGTTCTTTGACTTCCGCCGTTAAATCTGGAATTTTATCTGTTTTTTTATTCAGGTTGCGTTGAATGATTTCCACATCATAGTGAACGGATTTTAAATAATCCAAAAATCCCCGGCAGGCTTCTTCGCAGCCGTCCCACAAAACCATATAAACTTTTGCCGGCGCCTGCGCCTGGGCGCTGAAAAACGGAAAAATCAGCAAAAAGAAAAACCAACTAAAAAATTTTTTCACGCACAAACCTTTCGTTAACGCCGATCTGAACCCAGCCCACCGCGGATTCGTCATCGCTGACAGGTTCCGCAGCATTATAAAAGCCGTCACGCAAAGAAATCTTCCCCGTACGCGGATCGGCATCAAACGCCTTGGCAGCAGCCCCCGATTCATACAGGACGCGTCCGGTTTTATCCGTTACCAGAATAAACAAAATCTCTTTGTTTTTCTGACGAATCTGATCCAGATAAGCTTCCAATCCGCTGACGGATTTAAACGGCATTCCGCTGTGTACGGCCAGTTCTATTAAATTTTTGACCTGCCGGGCGATTGTTTGTGTTTTGGCCGCCGTTTGCATACGCAAATCCTGTTCGAACTTTCGAAACATTGTCGAAAAATTCATCTGAAGCATCAAAAGCAATATGCCCGAAAAAACAACCGCCGCCACGATCGAACGGATTTTTTTTGTTCCGAAAATAAAAAAAGACCATGTCGGATAAAAACAAATCAAAAAAGCGGCGGCAACGCCGATAACCGCCAGACGGACGGCGAAATGAAACGACGTCGATATCATTTTTTCCCGAACGACTTTATTTATTTCCGTTTTATATTCGGCCGCCAGGCAGCCTTCCGTTTCCAAAAAAGAATTTAAAACCGGCAGACCGACTGTTTCTTTGTCTTCCTGCGTTTCAACAAAAACCGTCCCCGGGGCGGCACATTTTTCACGCCAAAGATCAGGTACGTTTACCCCGATCTGTGCCGCAACGGTACTGAACAGAATTTTCCCCGTTTTCGTATCAAACACCATAACGGACAGAACATCGTCATTTTCGGCGGCATAATGAAACAAGCGGTCTTCGGCCTTTTCAATACCCGGCAGGATTGTTCCTTTGTCCATTTCGGTCTGCAGCGCGCGCTGCAATTCCGTCAAAGCCGTTTCAATTCTGGAATCCCGCAAATCACGGGACGCGGATTCAAATTTCATAAAATTCATACCGACAAAAACAAACACGGCCGCGCACCATAAAAGCGACACCAAAACGGCATGATTTAAATGCTGACTGCGCATCAATCCGACTTTCCCGACATTAACTGTTATTTACAGGTTATACGCCCGTATCGTAAATAAACAGTGAACAACTTAATCGGGATAAAGCGGCGGGACCGGAATTTTTTCATTGTGTTTTTGTTTTTGAGCTTTGGCGTCAATTTTTTTAAAAATCGCCCAGAATTCTTTTGCATTCCAATCGGCTGCCGCGCCGGCATACAAGGCTCGATTCAGATTTTCCATCTGTTTTGACAAAGACTCATCTTCAAACCGATTTGCCAGATCCGAAAGCGTCAACGGCGGATTTTGCGGCCATAACACGCCCCCTAAGTCCAACAAAGCCTGTTTTGTTTGTTCGGCGGAACCGGACAGACAGGCCGTTTTCACCCGATTAATGCTTTCGCGGTATTGCAAGGCCGAACGGTTGTTTTGCACTTCAGCCGCCGGTTTTCTTTTAAAAAGCAGAAAATAGAAAATCAGCCATAAAATGCCGACAGCCGCGCCGCCGGCCAAGATGCCTGCCAAAAACAAATATCCGGGCGGCAAAGCGGCATATTTTTCCCAAAAAGCCGCCGCGGCCTGCTGTTCGGCCGTATTTTCCGGCGGTTGGGAAAAAGCCTGTGCAAATTCGGATTCTGCCGGATCCCGGCGTTCGGAAACGGGCGAAGGCGGTGGTAAAACGGTTTTTGCGGAAACAGACGGATTTTCGGGAACAACCGCAGATCCTTCCGTTTGTGTTACCGTGATCGTACGCGCCGGCAAAACGGCTTTTTTAATCTGCTTTGATTTAACGTCAAACCAGGGAATTTCCATCTGCGGCAAAGTAATCTGCCCGGCTTTGAGCGGCATAAAGACAATCTGGCGGGTCTTTACCCCTACGATGCCGTTGTTGTCAAACAGGTTTTTTGAATCCGTTTTTCCGGGATATTGTTTATAATCCGTCCCGTCCGGAAACAACAAATCGGGCAGCTGCGTATCACGCACGCCGGCGGCCATAACCGTCACCGTCCGGGTCAACGCTTCGCCCAACGCAATCGTTTGTTTCGGCGGGGTAAAATCTTCGGAAACGGCAACGTCCAAAGCCGGCAACCATATATTGCCCGTATCTGCCTGATCCGGCTTTCCCTGAACGTCCAAAGTAATGCCGGGCGATTGCACCGCTATATTTTTCTGGCCGAAAAAGCCCGAAAAAAAGTCCGAACCGCCGAAACCGAACAGATCCTCCATGGTATCATCGCGTCCTTCCGGATCGCTGATCGTCCCCCTGAAATGAACGGGGGACAAGGTGATACGGCCGCTTTTTTGGGCAAATAACAAAAACTTATATTCCAAAACATCATACGTTCTGCCGTTGACCGTTTCCCGCGACCGTTTGACATCGCCCCACTGTTCGGCCGTAATACCGTCAGCCTGCGGCGGCGTGACGGCACCGTCCAACAGCGGCGTCTGAACAAACGAATATAACCTGACCGTCAAAGGTATCTGTTGGCCGACATACGGCGTTTTATTGTCAACCGACGAACGAATAAATACATTGGGCTGAGCCGCCTGCACTTTCTTTCTGTCCGCCGGATCAGACGGTAAAGCCTGCCCGCCGGCAATAACCGTCAGTTTAACGGGTTTCGTCTGTTCTTTGCCCGCACGAATGGACGGCAGGATCACTTCCCCTGTTTTTTTGGGAATCAATGTCAACACATTTTCGTTAAACGTTTGCGTCTTACCGTTGACATAACTCGACTTGAAACTTTTACGTTCCATAACGATTAAAAAATCTTCGTTTAAAACGGATATATCCGGCTGATCGGCACCGCCGTCCTGACGCAGATACAACTGAAAGCTTTCACCTTCGGGAATAACCGTACGGCTGACATCGGCCTGAAAACCGGCCGCGGCCGTCCGACAAAAAGCAAACAAAATAAAAAAGGCAAAAATAATTTTATTCTTCATTATCTTCTTCCTCCTTTAATTAAATTATGCCGGCGGATACGTTCACGCAGTAAACCGGACGGATCGTCCTTGATCACACTGAGCCATTGACGCTGTTCCTGTTTTTCCCGATCTTGCTGATCCGTTTGCTGTTCGGACAAAGACTTTTCTTCCGACGGCGGACGCTGCGACTGTTCCTGTTGTTGTTGCGCAGCCGATACAGATTGATCCTGGTTCTGTTGCTGCTGCTGATCCTGGTTCTGTTGTTGCTGTTGATCCTGGTTCTGTTGTTGCTGTTGATCCTGGTTCTGTTGTTGCTGTTGATCCTGGTTTTGTTGTTGTTGCTGATCTTGGTTCTGTTGCTGCTGTTGATCTTGGTTCTGTTGTTGCTGTTGATCCTGGTTCTGCTGCTGTTGATCCTGGTTCTGTTGTTGCTGCTGATCCTGGTTCTGCTGCTGTTGATTGTTTTTCAGTTGATCTTCCAAATATTTTTTATTAAAGGCCGCATCGACGTGATTCGGATTTTCTTCCAGCACTTTTTTATACGCTTCTATTGCCTGCCGATATTGTCCGGCCTGAGCCAAAGCGTTCCCCTGATTATAACGCATTTCCGCGTCTGTCGGATCGGCCAGCGCCGTAACAGCCGTTTGATAATCTCCGGCTTTATAGGCCGCAGCGCCCAACCAGGCGTTATCTTTAAATATTGAAGGATTTGAGGGTTTTTCTCCGGCGGTAATGCGTTCCGCCTCTTTGCGATCAGGACGAATCCACAAATCCGATACGGACCAGGCAAAAGCCGGTGAGGAAGAAAAAACAACAAATACGATCAAGCCGCCCAGCCAACCTCGGCGATATCCGAAAGCGGCAAAAGGCAAAATCAAAATACATAAAACCGCGCCGAAATCCTTCCAAGTATCTGCCTGCATTTCGTCTTGCGGTTCGGCATCAAAAACAGCCGCAGCCTGTGATTTTTCCCCGACAAGCGCCCGGACATCGCTTTCATTTAAAGTGATTGTACGGTAAACGCCCGCGCCGGCAGCGGCAATTTTTTTCATATTTTGTTCGGACAATGCGGACAATACAGGCTTGCCGCGATGCATCAAAAAATCCCCGTCTGCCATCTGAAGGGGCGCCCCGTGTTTTGAACCGATTCCCAAAACCGACAGGGTATAGCCTTCTTTTCGCAGTTGTTCCGCCGTCGCCAGCGTTTGCGGCATTTCATCATCGGATAAATAACCGGCCAGCATAATAATCCGGCCTTCCGCGGCACCGGCCTGTTTCAGCAACGCGCCGGCTTTTTGCAACGCCGCGTTAACGTTGGGCATACGGCCGCCCATCATACCGGCCTGAACGGTCGGCAGCATTTGATCTATGACTTTTTGATCCGTTGTCAAAGGAACGGCGACAAAAGGCGCGTTGTCATACAAAATCAAAGCGTTCTGTCCGTCTTTTGTTTCCTGCAGAAAATCATGCATTTTAAACAAAGCCCTGTTCATTCGGGACGGCTTAATATCCGTCGGCGTCATAAACACGGAAATATCCAGCAGATAAACAGTATCGGTTCCTTTTTTTACGGCCGGCTGCGGCAATTTTTCCCATGCGGGCCCCGCCAAAGCAAGCAAAGCAATAATCCAACAAACGGAAATCAGAAAAAGCGGCCAGAACAAACGTACGCCGGAACCGCTGACCAACTGGGATCGCAATAAAAATTTATCGCAAATTGCCTGCCATAATCCTCCGCCGGATCGGGTCTTTTTGGCCAAAAACGGCAACAGCAGAAAAACGGCAAAGCCCCAAAACCATTCGGGGCGCAGAAAATGAAATTCCGTCATGGCGTCCTCCTGACGGCCGTCAGCAGCAATCCGCCCAGAACACTCAAAGCAAACGCCGCAGCCAACGGATAATAAAACAACGTCTTGACGGGACGAACAAAAACGGCATCGTTAACAACCGGTTCCAATTGATCAATTTCCCGATAAATTTCAAGCAATTCCTGCGTATTTTTTGCCCTGAAATATCGCCCGCCCGTTTTGCGCGCGATTTCCTGCAGCGTTTTTTCATCAATTTCATCGCCGCGCGGCATCTGCATCATACCGAACAACCCCATCATCTGAACCATATCGGATCCTGCCCCGATCGTATAAACTTTAACCCCCATTTTTTCAGCCAGTTCCGCCGCTTCCAAAGGTTTCATCACCCCGGCATTCGCCGCCCCGTCGGACAACAAGACGACAACACGACTTTCAGCCGGTACGTCAATCATCGTTTTTAAGGCCAGCCCCAAGGCGTCCCCGATCGCCGTCTGTGAACCGGCCATGCCGACATCGGCTTCTTTTAACAAATCGGAAACCGTTTTTAAATCATACGTCAACGGCACATATACATAAGACCGTTCGCCGAACAAAACAATGCCGACCCTGTCGCCTTGACGTTTTTTCACGAAAGCGTCGGCGACGGCCTGCACGGCGTCCCAGCGTCGCACAGCCTGATCCCGGACGGTGAAATCAGCCTCCTGCATTGAACCTGAAATGTCCAAAACCAGCATCAGATTGCGCCCTTCGGAAGGAACCTTTGACGGTTCCCCGACCCATTGCGGACCGGCCGCCGCCGTAACCAGCAAAATCCAAATCAATGCCCCCAACAGTCGCCGAAAAGACAGCCCGGTAAAAACGGAACGGCTGCCAACCGGCGACAAACGACGCATATCATCAAAAAACGGTACTTTCAGCGCTTCTTCGTTTTTATCGTCCACACGCGGCAAAACGGCGCGCATCAACAGTGGCAGCGGCAGCAGCAAAAACATCATCGGATAAACAAAACCGGTCATAAATTTTTCTCCAGCCATTGACGTGCGGTCGTCAACAAATGGCGCCCGCGCGCCAAATCTTCGTCATACAAAGGCGGCGCATACGCCTGATTTTCCAGCAGCTGTTTATCCTGTTCGTTTAAATCAGCTCCTGTCCGCTGCAAAAAGTCCGTCCATTCCCGGCCGATTAAGCCCGCCGTTTTTCCCCGTCCGAACCGAACCAAAGCCGTACGGCGCATCAAAACCGACACATCGGCCGCCAAAACGGAAAGATCTCCGTTTTCAAAAAAATTGCGGCGCAAAACGTCAAAAGCCTTGAATGCTTCCCGACGGCGTCTTGCAAAAGGGCTGTTGTAAACCAAAATCCCCGCCAAAACAAAACCGCCCAAAACACAGAATACTATCAACCAACCCGGCCCTAAAGGAAATATCCCATTTGGATATAACGGGCGGACATAAGACAGCAGTTCTTCAGGACTTGCCTGATCCGGCAAAGAAATCATCGTGTCTCCTTTTTAAACTATAGATAAGAGATTTATCCGGGACAATCAAGTTTACAAAACAATTTCCCTTTGTTTTGTACGGCGTCGAAACAAAAAAACGGGAAAAAACGGATATTTTGCATGACTTTTTTATCAATTCCTTCTTTCAGAAAAAACAAAAACGCCCTTGCCCGTTTTTTTATTTTTCCCCTCCGTCGGCCGAGAATACGAACAATGACACACCGTGTTTTCGCGCGATTTTTTCCGTACAACAACTTACAGAACAAATAAAAATTCTTTTTTCTTCCGGCTCTTGGCCCAAACAATATACATCTGGACAACCCCGCACTTTTAGAGCAAAATAAATAAGTTTTTAAAAACAGAGGTGTCGTATGCAGGATTTACCGGAACCTTCCCGTGTTGAAACAGCCGGCGGACAGCAAAACCGCCAGGCGGAAATCAGGACTTTGGACGACGTGCCCGCACGTTACAAAAATTATCCGAACTTTGAAGCCTTAACAAATGATCCCGCGCATCACGGCAACAAAATCGGTAAAATCATCCGCGAAGCCATGACCGCCGCCGAAGCCGATCTGTCCGGCAAAATTAAAGGACCGGTGACGCGTTCGGATTCGCCTTATATCGATTTTTATGACGGGGAAGGATATCCGTTTGACGTCAAAACGCCGCTGTCCCCGAAACCGGGCGACAAATGGGAATTTGACCCGGCCGGCAATGCGGAAACGATCTTAGACCAGCTGGATAAAGATCACCCGAACAAAATAACCGGCAAAAAAGAACCGGTCGCCGTTTTGCTGGACACCACTTATATGGCGCCGCAGGATCTGGAAAACCTGCGCCGCGAACTGCGTAAACGGACAAAAGAAAACCGCGGCATTTTAAAACGCGTTTTCGAAATCAATGTGCAGTTGGACGACAAGCGAACCAAAGACCACACACCGGCAAAAAAACAGATAACCCCTGTTCAAGCGGCGCTTTTACGACAAAGAGCGGGCAGATAATGATGAAATCATTGTTAATTTTCCCGGTTGTCTTATGGTTGTCCGCCTGTGTTTTGTTGCCCGATCCTTTTTCAGTCGGGTTTACGGCCCATACCGATATTGAAAAGGGATTAAATTCATTTAATGCCGCCGATTATCCTCGGGCGCTGGAATATCTGTCCGAACCGGCGCAAAACGGCGATATGGACGCGCAGTATATCGTGGGCATGACTTATTTGTACGGGTTGGCCGGTGTAAAAAACAGCTATGCCGCGCAAAAATGGCTGACATTGGCAGCACAATCCGGACAAAGAGCCGCGCAGGAACAACTGGCGTTTTTCTATCAAAACGAACTGACGCCTTTATACAACCCGATCGATTCCTATTACTGGTTCAGCGTTATTATCGGCGATCACCCGGAATATCGCGAAAAAATGCAGAACATGGAATGGACGTTGCGTTCACGCGGACTGCTGGCAACGGCACAGAGTATGCCTAAACCGATTGAAAAAAGATACAAAGGTATCGATTATAATTCTTTGTTTCCGCTGCGCTGATGTCTTTGATCTTTTTCAATTCTTAAAAAAGTTTCGGCTTTGACCGATTGTTTCACGATTGGCATTGTTTTCAGCCTGTTTTTACGTTTTAAAGTTTATTGTGATCAGGTTTTCCTTTGTGCAGAGCCGATTTATTGCCCCCGTACAATATCGGCACGCGTATGATGAAAGGTGTTCATAATGTGCAAAGCGTGCCTTTTGTCTGCTTTCCCAAAGGAATTGCAGATACTGTCTGCTCTGCGTCATGCCCCTGATAAAGATAAAGCTGAATTTTCCAACCGTTTGATTTCGTCACGGATCTTCGCTGCCTGTTCAAATTCCAGATCTTCGGCCGCTTTGCGCATTTGTTTGGTCAGCTTGGCAATGGTATCCTTTAATTTCTTTTCATTCACCAGCAGATCTTTTTCCTTGCCCTGCGGCAGTTTGTCAACGCCTTCTTTTTCGCACAGTTCCTGTAAAATATCGGCGACGTCGCGCTTGATCGTCTGCGGCACGATGCCGTGTTCGGCATTAAACCTTTGTTGTTTTTCGCGGCGCCGGGCCGTTTCGTCCAAAGCCCGCTTCATTGATCCCGTTATTCTGTCGGCATAAAGGATAACACGCCCTTCCGCATTGCGCGCCGCCCGCCCGATCGTCTGGATCAAAGAACGGTCGGAACGCAAAAAGCCTTCTTTATCCGCGTCCAGAATCGCGACCAACGCGCATTCCGGAATATCCAACCCTTCGCGCAGCAGGTTGATACCAACCAGAACATCAAAAACGCCCAGCCTTAAATCCCGGACGATTTCAATACGTTCCAGCGTGTCGATATCCGAATGCATATAACGAACTTTAACTCCGTTTTCCGCCAGATAATCCGTTAAGTCTTCGGCCATTTTCTTTGTCAGGGTCGTCACCAGAACGCGCTGTCCTTTTTCGGCGCAAAGGCGACATTCCGCCAGCAGATCGTCCACCTGCGACGAAACGGGACGGACTTCGCACAACGGATCCAACAGTCCTGTCGGACGAATAATCTGTTCGATAAATTCCCCGTGAGTCTGATCCAACTCCCACGGTCCGGGCGTGGCGGACACAAAAATCGTCTGCGGACGCATTTTATCCCATTCTTCGAATTTCAAAGGTCGGTTGTCCACACAGCTGGGCAAGCGGAAACCATACGTTGCCAGCGTTCTTTTACGGTTAAAGTCGCCGCGGTACATGCCGCCCAGTTGCGGGACGGAAACGTGGCTTTCGTCAACGAATAAAATCGCGTCTTTGGGCAGATATTCAAACAAAGTCGGCGGCGGTTCGCCCGGCGCGCGGCCGGTTAAATGACGCGAATAGTTTTCAATGCCTTTGCAATGCCCGGTCGCTTCCAGCATTTCCAGATCAAAACGGGTCCTTTGCTCAATCCGTTCGGCTTCCAGCGGTTTGTTTTCAGAGGTATAATAATACAGCCGTTCCTTTAATTCTTCGCGGATTGTCTTCATCGCCTGCGACAAAGCCGGACGCGGCGTAACGTAGTGGCTGGCCGGGTAAACGGTGATTTCTTTTAATTCCAGCTTCTTTTCACCCGTCAGCGGATCAAATTCGCAAACAGACTCCAGCTCGTCGCCGAAAAAGGACAGCCGCCAGGCCAGATCTTCGTAGTGGGACGGAAAAATATCCAAAACGTCACCCTTTAAACGAAACGTGCCGCGCGTAAACGCCAAATCGTTGCGCTGATACTGCAAATCAACCAGCTGGCGCGCAATTTCCCGAATGTCATACGATTGCCCCGCCTGCACCGTAAACGCCATGGACGAATATGATTCCACACTGCCCAGACCGTAAATGCACGATACCGAAGCAACAATCACGACGTCGCGGCGTTCCAGAATATGCCGCGTCGCACCGTGGCGCATACGGTCAATCTGTTCGTTAATGGCAGAATCTTTTTCAATATACGTATCCGTGCGCGGAATATAGGCTTCGGGCTGATAATAATCGTAATAGGAAACAAAATACTCAACGGCGTTTTCCGGAAAAAACGACTTCATTTCCCCGTACAGCTGAGCGGCCAGAATCTTGTTCGGCGCCAAAATCAAAGCGGGACGCTTCATCTGTTTGATAATCTGCGCCATCGTAAAGGTCTTGCCCGATCCCGTCACCCCCAGCAAAACCTGATTACGTTCGCCGGCGTTCAAACCGTTGACCAGCGCTTGAACGGCTTCGGGCTGATCGCCGGCAGGTTCAAAAGCCGACACCAGTTTAAATTCAGCCGGCGCCGTTGATGTCATCGGCCGGTACATCGGAATGGTATTCACGTTCATTGTCCCCGATAAAAGTTGAATATCTTCTCTTATTTAGATAGACTGCCAGTTGTTTTGCAAGAAGATAAAAGGAAAATAAATGCAAAAAAAGCAAATCTGCCTTCAGCTGCTGACATTTGCATTGTTTTTAATCGCCGGCGGACTGATATCCGCGGCGCTGAAATTTGAAATAACTTATGATCTTTTGCTGTACCATCATTATAACGGCTTTGCTTTTATCAACGATCGGCTGATGACGGATATCGCACCGGCGTCCGTTGCAACATATTATAATCCGTTATTGGACGCCGTATTGTTTCTGTTAAACGATTTATGCAAAGACAATACAACGCTTTATTGTTTTATTGCCGGACTGCCGTTCGGACTATTGATGTTTGTTGCGTTTAAAATTTCCCGGCTGTTTTTCGATTTTAAAACACCGAAAGGAAAAGGCTGCTGTATTGCCTGCCTGATCATCGCGGCCACCGGCGCGGCAACCTGGTTTCAAATCGGAACGTGTTCCCATGAAATACCGATTGCCGTTTTTGTTTTAAGCGCTCTTTATTGCCTGTTAAAAGATCCCGATGAAAACAAATCTTATCTGATCGCCGGTGTGTTGTTGGGGGCTGCCGCCGGGTTAAAACTGACCGCGGCAATCTACTGCGTTTCAACGGGAATGACTTTGATCCTGTTTTACAGATCTTTGAAAAAACCCAAAACGTTTATTGCCCTGCTGATAACCGGCGGTTTCATCGGGTATTTGATTACAAACGGGTTCTGGGCCCTTACCTTATGGAAAAATTTTGAAAACCCCGTCTTTCCGTTCTGGAATAAAATTTTTAAATCCCCTTATTATTTGGACATCAATTATGTCGATACGCTTCATCTTGACGGATTGGAATGGTATCATTTTCTTTTCCTGCCTTTCTTCCTGATTCTTCATTCCCGATATGATCCCGTTGCTTCTTTCCAGGAATTGACGGATTTCAGATTGGCCGCATTGTTTATTATCGCTGTCTGCTCTTTGCCTTTTTTTATATTAAAAAAAATCTCTCTTTCTTCTTTAATGAAAAAGACGGTTCTGTGGCTGTTTGTTTCCTATGTTGTGTGGCTTGTCGTTTCGGCTAATCTGCGTTTTATCATTCCGATTGAAATTATCGGGGCCGTTGTGTTGGTTTCCTGTTTTGCCAAAATAAAAAAACCGAATTCCCTTTTTGCCGAATCTTTTTATTATTCGGTCGCGCTGATCCTTTTATTTGTTTTCATTTCAACGATCTTTCTGTCCATGCCCTGGGGAAAAAGGCAACAAAAATCGTTTTTAAAAGAAAATGTCGAACTTTCCGAAAACAGCGTTTTGGAAATATACCGCTTTCCGTTAGCCGGTATCGCTGCCGAAATCGCACGAAACAATCCGACGGTAAAAATTGTTTTAATATCGCCTTCCGATGAAAAATGGTATGGTTGGGATATGGCACGAACCGGAAAAATGAATGAAAAAAGAGAACACCTGTTAAACACGGCCAAGGACCGCAATGCTTTATATCAAGATGCTTTCGGGCTGGTTTTGCGGGAAAATCCTTTTCTGCGCGACTGGAAGTGCCAAACTTTAAAAGCCTCTGATGCCGTTAAATCCGTTTTGTTTTCAAACATAAAATTATGTCAACCTTCCGATGTAAAAAAGGAAACAACGCAATGACCCGGCGACGTATTTTATTGAATTTAATTTGTCTGGGGGCATTTTTGATTGCCGGCGGAATTCTTTCCGCTGCTTTAAAATACGAATTGCTGTTTGATTTCCTACAGTATCATTATTACAACGGTTTTTCCTTTATCAACGACCGACTGACAAAAGATCTGGCCGTTTCTGCCGTCCCGAATTATTACAACCCTTTATTGGACAGTCTGTGTTTTTTACTGAATAAATTTTGCAAAGAAAATATCGATTTATACTATTTCATCATGGGATTGCCGTTCGGGCTGCTCTGTTTTCTGTTTTTTAAAATAACTCTTTTATTCTTTGACGGAAAAACTTTTAAATCAAAAATTTGCATTGTCGTTTGTTTGTGTATTGCCGTCAGCGGTTACAATGTTTGGTTCCAAATCGGGACATCAACCCATGAAATATCGATTGCCGTTTTTGTTTTAAGCGCTCTTTATTGCCTGTTAAAAGATCCCGATGAAAACAAATCTTATCTGATCGCCGGTGTGTTGTTGGGGGCTGCCGCCGGGTTAAAACTGACCGCGGCAATCTACTGCGTTTCAACGGGAATGACTTTGATCCTGTTTTACAGATCTTTGAAAAAACCCAAAACGTTTATTGCCCTGCTGATAACCGGCGGTTTCATCGGGTATTTGATTACAAACGGGTTCTGGGCCCTTACCTTATGGAAAAATTTTGAAAACCCCGTCTTTCCGTTCTGGAATAAAATTTTTAAATCCCCTTATTATTTGGACATCAATTATGTCGATCGATTACATTTGCACACTTTAACGTGGTTTCAAAGAATATTTCTGCCGTTTTATTTAATTTATCACCCGTATGATTGCTTTATCGGATCTGTCACCGATTTATCCGACTGGCGTTTTGCTTATGCTTTTATAATTGCGGTTGTCTGGGGAATTCTTAAAGTATTTAAGAAAGCCGATCCTCTGGGAGCCCGAATGAATTTTTATGCCGTATGGATTTTTATTTCCTATTTAATTTGGCTTTTTATTTCCGCGAATCTGCGTTTTACCATTCCCATTGAAACAAGCTGTGCCGTTATTTTTGTTTTTGCCGGAGCACGGATAAAAATAAAAGAACATCTCTTTAAAGAAATTTTCGGACTGTCTTTTTTAATCATATTAACCGGTATTTTGTTATCAACACCGTTTTTGTCTTATTACTGGGGGAAAAGAGATTCTTATTCTTTTTTAAAAGACAAAATATCCTTACCCGACAATACATTACTGATCACTTTAGAAGCCCCGACGGCAGGCTTTGCAACGGAAATCACGGAACAAAACAAAAATATTACCCTGTTGGGATTTATGAAAATTCTTGCCCCGTCTTCATGGAAAAAGTGGAACATTGCCAATTACGGAAAAATGAAAGAAAAAAGAGATCTTTTATTAAAACGTCATCCGGACAAAGTTGTCCTGATGGTAAAAAATCTTTATGAAAGCAACGAAGATTTATTTAAATTTCTTCCTTTTGACATACGCGAATGGACATGTCGGCAATTAAGCGTTTCGGCAACCATTTCCCGGATATTTGTCAGCTCTCAACTCAGTTTGCCTCAACTTTGTTATCCGCCGGAAATGAAAGATAAAATTATTATAACAAAATAGCTTTACGACAAAAGATGACTAAAGTATGCTATCAACCGTTTTTAGCTGATTAAGGGGGTATGACCTATGAGTATTGTCGCTAATCGTTTATTAGCCGTAAAGCCGTCTGCGACTTTGGCTGTAACAACAAAAGCAAAAGAATTAAAAGCACAAGGCGTTGACGTTATTGATCTGGGTGTGGGCGAACCCGATTTCCCGACACCGAAGCACATTTGTGATGAAGCAAAGGCTGCTTTGGATCGCGGGGAAACAAAATATGTTCCCGTTCCGGGTACTTTGGCCTTCAGAAAAGCGATCTGCGATAAATTCAAGCGCGAAAACAATCTGGACTATACGCCCGAAGAAATTACCGTCAACTGCGGGGGCAAAGGTACTTTGTTTAATTTGATCATGGCGACCGTCAATCCGGGGGACGAAGTCATTATTCCGGCGCCGTACTGGGTGTCTTATCCCGACATGGTTCTGATTGCCGAAGGAACGCCCGTGTTTGTTGCCGGACAGGAGGAAAACGGATTCAAAATCACGCCGGCCGATCTGGAAAAAGCCATTACGCCCAAAACAAAATGGTTTATCATCAATTCGCCGTCCAATCCGTCCGGCGCCGCCTATACGGTTGATGAACTGAAAGCTTTGGGAGAAGTTTTAAAGAAGCACCCGAATGTCTGGATTATCAGTGATGAAATTTATGAACATATTGTTTATGACGGTTTTAAGTCTGCCAGCATTGCAGCCGTTGTGCCGGAATTAAAGGATCGTACTTTAACCGTAAACGGCCTGGCAAAGTCCTTTTCCATGACCGGCTGGCGTGTCGGCTATGCTGCAGGACCGGTTGAAGTTATCAAAGCGGCGAACAAGATTCAATCGCAAAGCACGTCTCATGCCGTTTCGTTCTGCCAGGCCGCGGGAGTTGTCGCCTTAAACTCTCCGATGGATTTTTTAAAAGAACGCAACGATATTTTTAAACAGCGCCGTGATATGGTCGCCGATCGGCTCAATGCGATCAAAGGAATGTCCTGCCGCGTTCCGGAAGGTTCTTTTTATCTGTATCCGTCCATTGCCGGCTGTATCGGTAAAAAAACGCCCGACGGAAAAGAAATTAAAACCGACACCGATTTTGTGACTTTCCTGCTGGAAAGCCAGGGGGTTGCCGTTGTTCCGGGAACGGCATTCGGATTGTCGCCGTATTTCCGTTTATCCTATGCCACTTCAACGGAACAGCTGAAAAAAGCCTGCGAACGAATCAAGCTTTTTTGCGATTCCTTAACAGACTGAAAAAAAAGGATTTTGAAAACGGCTCATAACGCGCTACCCTGAAAGAAGATCTTTTTCTTTTTTAATTATCAGGGAGCGCGTTTATGAATCAAAAATCCTCTCAAACCCGCGTTGCAGCCATTGTCGGGCCGTATACCTCCGGGAAAACCAGTCTGTTGGAAAGCTTGTTGTATGTCACGGGAACCATTGACCGCAAGGGAACCGCCGCCGATTTAACACGCGTCGGCGACATGGCTTCGGAAAACAAAAAAAGACAAACCGGTACGGATACAACCATTGCCGCCATGCGCTTTTTAGACGAGCCGTGGATTTTTCTGGACTGTCCGGGCAGCAGCGAATTTACGCAGGACGTCTATAATGCCTTAACCGTCTGCGATGTGGCAATTGTCGTCTGCGATCCCGATCCGGCCAGGGCCGTCATGGCAGCGCCGTTGCTGAAATATCTGAAGGATATGGCCGTCCCGCATCTGATTTTCATCAATAAAGTCGAAAACACCAAAGCGCCGATCCGCGAAATATTCGATGCGTTGCAAGGCGTTTCCGATCTGCCGCTGATTTTGCGCGAAGTACCGATTCGCGAAGATGATAAAATTACCGGCTTTGTGGATTTAATCAGCGAACGCGCTTATGCTTTTAAAGACGGCGAATATAAAGACAACGTCTCTGCGCATTTGGTAAAGGTACCCGATTCTTTAAAACATGACGAAGAACGCCGGGAAATGCTGGAACAACTGGCAGATCACAATGATGCTTTGTTGGAAAAACTGCTGGAAGACGCCGTCCCCGCAAAAGAAGAAGTCTTTTCCAGTTTGTCGGCGGCTTTAACGGAAAATACGGTTGTTCCCGTATTTTTCGGTGCGGCGGAACAGGATGCCGGTGTCTTTCGTTTACTGAAAACACTGCGGCACGATGTAACGGCGCTGCAAACCGTGCGCGCCAGATTGCCGGAAATGACGGCTCCGGCCGCACAAATTTTCAAAACCTGCTATGCGCCGCATATCGGAAAGCTCTCCTATGCCCGTATTATTGACGGCGAAATAACGGACGCAACGGTCTTCGGAACGGAAAAAATCAACGGATTATATGTCATTCAAGGCACAAAAACCGTTAAAGCCGCCGCCGGTGAAGCCGGCCAAATCGTTGCGTTTAATAAAATGGACGATTTAAAAACGGGGGATTTGCTGTATGCGGACAAACATGAACCGAATCCGTTTTTCCCGGAACCGCTGAAGCCGGTCTTTGCCCTGGCCTTAAAACCAAAGAAAACGGGCGAAGAAGTCAAAATGTCACAGGCTTTGGCAAAATTATGCGAAGAAGACGCCTCTTTGCAGGTAGAATTTAACAAAGACACCGGACAGATGCTGTTATGGGGACAGGGACAGACTCAATTGGAAACGGCGCTGGAAAAACTGGAAGCGCGCTTTAACGTTTCCATTGAAGGATCCAAGCCCAAAACCCCTTATAAAGAAACGATTACAAAATCCGTAAAAGTCCAGGGTAAACATAAACGTCAAAGCGGCGGACACGGACAATACGGCGATGTCTGGCTGGAAATAAAGCCGTTGCCCCGCGGAACAGGTTTCGAATTCACACAGACAATCGTCGGCGGCGCCGTGCCGAAACAATATTTCTCGGCCGTTGAAGACGGTGTGCGGGAATACCTGAACAAAGGTGTCTTCGGTTGTCCCGTTGTCGATCTGTCCGTCAACCTATATGACGGTTCTTATCATGATGTCGACAGTTCCGATCAGGCCTTTAAAACCGCTGCTCTGGTCGGTATGCGCGAAGGCATTCCGCAATGCGGCCCCGTTCTGTTGGAACCGGTTTTGGATCTGACCGTATCGGTTTATTCCGAATTTACCTCAAAAGCGCAGCGTTCTCTTTCTCAGCGACGCGGGCAGATTTTAGGATTCGGCGGTCATGATCAGGCAGGAATCGAAACCATTCAGGCCTGGTTGCCGCAATCGGAAATGGCCGATTTTGTCGTTGAATTGCGTTCCTTGTCCATGGGAACGGGAAAAATCGATTGGAAATTCGACCATCTGCAGGAAGTCCCCGACAAAGATGCAGAAAAAATGCTGCAGCAAAACACTTAAAAAAAAGTCCCCCCTTATGTCGGGACGCATTCGAAAAAAGAGCCTTTATCAAGGCTCTTTTTTAACGTCTGATTACATAATCGCGGCCATAATCGCCATCTGAGCATACATACGATTCTGTGCCTGCGAAAAAATAACCGGCGCATAACGTTCAAAGACTTCAGACGTAATTTCTTCCCCTTTATGGGCCGGCAGGCAATGCAGAACGATGCAGTCCGACGGCGCCTGCTTCATTAATTCATCGTTTAATTGAAATTTTTTCAGTGCGGCGCGTTTGGCTTCGGCTTCTTTTTCCTGGCCCATACTGACCCAGGTATCCGTATAAATGACCCGACAATCACGGATATCCGGAGTATGAATAATTTCAAAGCGGTTGTTTGCTTTGTTTTTGGCAAAGTCCACAACCGCAGGATCCGGTTCATGTTCTGCCGGACAGGAAACTCGCAAGTCAATGCCTAAAAGGGCGCAGGCCGTTACCAAAGTATTACAGACATTGTTGCCATCACCGATAAAACAGATTTTAAGATGATCAAAGCCGCCGAATTGTTCTTTGACGGTTAATAAATCCGCCATAATCTGACAGGGGTGAGATGCGTCCGTCAACGCATTGATAACGGGAACGTCCGCGAAACGGGCAAATTTTTCAATATCCGCGTGTGCAAAGGTTCTGATCGTAATGCCCTGAGCATAACCGGACATAACGCGCGCTGTATCTTCAATGCTTTCTCTTTGCCCCAAAATAATTTCGTCCTGTTTTATCATCAGCGTTTGCGCCCCTAATTTTCCGGCACCGATTTCAAAGCTTAAACGCGTACGCAAGCTGGGTTTTGCATAGTAAGACAACACCGTCTTTCCGGCCAGATAACAAGGGACTTTTCCTTCTTTGTCCTGCTGTTTTAAAACCGCGGCAAAATCAAGCAAAGAAAGAAGCTCTTGTTTTGAAAAATCTTCCAGATTAATAAAATCCTTTCCCTTTAACCGGGACAATTCTGCGGGAATCATTTATTCCTCCTTAATTAAAATAATGAATTAAAGAATTAAAAATTATTGTTTTATTGATAAAAAGAGCCTCTTGCGAGGCTCTTTTCAAATCGTTCGGGACATAACCGGTTAGAAACCGCCCATGCCGCCCATACCGCCCATGCCGCCCATACCGGCATCGGCACCGCCGTGGCAGGCGCATTTTTCTTCGGGTTTATCGGCGACCATGGCTTCTGTCGTAATCAACAGACCGGCAATGGAAGAAGCGCTTTCCAAAGAAATACGGACGACTTTTGTCGGATCGATAATACCGGCTTCAAACATATCGACATACTGCCCCGTTTGCGCATCAAAGCCGATATTTGTTTTTTCGCCTTCCAGCAACTTGCCGGCAATCACGGCACCGTCTTCCCCGGCATTGGCTGCGATCTGACGTACCGGCGCCTGCAATGCACGACGAATAATATCAATTCCGACGCGCTGGTCATCATTGGCCGGTTTTAATGCGTCCAAACATTTAACCGCATATAACAATGCCGTTCCGCCGCCGGTGACAACCCCTTCTTCAACGGCAGCACGTGTCGCATGCAACGCATCGTCAACACGATCTTTCTTTTCTTTCACTTCGACTTCGGAAGCACCGCCGACCTTGATCACGGCAACACCGCCGGACAATTTGGCCAGACGTTCCTGCAGTTTTTCCTTGTCATATTCGGACGTTGTCGTTTCAATTTGCTGTTTGATCTGATTGCAACGGGCGGAAATTTCGTCTTTTGCGCCGGCGCCGTCAACAATCGTCGTATTGTCTTTTGTAATCGACACTTTCTTTGCCGTTCCCAGCATATCCAGCGTAACATCTTCCAATTTGATGCCCAGATCGGCCGAAATGACCTGACCTTTGGTCAAAATGGCAATGTCTTCCAGCATGGCTTTGCGGCGATCACCGAAGCCGGGCGCTTTTACGGCAGCAACCTTTAAACCGCCGCGCAGTTTGTTGACAACCAACGTTGCCAAAGCTTCGCCTTCAACGTCTTCGGCAATGATCAACAGCGGACGAGCCGACTGAACAACGGCTTCCAATACCGGCAGCATTGACTGCAGATTGGACAGTTTGGCTTCGTGAATTAAAATATACGGATTTTCCAGTTCGCACGTCATTTTTTCCGCATTCGTCACGAAATACGGCGACAAATAACCGCGATCAAACTGCATGCCTTCCACGACTTCCAATTCGGTATTTAACCCTTTGGCATCTTCAACCGTAATCACGCCTTCGTTGCCGACTTTGTCCATCGCATCGGCCAAATACTGACCGATCGAGCTGTCGCCGTTGGCGGAAATCGTACCGACCTGCGCGACTTCGGCCGTTGTTGATACTTTGCGTGAACGCGATTTAACGTCCTCGACCACAGCGGCAACCGCCAGATCAATACCGCGACGCAGATCCATCGGATTCATGCCGGCGGCAACGGCTTTGCAGCCTTCGCGGACAATCGCCTGGGCCAGAACGGTTGCGGACGTTGTGCCGTCACCGGCAACGTCAGCCGTTTTGGATGCGGCTTCTTTAACCATCTGCGCGCCCATGTTTTCAAACTTGTTCGCCAATTCGATTTCTTTGGCAACGGAAACGCCGTCTTTGGTAATCCGCGGTGCACCGAAAGATTTCGACAAAACGACGTTGCGGCCTTTCGGACCCAGCGTTACTTTGACGGTATCAGCCAGAATATCTACGCCGCGCAGCATTGCACTGCGGGCATCGGTGGAAAATTTGACTTCCTTAGCAGCCATTGTAAAACACCTTCCTTAAAAAAATAAATCCCTTGAGCTTTAAAAACGTCCGAAGATTATTCCAAAATCCCCAGGACATCAGCTTCTTTCATAATCAACAGTTCTTCACCGTCGATTTTAACTTCCGTTCCCGACCATTTGCCGAACAAAACCTGATCACCAACCTTCAGTGTCATGGGAATCGTTTTGCCCTGTTCATCACGGCCGCCCGTACCGACAGCAATCACTTCGCCTTTTGAAGGCTTCTCTTTTGCCGTGTCGGGAATAATAATCCCGCCGGCGGTCTTTGTGTCTTCCGCTGTACGTTTTACCAAAATACGGTCAAATAACGGTTTAAATTTCATGGTAAGCAACCCTTTTGAATCTGTGAAAACCAACTGTTTATAATCGAGAGTTTAGCACTCTCGGTCATTGAGTGCTAACAACATAAGAATGCCGTTTCGCTTTGTCAAGGGGAGGAAAAAATTTTTTTAATTTCACATAAAAAAGCCCCCGATCCCGGGGGCTTTCGGAAAAAGTCCTTAGTAACCCATTCCACCGCGACCGGAAACAGGGAAATAGACCCCTTTGATCATGGCTTCCTGTTTCATTTTATTAATTTCTTTCTTTTCCAGATGACGCGACAATTTACGCAACGCCATTTGCGCATGTTTCAGATCGGTATAATCGCGGGTGGAAAACAATTCCTTCGGATTTCGCGGCGCACCGAGAGCCTTTGCGGCCGTCTTAGAGCCCATATAAACCAAAGCCGCCCCCGCAACGGCCTGCCCCAATTCCGGCGAAACAGCCGCGGCAACGGCCGTTGTTGCCATAACAACACCCATTTTCACCATTGTTTCGCGGAAATGATCTCCGGCCTTGATATTACCGTAATAAGCAGCTTTATCCCGCAGACCGAAATCCTTTAATTCTTTCTTGATTTCGGAACGTTTGGCTTCAATGTCTTCTTTTTTTATTTCTTCCCACTGCGGACGGGTCGCGTAATCCGACAGATAGCGGTTGGCTTCAAACAACGTATCGGCACGCGTCAGATGGACGGCGCTTGTCAAATATTTATTCAACAAAGCCGCTGATTTACTGCTTTTTTCAGATGTCTGTGTTTTTTGTTCCAAACTTAAAGCCATAACGTCCCCCGATTCTTAAGTTTTTAATGAAAATATCGTAGTCTTTTTGAAAATTTTGTCAACATTTTTCAAAAAATCCTACGATCCCGTCGCGCCGGCCGATTGTTTTTTTTCGGAATTTGCTTTTGCCATATCTTCGGCGGCCCGGTAACGCAGATTGATTTTTTGACGCATCGCGTCCAAAAGCGCATTCGGATCGTACCCTGCGGCTTGAAAATCACTTTCCAACTGAGAACGCAGGAACATTAAAATGCTTTGACCTTCCACCTTGGCGTCCCGGATATAATATCCCGACGGAATTTCCCGCAAAGCAAACAAAATTTCAAAATAATTATCCGTGTTATTATCGGCAGCATTGTTGTTTATGCTGACTTTTCCGGGCAGTTCTTTCGGAAGCGCCCCATCGAAATTAACGCTGATTTGCGTTTTTAACAAAATATCCCGTCCGGAGGGCTGCTTTTCCGTTATTTTAATATTAACGTCCGCCGTCCCCAGCGAAGTCGTTCCGTAAGAAACAACAAAATAATCAAAAAACAAATATTGCAGCGCGGCCTGCTGATCCGGTGTGAAATCCCGCCAGTAACGCCCCATTGCCAGTCGGCTCATTTCTTTTTGATGAAAAACTTCCTTGGCTATACGGCGCAGTTTGACGTATCTGGTTTTCGTTTCTTCTTCCGACAGAATGGAAACCAATTCCTTTCCTTTTTTCATCAGCCAGTCTTCGGGCGAGACCCGAGTCGGCTGTGCCTGTGCAAAAGCCGCCGTGTTAAAACAGCAAAAACCTGCCAAAAGAAATAAAAATACTTTTATTTTTCTCATCTGCTTTTCTTTACCACACTTTTTTCATCCTAAAAATAGTATACACTACTTCCTGTTTTAAGGTATATTAAAAAATCCAATCGTCTGATTTAACGGAAAAACCATAATGCCGCGTTTTCTTTTTTGCCTGTTTTTTGTTGTTTTACCTTTCTTGTTGCAGTCCGGGCCCGTACAGGCGGGCAGTACGCTGGACAGAATCAAACAGTCTGGCATCGTACGCTGCGGGGCACGGACAACGGCCGATGCGTTTGCTTATCAGACGGAAAAAGAATGGCACGGTATTGATATAGAAATCTGCCGGTTGGTTGCTTCGGCCGTTTTGGGGCGCCCCGAAGCCGTTCAGGTCGTTCCCGTCAATCAGGAAAACGGCTTTAAGCTGTTGGAAAGCGGACAGATCGACATTTTAAACGCGGCCACGCCGTGGACAATGGAACAAGAGCTGACGTCCAATGCCGCTTTTCCGGCCGTGTTTTATTATTCCGCCTTGGCCTTTATCGGACATTACAAGCCTGAAGCCTCTTCCATGCGGGCCTATCAGGGGGCAAAAGTCTGCGTGGAAAGCACGCCTTTTTTACTGCAGGAGCTGAATGCCTACAATGATCGTCATCAGTTGGACTTGCGTTTAATGAAGCTGCCTGCTTTAAGCCGGGCGAAAGAACTGTTGTACTTAAAACGCTGCGATTTGATTTTTGCCCGGTTGGAAACGCTGCATTCGGAATATTTTAAAAACAGGCCGGAACAAATTGATCTGGTCGTGTTGCCGGAAATCGTCCGGACGTATCCGACAGGACCGTATATACGCGATGATGACAAAGAACTGTTTAAAATTCTGCGCTGGCTGATTTATGCCGTCATTAAAGCCGAAGAAAAAGGAATTTCTTCCCAAAATATCGAAGATTTCCAAAACACGCAGGATCCGGAAATTCAAAACTTGCTGGGAAAAAACAAAGCCGTTGCCGACAAACTGGGACTGGATGCCGGCTGGATTTATCGTGCTTTGGCCGAACGGGGAAATTACGGCGAAATTTATCAAAGAGGGCTGGGGGACAAATCCGTCCTGAAATTAAACCGCACGGCCAACAGACTGGTAAAAGACGGCGGATTGATTCAGGCACCCGACTTTAAAAAATAGGAAAAAACAATGAAATTAATACTGTTGCTTTTGTTTTCTTTTTCCTGTTCTGCCGCGTATGCCGCAGAAATTATCGCATCATCGGAAATCAATGCCGTTACGGTATTTCCCGATCGCGCCGATATTTCCCGCACGGCTCAGGCTGATTTGCCGGCCGGGAAACATACAGTTGTTTTTAACGATCTGCCTGCGGGACTGATGACCGATTCTTTGCGCGTTTCAGGCAAAGGAAACACAGCGTTTACAATCGGTTCGGTTGAAACAAAACAAGTTTTTACCGCAGAACTGGCTCGGACCGAAGAAAAAAAAATCCAGGATCAAATTGCGGCTTTGCGCGATAAACGCCAGTTTATCGAAGCACAGATCAAGGCCGCCGACACGGGGCAGGCTTTTTTGGAAAACCTGGCAAAAGGCGGTCTTCCGGTTTCTCGCGGATCGGAAAACGGCACTGCGGCAATATCTCCCGATGTCTGGCAAAACGCTTGGCAGACAATCCGAAACGGCATGAATACCTTAGGAAAAGAAACAATTGAAAAACAAATTTTGCTGCGTGGGATTGATAACGATATTTCTGCCTTGCAAAACAGCCTCAGACAGATTTCAACAGGGCGAAAAAGTTACAAACAAATCCGCATTAACGTTGAAACAGAGGCGCCGGCAAAGGCCGAAATTACTTTACAGTATCAGATCGCCGGCGCTTTTTGGACGCCGCTGTACGAAGCCCGGCTGGATTCTGCCGAAGGAATCGTAACCATTATACAGTACGGCGATATTGTTCAAAGAACCGGCGAAGACTGGCAAAATATCAATCTGACTTTATCAACGGCGCGCCCGTCCGTAACGATGCAGCCTCCTGTCTTATCACCGATCTGGCTGAATCTGAAAAGCAATCCGAAAGTTGTTTATCAACAGGCCGTCAAAAGTGTCGCCCCGGCAATGCTGGCCGCCACGACAAATTTCGCTGAATCCGGCGCAACAGCCTTTGATGCCGCGGCCTCGACTGAAAGCGTCATGACGGAAGAAGCCGCCTTTTCCGGGGCCGCCGCGATCGGAACGGAATTTTCCGGCGTATTTGCCGTCAAAGGATTGTCGAATGTGCCTTCTGACGGGGCGGAATACCGGTTTAATATCGGAAAATATTCAATCCCTGCGGAAATACGCGCGGAATCTTATCCGGCGGCAGATGCGTCAGCCTATTTGATTGCAACATTGGTTTTTAATGCGGATTTGCCTTTGTTGCCCGGTAAAATCGCTTTGTTCCGTGACGGCGCGTTTATCGGAGATTCTTATCTGGAATTGCTGCGGCCGAATGAAAAACTGCATTTAGCGTTCGGACAAGACGAAAAAATCCGTGTCAAACATACGGTCCTGGGCGGAGAAATTACAGAAGGCGGTGTCATTGCCCGCGAAACAAAAAAGGATATCCTGTCCAAAACTTCCGTACAAAACCTGCATCGCCAACCGATTAAGATTGCCGTTTATGAACAAATCCCGGTTTCACGTAACAGTGATATTGCCGTAAAAATCATCAAAGATAAAACAACCCCGGATTATACCGTTTCTCCGAATGATAAAATCGGATTGGTTAAATGGGAAAGCGTCTATCAGCCTCAGGAAAAGAAAGAAATCAATTACGGTTATTCCGTTTCCTGGCCAAAGGATCGAACGCTGACGGGCATGTAACGATTTTTATGCAAAAAGGAGGGGAAAGCGCGCAGGCTTTCCCTTTTTTATAACAAATAATCGTCAGGCTGACGGATTATTTAAAGTATCTGCCGTATAAACCGTCAAATCCTTTACCGTGACGAGCTTCGTCCTTGCACATTTCATGAACGGTATCATGGACGGCATCATAGCCCAGTTCTTTTGCCAGCTTGGCAATTTTCAGCTTGCCTTCACAGGCGCCGAATTCCGCCGCAGCACGCATTTCAACGTTCTTTTTTGTCGAATCCGTTACGACTTCACCCAACAATTCGGCAAATTTCGCCGCGTGTTCGGCTTCTTCAAAAGCATAACGTTTAAAGGCTTCGGCTATTTCCGGATAGCCTTCTCTGTCCGCCTGACGCGACATCGCCAGATACATACCGACTTCGCAACATTCGCCCGTAAAATGTTCGCGCAATCCCGCAACAATACGTTCGTCCAATCCTTTCGCCGAACCGACACGATGTTCATCAGCATATACCTTGGCCGATTCATCAACTACTTTAAACGTCGTCGCTTTGCAGACCGGACAGACTTTTGGCATTTCATCGGCTTCGATAACCTGGCCGCAAACAGTGCAAACATATTTCATATTTTTCCCTTTCATAAAAATAAATACATTTGTTATAACAGCTTATATATTATTTTAGAATCAATGTAAACAAAAAAATATCTGTCGTTATACAAATATCCTCTGCACCGATACTAATGTTACGCTTTTTCAAAAAAAACAACTCCGCCCCTGCAGGAATGCGGCATGACAAGAAAAGACGTTATGCCGCGGGCGAAACGCGGACGGAAAAAGATTCTTCTGCTTTTGCTTGAATATTTTATCAAAAACTTTCTCCGTCTGAAGCTTAAAAAAAACTGATTTGTACACATTACAGCGGACAAAAGGATATGTCTTTACCAAAAAAGCGCCCATGAAATGACAGAAACGCCGAAAGGATATACAGGTTGTTTTGCAGCCCCCTTATCGCTGAAAATAAAAAAAAGAAGCAGATTTGCACGAATCCGCCGTTTTCGCAGACACGAGATTCCCGGCGCATTATTATCGGCAGCAAAAAAAGTTTCTGATCATTTCAAACATAACGAATTGTAAAAAGGCCGCCTGTTTACCGTTGTTCATAAGTAAACAGGTACGGATAAATATCTAAATCCCAAACGCGAACCGGTTGAATCGGCCGGGCATGGAACGTCCTAAACGGAAACATTTAAACTTTATGCCGTTGAAGTCCATATCGGAACGTTTCAAAAAATACGATAATTCCTGCGTATTTTACAGATAACTGTTTTATTCCGACAAATTATGAAAAGCCGTTCGCCGTGTCGACGCGGTCGATCTTAAACGGCATACCGGAAAAAGGGTATGAAATCATCAAAAATACGGAAAATGTTCCTTACTTGAACAAAAAAACGCGCTTTCAGATACATCTTAAGTCAACAATACAAAACTGACCGCCTATAAAAATATTCAAAGATATTGTCTTGCTGCTTTCGGATAAAAACCGCATGCCGCACGTCCTTAAAAATTTTTTTCGTCCGACAAATATACGTCCGTTTGGTAAAAGGTCTTTTCGAACAAAAAACAAACGACTTTTGCGCGTAACTATGCGTTCGTTTTTTAAAAAAATGATTTTTTGCAATTTTACAATCAAAGATTGTGGACAATGCTTTTGTTTTATACTATTATTAACTATGTTTTTTACAAAAGCAGGAGAATCGCATGAAAAACAACATGCCGACAAACAAAATAAAATCACGCAAAGAAACCCTTACCCCGAAACAAAAAGAAGTTCTGTTCTATCTGGCGCAGGGATATAAAAACAAAGAAATCGCCTATAAAATGGGATTGTCTGTTTCTACGATCAAGCTGCACCTGGGCGGATTATATCTGCGTTTAAACGTCAACAGCAGAATGGCCGCTTTGATAACAGCCCAACAACAGGGTTTAATATAAAACGAAACAACGCCGAATACAAGGCTGAACGATTGCTTTGATTCGGAAAAATTCAACTTTTCATCGCATCGTCTTTTATATTCGTTCGTTTCCGATTAACAGAGCATAGATTTTCCAAACAGAAAAATTGATTTTCTTTCCGGAGAAAACTGTTTTTAATTGATCTCATACGTAACGAAGCCGTTCATTATCCGGCAAGCTCAACGGTTAAAAACGCTTTTTTATCGGAAACCGGCCTGTGACGAAAAAAAAACAAACCGAAAAATCGCAGAAAAGAAAGGATTAAAACAAAAAAAAGCATTTTTTTATAAAAAATTTATTTTGTGTGTCTTACGACACAGTTTTTTCAGGCTTTATTCTTTATCCTGAGAAAACAGTTGATGAAGTTGTTTTTGAGGATACTTACATTTCCAACGCTGACTGCCTGCGATAAAAAGGATGCTGCATCATTATCAACACCGCGATCATGACGCAGCATCCGGCAGACTAAAGCCTTAAAGTTACCGGTCTTTTGGACGGCAGACTGGATCCGCATGATCGGGATTAAAAAGGGAAGACCGCATGCAAAAAACATTCAATGACTTTGAAAGTGTCGTCGTGGATTCATTTTTTTTTCAATGTCTGATTTTCTGCTGTCTTTTTTATAATTGCTTTGATATGCTGAACGGGCATTCGTAAACAAAACGGGTGCAGGGCGTCAGAAACCCTGTCGTAATAGTCGCCTTGTGTGTGGCGACTGAAAAATTATACGCCAATTCTGCTCTTTATGGGCGGATCAACCCAGTTAAAAAGTATCATTTTTAAGATCGTCTTTTAATCGAGCATTTAAACGTATAATGAATTTA
>CALYBD010000004.1 GCA_944393745.1 uncultured Alphaproteobacteria bacterium | reverse complement strand
CATAAAGCAACTTTATTTTAAAATTTTTTATATAGCAAATCAATACAGAAAAAAAAAAAAAAAAATAAAATAAAATTATGGGAATTTTTTATAAAAAATTTCGATAATTTACGAAAAGTAATAATTTATGAAAGAGTATTAGTTTTAAGTTAATATTTTATATTTAAACTTGAATGCGATTTTTTGTTTAATAAAAAATATAGATTGATTATAAAAAACTTTTTTGTTTGTTTTTAATTAAATAAAAAAACAGAAGAAAAATTTTTATCCATAATATTAGCTTGAAAAAATAAGCAAACGGTATTGTCCTCTACCGTTTAAAGGATTTTAAGCCGGCCTTTTGCTGATAAAAAATTAACATGGAATGACAATAAAAAATAAATGATAAAAAAAGCTTTTTTGACAAAATTTTTTCTTATCAGAAAGGATTTAATCAACATAAATTAAAAAATATTCTCAAACAGCATATAAAAGGGTTGCATTGAAAAATTCCCGTTCCGGACGATCAATAGGATATTGTTCGACAAACGGTGACAAAAGGAAAAGAATAACGGTTCGGCGCAAACAAATAAATCGGGCGGTTACTGAGGCGCTTTTAAAAAAAGAGTACCCCAAATTCTAATAAATCAAACGGATCGGAAATCGTATACAATCCGAACGTTACAAAATGCATCACGTTATTCTGTCACAAAAAATGATCCTGCATGACCGTTTTTTATCTGTCCGGTCGGAGAGGAAAAACAACGCTTTTTAAAGAGTAAGCTGCCTTTTTTCAAGCTGTTGTTTAATGCCGGGATCGACTTGCTTTGCTTTCCGTTGAATTTGAGAATGCAATCCTTTTACGGATTGTTTTCTGTTTTCATCTGCTGCTTTTTGTTTTTCGGGGATTTTTTCCCGGGCACCTTTGGCCGCAAGATATAAAAGCGGATCAAACGGATCTTTTGAAAGACGCGCCGAAGCAAACTGATTGGCTGAATTGGCAAACAATAAGCCTTTGTCGGCATCTGCGGACAATTTTATTTCAAATTTGCCCTTATGCCGTGTGGCGCCGACCAAAATTTCACCGCCTTGCAGATTGTTTTGCGTTTCTTTTTGAACAACCATAATGACTTTGCCGTTTTGAGACATACCCTGTGTTGTCGTAACGTCCAAAGCATACGCATAACTGAAACCCGGCGGGGGATTTTGCGCTTGTTCGGCAGAGGCCAAAACCCTTTTTCCATCAGATAAAATAATCGGTTCGCCGGCAGTTAAGCCGCCTTCTTTGCCCAAAGCTTTGCGAATAGAGTCGTTTAATTCGCGTGCTTCTTCTTTTGTTGCCGTAATGGCCAGCTGGCCGTCGGCATAATCCGGACCGACAATTTTCGGTTTACGGTTTTCCGCTTTGGCCGTTTTCATTTCCTTTGTCTGACGACGAATCTGGCCTTCCCTTAAAGAATGCATATAGTTGTCGGCAAAATCCCGGGCAACACTGTCCGTAACATTTTCTTCCGTTTTCATCATGCCGCGCAGTTCATACGCCCGGACGCCGATTGATTGGCAGATTAATGCCGCACAAACGTATTTGTCATAGTTGTCGGTTTTCGGGCCTGTTTGCAACGCGTCCAGCATTTTTTCTTCGGAACCGCCGAAAAATTCGTCCCGTTTGTCATTTAATTCTGAAACGTAACGGGCTACCGCTTCTTTTTTATCCAGATCGGGATATTTTTCCGTCATATAGTCTTTAAAGGAAAAATCCTTCTTCTCGCCTTTGTCATTAACAACAGAACGATCTGAAAATTTCGGATCCCCGACATCATAGGCCGCTGTCATAAATTCGGCTGCAACTTTCTGAGAAATATCCATTTGATCGGAAGTAAATCCATGATAAACACCCGATGTAATCGCTTTATCAACAAAATCACCCTGTCTGAACACATACGGCGCATTTACATAGGCAGGCGTGTCTTTTAAGCTTTCCGTTAACATTTTGAACGGAACGCCTTTTTCCGGCGGGATTTGCTGAGAATCTCCGGCCAGAATAATTTTTACCCCTTGGGCGGCGGCATAATTTAAAATCTGATCCATTTCCTTATGCCCCAGCAGCCCGGCTTCGTCCACCATAAAGACAGGAGGCGGATTTGTCATCGCAAAACAAGCGTCAATTTGTGCTTTTTGTTTTTTTTCTTCCGGTGTCTGAGGGGCCAGAAAACTTTCAACGGTCATGCCGCCCAAAATCGGAACGTTTTGTTCATTTTTTTTAACATGATTGCTGCGAATTTCATCCATGTCTTTGAACAGACCGGCTGCTGCGGATTTTGTTGCGCCCAAACAAATAACAGGAGCTCCCATCGCGTCCATGGCTTTGCCCAGACTGAATGATTTGCCGGCTCCCGGGCCGCCGTCCAAGATTGTCAGATGCGGGCCTTCGGCAATGCTTTCGCCGATATCATTAATTCCCAGTTGCTTTTTCATTTCTAAAGAAACGTGTACATTCTCATTTCTTTTCACCAAAGCGGTCGCCGTTTCTCGGACGTGTTTTTCGTGATTGGTGTATTTTTCCCTGAAATGAGTATAGTGACGTTTTAATTCGGCAGGCGGGACGGATAAGCCGGCCGTTTTAAAATATTCATCGCATTGAACCTGATAGCTGTCGACAGAATCGCAGCTCATTGCCAGTTCGTTTAAAATTTTATTGATTTTTTTCAAGGCCGTTTCTTCATTACGATTCATTTTTTCTCTCCGCTACGAGAACAAAATTAAACTTTTCCGACGGACTGATCGTCCAAAAGACACAGATTTTGAACCGTTGACAGCAAGTCCGCATAGGCCGAACGAATGGCCGAATGTATCGTTTCCGGGGCAATATCCGGCGTTTCATCAAAACGAACGGTGTCCAAAGCTTTGCCGAAGACGTCTGTAATGCCGGAAACCGTTGCCGGATCCAGTTTTTCCCCAAATTCTTTGATAAAACGGTTAAAATGAACGGTGGAATCCGTAATCATGAAAAAAACATCGCTTAAGGCATCGTCCATATCTTCGCGGTTGTCCGAAAAAAAGGAAGCTTTTGATTCCATACGGTTAATATTATAGAAAATATTGGCAAGGTTTTCATTGTCCGTGCCGATAATTCCCGTTTCAAGCGTGTAGTTATACTTCCGGGGAATAAAATTTTCCATTTTTCCGCCTTTCCTTTGTGCCACAACCGCCGGGATTATACCAAAAATCCGATGAAAAATAAAGCCGTATCCTTAATAAAGGAGTTTCTTTTCAGCGTACGTTATTCGTCCAGGCGTTTGCCGACGGAAGCCGCATGGGCGGTCAATCCTTCGGCTTTGGCCAATAAAACGGCAGCTTGTCCGACTTCTTTCAAAGTCTTATCCGTGCAGGATAAAAAAGTCGTTCTTTTCATAAAATTCTGAACGCCTAATCCTGATGAAAAACGGGCACTGCGGGCTGTCGGCAAAACATGATTCGGGCCGCCGACATAGTCTCCGATCGCTTCGGGAGTGTAATGTCCCAAAAATACGGAACCGGCATGATGCACGCGTCTGCATAATTCTTCGGGGTCCCGGACGCACAGTTCCAAATGCTCGGGGGCTATTCTGTCGGCTAAATCTCCGGACTGATCTTTCAGATTTTCGACAAGAATCACGGCGCCGTTTTCTTCCCAGCTTTTGCGGGCGATTTCTTCCCGGCTCAGCTGTTTAAGCTGTCTTTCTATTTCATCTGTTACGCTGCGCGCAAAAACGGGATCGTCGGTGATTAAAATCGACTGGGCGGAAATGTCGTGTTCCGCCTGAGACAACAGATCGGCCGCCACCCATTCGGGGTTGGCCGAATTATCGGCAATAACCAGAATTTCCGACGGTCCGGCAATCATATCAATGCCGACACGGCCGAAAACCTGCCGTTTGGCCGCGGCAACAAAAGCATTTCCGGGCCCGACGATCATATCAACCGGTTTGATGGTTTGCGTCCCGAACGCCAAAGCGCCGATGGCCTGTGCACCGCCGATACGGTAGATTTCTTCTATACCGACACAGTCCGCCGCAGCCAAAACCAGCGGATTGATCTGTCCGGACGGTGTCGGAACAACCATGACAATTCGCGACACGCCGGCCACTTTTGCGGGAATGGCATTCATTAAAACCGACGACGGATAAGCCGCCGTGCCGCCGGGAACATACAGCCCGGCCGCCATGACGGGCGTCCAACGCCACCCCAGCAAGGCACCCGTTTCATCATTGAAAAAATGGCTTTCGGGCAGCTGTTTTTCATGAAAAGCCTCAATCCGTTCCGCCGCCAGATACAACGCGTCCAGCGTGTCTTTGTCACACCCGGCGACAGCCCGAGCCGTTTCTTCGGCACTGATCCGCATTGTCTGTCGGGTTAACGATAAATGATCCAGCTTGTCCGTATATTCCAAAACGGCTTCGTCGCCGTTCAGACGAACGTTTTCCAATATTTCCGCAACAATGGCATTGACATCGGCGGCATTTTCACGCTTTGAGCTTAAAAAAGCCGCAAAATCCCGTTCAAAGTTCGAATCACGAATATCAAGCGTTAAAGTCATCAAGAGCTCCTTTGAATTTATCCAGCCAGTCGGTTAATTCGGCGGTTCTGGTTTTAAACGCCGTCCGATTAACGATCAGACGGGCAGAAACGTCCAGAATATGATCTATTTCCACCAGGCCGTTGGCTTTTAAGGTCGCACCGGAAGAAACCACGTCGACAATTCTGTGGCACAGACCGATGGTCGGCGCCAATTCCATCGCGCCGGACAGCTTGACGCATTCGGCCTGAATACCTTTGGATTGATAGTATTTTTTTGTAATGTTCGGATATTTTGTCGCAACCCGGACATGCCCGGCGCGAGCCAGGTTGTCTTTTGTATATCCTTCGGGGGCGGCGGCGGACATACGGCATTTTCCGATTTTTAAATCTATCGGCGCATAAATTTCGGGATAATCAAATTCGGCCAAAACATCATTGCCGCACACACCCAACTGCGCAGCGCCGAAAGCCACAAAAGTGGCAACGTCAAAACTGCGTACGCGGATCAGTTCGATATTGTCCAGATTTGTTTTAAAGCGCAATAAACGGGAATCTTTGTCAAAAAAAGCCTCTTCGGGTTTTATGCCGACACGGTTAAAATAGGGGATTGTTTCTTCTAAAATCCGTCCTTTGGGCAGAGCAATAATCAGTTTTTGCATGATTTATTCCCCGTGCAGGCGTTCAATGCGCGCCCCGCAGGAAGACAGTTTTTCTTCCAAATGTTCATAGCCTCTGTCCAAATGGTAAACGCGGTTGATGATTGTTTCCCCTTGTGCGGCCAGTCCTGCCAACACCAAACACATGGACGCCCTTAAATCCGTTGCCATGACTTCGGCGCCCGATAATTGGCGCACGCCGCGCACAATGGCCGAAGAAACACCGTGGACATTGATATTGGCTCCCATACGCGCCAGTTCGGGAACATGCATAAAACGGTTTTCAAAGATGGATTCCGTAATCAGCGAAGCACCGCTGACCGTTGCCAGCAAAGCCGTCAGCTGCGCCTGAACGTCTGTCGGAAAACCGGGATAAGGTTCGGTCATGACGTCCGTTCCGATCAAATAAGCATCACAGGCATCTGAAATAAAACCGTTTTCCGTTTCCGTAATCGTAACGCCGATGTCTGTCAGAACGTGTGCAACGGCGGCCATAATATTCAGCGGAACATCGGTTATTTCGATTTTTCCGCGCGTAATGGCTGCCGCAATGGCATAAGACGCGGCTTCAATTCTGTCTGCAATGACTTTGTGAACGGCCGAATGCAGTCTGTCAACGCCTTCGATAACCAGTGTATCCGTTCCTAATCCCTGAATATTGGCGCCCATTTTGATCAGGCATTCGGCCAAATCGGTAATTTCGGGCTCCCGGGCGGCATTTCTGATAACGGTTTTGCCTTCGGCCAGCGTTGCCGCCATTAAAATGTTTTCGGTTCCGCCGACCGTGACTTTCGGAAACAGAATATCCGTTCCCTGCAGGCGCTTTCCGTTTGTAAAGGCAATGACATAGCCTTCTTTGATTTTAATTTCCGCACCCATTTTTTCCAAAGCGGACAAGTGCAGATCAACCGGACGCGTTCCGATGGCACAACCGCCGGGCAAAGAAACTTTTGCTTTGCCGAAACGAGCCAAAAGAGGACCTAAGACCAATATGGACGCCCGCATTTTTCTGACGATTTCGTAAGGGGCTTTTAAATTAAAAACATTGGACGCGTCAAAACACAAAGCGCCGCCGTCTAAATCCGTCAAAGTCAATTTGACACCGTGTTGAGCCAAAAGATTCGTCATGGTCATAATATCGGCCAAGTGGGGCAGATTTGTTAACGTTAAAGTTTCATCGGATAACAGACTTGCCGCCATTAAAGGCAAAGCGGCATTTTTTGCGCCGCTGATTTTAATTTTACCGTTTAACGGAACACCGCCGATAATACGAATACGATCCATGGTTTACTTTCAGAACGGAATTAACAGTTTTTTTGTTTAAGTCTTTTTAATCCAGTCGGGCTAACAGAGCAAGCTATTTCCCGTTTGTATCGGGATTTTGTTGTTTTTCGCCGGATTTTTTTTCTTTCAGGCGGTTACGTTCTTCAATTTGTTTTTTACGTAAGATCAGATTGTGACGCAACATTTCGGCTTGTTTTTCCTGTTTGGTCTGTTGAGATTTAGAATCAGACATTTTCATAACCTCTTTGATACATTTTGAAAAATAATAACCGATTTGAAAATAAGTGCATCAATAAAATATTTTTTGCTTGCACGTTAAAGATAATTCTTATATCTTTCCGCTTGCGCCGCCGCTGTAGCTCAGTGGTAGAGCACTTCCTTGGTAAGGAAGGGGTCGACAGTCCGATTCTGTCCAGCGGCACCATTTTTAAGGTAGCACCTTTTGAGGTGCTTTTTTGCTATATAAATCAAGGCTTTGGATTAGTCCGATTTTGGTGGTTTTGAAAACAGCATTTTTGAATGAATTATCGGACTTTTTGTGCGAAGGCTAAGAAAATCAAGCGTTTTGTTAAATAAAATCCCCGTCCGATAAATTTCTAACAATAATCGTCAAATACATCTCCACCGGTCCACTCTTCACCTATAGCTAGAGTAAAATATTTTTCAGCTCCTTCTGGATCAAAATATGAACCTATTGTTTCATGTATAAAATATCCATTTTGTAAAGTTATTTTTGAATTATGTCCTCCCGATTTTACATTTTCCTTTGAATCATTAAATGTTTTTACAATTAAGGCATTTTTATCTTTATTAAATGCTGCTTTATCAACAATAGATACCCCATATTGATTTTTAGAAAAAACACAACCCTGTTTTAATTTTTTTAAATAGTTCTCTAATGTTTTTTCTTCTTCCTCTGTTGGAACGCAAGGAAATTCTGTTGGTGTTCTCCAACGGTCATATTTCTGCCGAGCATAAGGAGTTAAAGAATCTATAAATTCTGGTTCAGTGTAGTTATTTTCGCTGTAATTATTATAGTATTCGTCTGGTAATTTTTTACCATCTTGTTTTGATGCAAAAGTTTGTTTTTCATATATCCATTGTCCTAATGTACCTCCAGATGGAGGAGTATCATTCTTTGCCCATTCTTCAAGTCTTTCTCTACTAATTTTTGCTTCTTCTGCGGTAACCCTTCGCATCCACGAAAAATTTTTATCTAAAGCACTTTCACCTAGCAGTGAGGGATTTTTCAAAAATGCTTCAATACTACCACAAATGGCAATAACTCTCTTACGTGTTATTGGATTATTAAGTACATTTTCCAGTTTAGTTACCCAATGTAAATTTTCAGGGCGATTATTTTGCCTATTAGTATCTATATGATCAACAATATGTTGCGAAGATGGTGCTTCTCCATGAAATGCTGTAGCCACTATCCTATGAACTTGTACACCAGCTATATATGAATACCCTTTATCTCCTTGGATTCCAAAAGTCCACTTATTATCTAATGGACGAACTTTATTAGGATTTTTCGGAAGTCTTAAAACGGCACCATTATCTCTTACAATGTATGTTTCATCCTTATAAATACATTGTTTTTCTTCGTTATAGTCTTCGTTAGTATCAATCATAGTCTGAAAACATCTTTATTTCTTCATAAAATCAGGTATTTTACCGCATTTCTTTTCCATTTTTTTATATAATTCCTTTGTAATGGTATCTTTTTCTGCTTCAGAAAAATCTTTATCTTTTATATTAAGAATTTCATTTGTTATAAAATCAATCATGCAATCACATTTATCTATATTAGATTTTGTATTTTGCTTTTTATTATTGATTACAGATAACTTACATTCAAATCGTCCATCTTCCATGTCATTACGAAAGCGTTCTATTTTTTCATCTTCTGACGATGCCTCAAACTCGTATTCAAAAGCTACTACAGGAACAGTTTTATATGTTTTATTCTTAGTTTCATACTTGAAAACACCATCTTGAACTGCACATTTATTTGAGGGGACAGAAACATACATATCATCATAATATTCTACATTTCTTTGTGGTGTTAATAAAACAACAGCTCCAATGCAAAAATCTTCATCATATGATGCTGTGCAAGCATCTGCTAAAGCATAGGAATCTTCAAAAACTTGAAAAACTTTAAAACGTCTCATATCCATACAATTTTCATTATGTTCTCTAGGTGTTGGCAAAACATTCATAGAAGGTATTTGACTACATCCTAATAAAATAAGAAATGTAAATAAAATATATTTTTTCATGACGACCTCAAAATTAAGTTATTTTAGATAACATTAAGATACAAATTAACAAAAATCAACTAAGCTTTGAATTTCTGATTATAAACGTTACTGTTAAAAAGCAACTCTAGCTTATATCCCAATTTCTTGTACTCTTTATAATTTTTAGTCCGATAATTGTACAGTATTGCGCACCATTTTAAGAAGGCACCGTTAAAAGGTGCTTTTTTTATATGTATTCCAAGCCTTTCGGAGAGTCCGATTGGCACGATTTTAGATTTGATGATTTTTGCTAATTGATCGGGATTTGTGATGAGATATTTAAAATTAATTATTTTCTTTTTAATTATAACGGCTTGTCGAACAACGTATGCAGAGAGTTATATTGTTGATGCTCCTGTATTAAATGTCCGTTCATGTGCTGGAACAAACTGTCAAATAATTAGAAAATTAACAAAAGGGGATACTATTGTTTCTATCAAAGATGATGGCAAATGGGTGGAAATAAAAACAGAAAATGGTTCAGGTTATGTTATAAAGAAGGCATTAAGTGAAGATAATACACTTATTTATATGGAAAATTATATGATTTTCTTTGTAATGCTTTTCTTTGTTATTTGGTTTGTGTTCTTTATTTATATGTTGCCTGCAAAAATTGCTTCTGATAATAAAAATTTCATTAAAATATATAAAGTGAATTTGTTTCTTGGTTGGATTCCAGTCATTTGGTTGATTTTACTTTTAGCCGCTTTGATTGGAGAAAGTAACGAGGATAAAACTTTGTAATAATTATTAAAAAACTCAATTTTTCTTCCTAAATATTTGAAATCATTTCAGTCATTGCTCCGATATTTGCACAGTATCGCGCACCGTTGATTAAAAAGCACCCGTCGAGGTGCTTTTTTCGTATAAAAAAAGTATATTTTACATTATCTTTTATTTCGTAGAACATATAATTTCAAAAGGATTTCAATGAAGCTTTATCACTATTCCCCGAAGGGAAATTCTTGTCTTGAAAAGGGGATATTGTCGGTTTCCTTGCTGCCGGAATATTTGTTTCACTATGCCTCAAGGGCGAAATCGGAAAATCCCGAAACGATTATAAAATGGTTGGACGGTACTTTTTACGGTCGTAGCCGCTCTGTCGCGTGTTTCACGGAACCGTTGAAACTCAATGGCAAAATCGTTGCCGCAGACGAAGCGGATTTGTTTTCTTTTGATGTCGATGCGTTGTTTGAAAATGATCTGGTCGAAAGTGTTTATGAAAAAACAAAATCGGGAAACGGAGGCTATATCGAGGAATTCAAAAAAGTGGACATCATCGAAATAGATTATTCCGCGTTGGATTTTTCACCCTATAAAACGGAAGAAGAAATAACCAACATCTTTTTCAGGCATTATTTTGTTGTTTTAAAAGACGGATATATTCCGCCTGAATATATAACAAAAGAAAAGAGCTTTTGAACTGTTTTTTGATGATTATTGTCTTTTAATCAATAAGAAAACCTGTATCGTAAATAAAAGATTTTTGAAGACTTTATTTTCGATCTTTTTTTTGTTTATATTGTTTATATCAAATAGAAAAAAGAGCACACGATGAAACTGTACCATTACATTACCAAAGGAAACACCGCTTTAACGGAAGGGATTTTATCCTTATCCGAAAATCCGAATGCCGATTTGCGTTATTATTACAAGCGTTCCGGACAGACAACGCATTCGGGGATCGTTCGGTGGATGGAAAGCTGTTTTAAGGGGCGAAGCAGGGGGATCAGAGCTTTCAGCGAACCAATTAAGTGGACGGAACACAGCTTATCTTTAAAGGGGTTTGTGGAAAGCGCGGATATGTTCGCGATTGATGTGGACGCTTTGAATCAAGACGCGTTGTTGGAAGCGGTTTATGTCAGTCCTTCCGTTTTGGATCTGCCGCATGTGCAAGATGACTTCGGTTGTGATGAAGTCTTGCAAAAATTGAATTCTGTCGCGGAAATGGATTTTTCTCCGATTGACTGGAGCATCTGTAACGATCAAAAAGGCTGGCGTTTTTCTTTTGTCCGTTATTATTTGCTGATCGTTAAAGGCGGCGTTATTCCGCCGGAATATATCCGTCTATGTTAAAAACAGTCTTATTCTTTAAATTTTAGAGGCGTTCGATGTATGTTTTTATCGCTTTTCTGTCTCCGGCCGTACACGCTTTATCTTGTATTGTTGATGCGCATCTTTCCAATAACGTCTTTAAAAAAATCCCTTCTCTCGTCTTTTATGCCACAATCAGCAATATCCTGATTATTCCGTTTTTATTTTTATTCGGAACCCCTGTTCTGCCGTCTTTGGAAGTTTTGACGGTGTTGTTCGTGATCGCCTGTATCGAAGTGTTTTATCAAATTCCGTATTATCTGGCGTTGCGCAATATCGATACGTCAATCGTTGTCGCGTTGTTTTCTTTGGGCAAAATCGCCGTTCCGGTTTTGGCTTATTTCATTGTTGATGAAAAATTAAGCTTTTGGCAATACGCGGGGTTTGCTTTGATCGTTTCGTCCGGCTTTTTTTTGAATTTTGATCTGAAAAAATGCAAATTGAACAGCGCCTTTTTTTTGATGCTGATTGTGTCGGTGTTGTTATCTTTATCTACTGTTTTATCAAAATATTCGTTGCAAAATATTGATTTTGTCACGGTTTTGTTTTGGGTGTCTCTTTTTGCCACGACAATCAGTCTGTTGTTTTTGCTTTTTCCTCAAAGTCGTGCCGATATTGTGTCGTGCTTTCCCGCATATAAGAAGAAAATCAAACTGTTTTTGTTTAACGAACTGCTGAATCAAGGCGGCACTTTTTTTGAAACGGTGGCTTTGGCGCATTTGCCGGTGTTGATGATCAAGTCCGTTAACGCTTCTCAAAGCATATTCACGCTGATGTCGGGCTTTTTGCTTTACAAGCTGTTCGGAGACCAATTTAAAGAAAATCTCGACACACGGGAAATGATCAAAAAATTGATCTCTTTTACAGTGATCATTGTCGGTATCGGTTTGGTTTTAAGATAAAGTCAAAACGGGGAATATCGTGCATTTTATTTCGGAAGGGCAGGCGCAAGATCTTTCTTTTATCAAAGATATTTTGACTCGCAATATCGGAAAAATCAAAACGATCGTCCGCTGTCCGCAAGCCTGCAACACGTTTGCGTATTTGATTGACGACAGTATCATTGTAAAATTTCCGAAGGATTTAGAAAAATTAAAAAAAATAGAAAACGAAAACGCGATTTTGTCTTTTCTTCGGGGACAAGTGACGATTAAAATTCCCGAAACGATCCTTTATAAGGAAGATTTTGTTTTTTCCTGCCATAGATTGATACGCGGACAACCGCTGTTTCAACGTCAATATGATTTGTTGGATCTTGAAAAACAGCAAACATTTTGCAAAGAGATTGCGCGGTTTATCTACGAACTTCATTCTTTAACGCCGCAAATAAGGAAAGCGATCGATATCCCTCTTTTACGGGGGATAAACCGTTATTATTCCGCTTCAAAAATAAAGGGGATTTTGTCTTCGGATAAAAGAATGACCGGCAAGCAAATCGGCTTTATCTCGAAATTTGAAGATGAGGGCGTTAATCCGTTTGAACAAAGCGAAAAAGTTTTCGGGCATTTTGACATTCAGCCGAAAAACATAGCGTTTGATTTTGTTAAAAATGAAATCGCCGGTATTTATGATTTCGGCGATTGCGGACTGTGCGCGAGAGAATACGATTTTATAAAGGTCGGTGTTCAATATAATCAAAAAACCGTTTTTAGCGTGATTTCCGAATATGAGAAAATATCGGAAATAAAAACGGACAGGCAAGCTGTTTATGGGTATGCCCTCTACGACATTCTTTATTGTTTGGCAAAAGACGTGGAATGCGGACGATCAATTGATGCGGGACTGGACAGTTTGAATTTGAAAATGGAAGAAAACGCTTTTCTTTTTTAATGCGCGTTTTAAAGCAGTTTTCTTTTTCTGCATTTCAGATTTTTATATCCGATTTTGTCATATAATTGATCGGCCGGAGTGTTAAAGGTGAAAACGTCCAATTCTACGGATCTGATATTTTTGGAAATCAGATATTCTTCCGCCCGCGCGATCAAAGCTTGAGCGATCCCTTGATGACGATGATTTTGATCGACGCACAAATCCCCGATATATCCGAAATCGGGATAGACGAAGAATTCCGTGGGGCAATCGTGCAAATATAAAGTCAAATAACCGACAATCCTGTTGTTTCCATCGCAAGCCTTGAAGACTTCGGCATATTCGTCGTTAATGGCTTTTTTGATGTAGTCGGCGTTGTTGTCGGACGAACACTTTTTAAAAACGCTCGGTTCCTTTTGTTGATGAAGCTCTCCGCTTTGTTTTGCCAAAGCCGCGATGTCTTCGGCGTCTTCTTCTTTGGCAACGGCGATCAGGTAAGCCATGTGATTTTTCTCCTGTCATGTCGGGGCGTTTTGACACATCCCGTGTGTTTGGAGTATGATAGCGTAAAAATAAAAGGATAAACAGACAAGAGTGTTTTTGATGAAACTGTCCGAAGAAGAAAAACAAAAGCTTTTTGCCGCAAGGGAAGTCAAGGATCCGGTTTTAAATCGGGTGTTGAATAACAGCATCAAGTTGTTGATGTCTTCGGATCTGGGCAAAAAAGTCTTGGCCGGAGCGAACTATAAGGACGCGATTTCGCAAAGCGCTTATGCCGAGGCTAAAAAAAATCATACGTTTGCCGTTGAAAAAGCTTATGTCGGCATCGCCGGAAAAGTCAAAGGCGGGCATTGCGGATTGATATCGGCGCTGGACGGGGATAAAACGTATGAAAACGCGCGCGGAGAAGTGTATATCAATTCCAATTTCGTGCAAGACACCGTTGATGCTTTGGGTGAACAAAGGGCAAGCGTTTATTTGGTCAATATCGTGACGCATGAATTTCTGCACGCCAATCAGCGGACTCATATGAAAACGGAACCCGAAGATTCCAGATCCAGACCCAAAAACGAACCGTTCCGGAAAAACACGATGACTTTTGAAGAATCCGTCTTGGCCGAATCCGCCGCAATGGCCGGAGGATTGATGCTTTTAACGTCTTTTCCTTTGGACGATAAACTTAAAAGTCATACTTTGAAGGATTTTGAAAAACTGGGGAATCTCGGTGCCGATCAATATGCCTCTTTAACATCATTTGTTAATGCGCCTCCGGTTGATCTTGCCGACAAGCAGGCCGCGGCCAGAAAAATGATGACGATTTTTATCGAAGGGCAAACGCAGTATTATGCGCAAAGCGAAGGGATTAAAGTCGATTTTAATCAAAATCCGGACGCGGTTAAAGCCGTTTATCAAAAGGATATCTTCGGGAATGCGCAAGATTTCGTCAACGCCGTTCCCGGATTGTCGGATCAAAGCAAAAAAAGCATTGTGAAGGCCTTAACCGATCGTGAAAACAAACCGCAAGGTCTGATGCAAAAGCTGGCACGCGTTTCAAGCGAAAAGAACGGCGTTTCTCGTGTTGTTCAAACAGGACTGATGAAAAATAAAGGAAAAAGTCTGTAAGATGAAAAAAAAGCACCTTGCGGTGCTTTTTTTATTTGTTCCAAGGCATTTTGGATAAAACGACCGCCATACCGCAAGAATTTGTCAGTCCGGCGTAAACCAATCCGCAACCGACCAATCCGGATAAAACGGATCCCAAAGGCGTTACGGTTAAAGACAGAACACTGCCGATTAATACCAAAGATCCCGCGATCAGGCGGACTTGGCGTTCAATGGATATGACGGAACGCTTTGAGACGACTTCTTTATTATCGAGTAAAGCATTCATGCCGCCTTTGATAATGGCGATGTTTTTATAGCCGGCGTCCTCGAGTTTTTGAGCCGCGACGGAAGCTCTTTTCCCGCTTTGACACAAAACATAGACGGGTTCTTCCTTTAATCCGTGCGCTTTAATGAACTCCGCGGCATCGAAACGCGGCAATTCGACAAAGTAATGTCTGCGTTTTAATGCCATATCCGAATGTTCGTTTCCGTTTCTGACGTCAACGATGATGGCGTCTTCGGGAACGTCTTTCAATTCGACCTGGTTTTTGTAAAACTCATCTGCCATAACGGTATCCTTTATTTTTGTTTTTTATAGTAAGACCAGCCGCCGGCATAACTGAGGACGTTTTTAAAGCCGTTTTGCATTAAAATACGCGCCACGACATAACTGGTATAGCCTTTGACGCAATGAACCATGATGGTTTTGTCTTTGGGCAGTTCGTTTAAGCGTTTTCTGACTTGAGCCCCCGGAATGTTCACCGCGCCGTCAATATGTTCGGCCTGATACATTTCGGGCGGACGGACGTCTAAAACAAACATGTCTTTAAAATCCGTTCCGAAATACGGATCGACCAGACCGTCTCGCACGTTTTCAATCGCCATGCCCATGATGTTAACGGGATCTTTCGCCGAAGAGTAGGGCGGGGCATAACACAATTCCGCATCACGCAGATCTTTGGTCGTGCCGTTTAAACGCATCACGGTGGCGATAACGTCAATCCGTTTGTCCACGCCTTGCGTCCCGACAGCCTGAGCCCCGAGAATTTTGCCTTCTTTGTTATATAATACCTTTAAGGTCAACTCCTGCGCATCGGGATAGTATCCGGCATGAGACGCCGCGGTGATTACCATTTTTTCATAAGGAATGTTTGCGCGTTGCAACTGCTTTTCATTGTTGCCAGTAAAGGCCGCGGTTAAATCGAAGACCTTCACAATGCCCGTCCCCTGTGTCGCCGTATAAGGGTAGGGCTTGCCCGCGATATGATCGGCGATCAGTCTTCCCTGACGGTTGGCGGGGCCGGCCAGAGCAATCATCACCGTTTGATTTGAAACGAAATCCTTGACGGCGACATTATCACCGCACGCATAAATATCGTCAAAATTGGTTTGCATAAACTCATTGGTCAAAATCGAACCGCGTTCGGTCAATTTTATCCCGCTTTGTTTTAAAAAGTCGGTGTCGGGACGAACGCCGATCGCCAGGACAATCATTCCGGCTTTAACCGTTTTTCCCGAATTTAAGATCAAGCCGTCCTCGGTGATTTCTTTTAAACCGTCCGCCAGATACAGCTCTATGCCGTTGTCTTTCATCTTTTTCTGAACGGGACGAACCATGTCGTTATCCAAAGGCATCAGAATTTGGTCCGCCAATTCGACCAATGACGTCTTGATTCCCAAGTGATTCAGGTTTTCGGCGACTTCCACGCCGATAAAACCGCCGCCGACAACGACAGCGTCTTTAATCGCGTTGTTTTTGATGAATTCTTTGATCTCGTCGGCATCGGATAAGTGCTTGACAACAAAATAAGGCAACTTTTCCAATCCGTTGACGGGCGGAACGAACGGCTTTGCGCCGCTGGCAATGACCAGTTTGTCATATGAATATTCTTCGCCTTGCGCCGTTGTCACGGTCTTTTTTTCGGGATTAACCGCCGTGACTTCGCAACCGGTTTTAATCTGAATGTCGAACAGCTTGTCAAATAATTCGGCAGAAGCCACCTGCATTTTCCCGCGGTCGGCGATCACGTTCCCAATATAGTAAGGCAGACCGCAGCTGGCAATCGAAGTTTCTTTTGTTTTCTCTAAAATGATGATGTCAGCCGAATTGTCCAGACGTCTTAATCTGGCGGCGCAACTTGATCCGCCGGCACCCCCGCCGATAATAAGAATATTCATGAGAATTTACCTTCTTTAAAATGATTCCAATTTAAGTATTTTAAAGAGAATAAATCCGCATGCAACAGGAATTTAGTACAATATCGCCAAAAGATCAGAAGGGATGTTTTTGAAAAAAGGAAATCGTTTCGGTCAAACCTTCTTCTAAAGGGGTAAGAGGTGTAAAATTCAGCGTTTCTGTTGCCAGCCGGTTGTTTAAAACGCTGTGTTTGATATCGCCTTTTCTTTCGGGAGCCTGACGCGGCGCAAGACCGTAGTTCGTATGCTTGGCAATCAAAGCAAACAAGTCATTGATACTTGTTTCAGAGTTGGTGGACACATTCAGCGTTGTGTTTTTGCCTTGTTCCGTCAAAGCGCGACAATTCATTTCGGCAACATCTTTTACGAAAACGAAATCGCGGGTTTGTTTGCCGTCTCCGTGTATTTCCAAAGGCAGGTTTTTGATCATTTTTTCAATAAAAATGGAAACGACACCGGCTTCTCCGTGGGGATCCTGTCTGGGACCGTACACGTTGGCATAACGGAAAATAATATAATCCAGTCCGGATAATTTGACGTATTCTTCCATGGTGTGTTTTGAAACGGCGTAGGGCGACAGGAAGCTGACGGGGTGTTTTTCGTCAACCGGCAGATATTGAGGCGTGGCATATAAAGCGGCACTGGAAGAAACAACGATTTTTTTGACATGATATTTTTTACAAAGTTCAATGAGACGAACGGAAGCCATCACGTTGTCCAACGCATCATGAACGGGATCTTCGACCGATACGGCAACGGAGGCTTGCGCGGCCAGATGGATCACGTAATCGAAAGAATGTTTTTCAAAAATCTCTTCTATATCGGGATCGTTTAAATCCGATTGGTAATACACGGCGCTGTCATTGGCGTATTTCGGTTTGTTCCTGTCAATGACGATAACATTAAATCCCGCGTCCGTCAGTTTGTCGACCGTATGTGATCCGATAAATCCCGCTCCGCCCGTTACCAATACATTCATTTGCCGTCCTTTTGTTTTAATTTGATCTTTTACATAAATTACTCTAAAAGATGAAAAATAAAAGCGGTTTTTGTCGTCTTGCGAAAGGTCGCAACATGAAAGTAATGATTGTTAAAGACAGAAATGTCTTGAATACAAAATTTTTGGCTCAGTTTGTCAATTCGTTGCACCGGATCGGATTTGAAGTCACGGTTGTTTGTGATACGTATAAAAAACAAGGCAGCGGCGTTACGTTGGACGAGGGCATTCACTTTATCAATCTGAATGCAAAGACAAAAAATCCTTTCTTGAATCTTTATCGTTTTTTGCGCGGCAAGCTGGGACGGCCGACTGCGCGCTTTAAAAAAGCCATTGCCGAAGAAAAACCGGATGTGATCATTTGCTATTTTATGGTTGATTTGGTCAATGTGCTTTATAAACAGAATCATCATGTTCCGGTGATTATGATGATGCACGGCTATCCGCCGATCATGTTGGGAAATCTGATGAAGAAAAAGCCTTATATGCGATCGGTTTATCGCGATGTGATGAACAGGGCGGCGGCTTTTCACGTGTTAATGACATCGTATGAGAAAACGATTGCGGATTTTTGCACACCGAAACGTGTCGTGACCATTCCCAATGAAGTTGTTCAAATTCCGCAGGCGGAACGTGCGGATCTGTCGGTCGAAAAGAAAAAGATCATTTATGTGGCCAGAGTTGAAAAAGCGGGTAAGCGGCATCATTTGCTGGTTGAAGCTTTCGGGCGTTTGTTCAAAGACTTTCCGGATTGGCAGCTGGAATTTTGGGGAATGCGCAAATATCCTGCGTATGAACGCGAGTTAATGGAACTGGCGGCGCGGTACGGGGCGCAGGATCATGTGTTTATCAAAGGCTATCATTCCAATATTCAGGAAGTCTATCGGCAGGCGGATATTCATGCTTTTCCGTCTGCGCACGAAGGATTTTCTCTGGCTTTGGCTGACGGAATGGCTTGCGGATTACCCAGTTTGGGGTTTGCCGACGCGCCGTCTGTCAACGAGCTGATTATTGACGGTCATAACGGTTTTTTGGCAACGGATCCGGACGATTTTACGCAAAAGCTTCGCCGGTTGATGAATGATCAGGAACTGCGTATGACGTTCGGACGCAATGCGGCAAAAGACATGGAACCGTACGCACCTGAAAAAGTGATTGAAAAATGGCGTCAATTAATTGTTGAAACGGTGGGAGAAAATCAATGATCCCGAAAAAAATTCATTACTGTTGGTTCGGACCGATGCCCAAAGGCGAAGTGGAAACGAAATGTATTGAAAGCTGGAAAAAAATTCTGCCCGATTATGAAATACGCGAATGGAATGATGCGGATTTGGAAAAATTTGATAACCGCTATTTAAAACAAGCCGTTTCGGCAAAAAAATGGGCTTTTGTGTCCGATTATGTACGTTTGTATGCTTTGCTGACCGAAGGCGGCGTTTATTTCGATACGGATGAAGAAATCAGAAAGCCTTTGGACGATTTTATGAATTTTGATTTTTTTATCGGTTCTCAGAAATGCGGTTCGTGTCGCAGTATTTCTCCGGCTTTGATCGGATCTTTGCCGCAACATCAAATTGTCAAAGACCTGTTTGCCGAATATGATCATATTGATTTTATCCGTCCGGACGGCAGTTTTAATTTAACGACCAACCCGATGTATTTTGCCAAAGTGTTTAAAGAAAAATACGGCATTGAAGACGTTTTTGTCACCAAAGACCGTGTAAAAATCATGGAAAATGCTTATATTTATCCGTATACCTGCTTTTGTACGGATAACGATAAAGCTTATGCCGTTCATCATTATACGGGCAGCTGGAAACCCGATTGGAATGTGCGCGAAAAGTTTTCAATTCCTTTGGGAAAAGAAAAAAAGCTGATTTTACGTAAATACAAAAAGAACAGGGAAGGCAGTGAAATGCCTTTTAATGCGAATGAAAAAGTTTTATGTTCTTTAAAGACATCAAAGCGTTCAAGGCTGTTTTTGCTGATTCAAAATAACGGAGAAAACAAATGCTGATAAAATGTCCCGATTGCGGCAATATGAGAAGTTCTGATGCCGATGCCTGCCCGTTTTGCGGTTGTAAAAGAAAACCGGGCAGCTGTTTGGGAACAATTGTTCTTTTTGTGGTTGTTATCCTTGTATTGCTTTCAAATTCTCAGGACTCTTATGTCGTTACCAGAACGGCCAATTACCGTGAGGCACCGAACGGAAAAATTCTGGGACAATTGTCCAAAGGTATCCGGCTGAGCTGCGAAGTTAAGGACGGCTGGTGCCGCACAACATATTCGGATCAGACGGTGTATGTGTCGTTAAAAGTTTTGGAAAAAGAAAAAACGACGCAAACAACTCAGACAACACAACAAACGGACTCCGCCGTTTTTCAGACAAATGAAGGAATGTCGCCGAATCAGGATACGGGATTGATTCAGGCGGTTGAAAACTGACAGAAACGTTATTCAAGCTTTTCCGTATCAAGTCTGATTGGCGATGCCGATATAAAAGGTATTCGTCAGTAATTCAGGAAAGGCTTTCCAGTTTTTCGGACAATTCCAGCCATTGTTGTTCGGCGGCCTCAATTTGTTCGTTTATCTGTGCCAAAGAAATTTGCAGGTTTTTGACTTTTGCGGCATTTAATCCGATCATGTAAAGGCCGGGGTCTTCCAGCATGGATTCGATTTTTTCTTTTTGTTCGCCGAGGCGAGCCAAAACGTCTTCCGTTTCTTTGATTTTTTTACGGACAGGAGCCGATAATTGACGTTTTTCGGCAGCTTCCCGCCGTTCGTCCTTGCGTGAAAGAGTATTTTTTTCGGCTTTTTCGTTATTTTTCCCGGCAGCCTGAATACGTGCTTTCTGAGCCAGCAGATTTCTGTAATCCTCCAGATCTCCGTCATAGGCCGTGCAGCGCCCGTTGTCGATTAACCATAATCTGTCGGCTGTCAGCTCGATTAAATGCGGATCATGCGTAATTAAAATAACGGCGCCTTTATAGTCATTAATGGCTTCGATCAATGCATCGCGCGCGTCAATATCCAGATGATTTGTCGGTTCGTCCAATAACAAAATATGCGGCGCGTTCCGGGTCATGACGGCGAACAATAAACGCGCTTTTTCTCCGCCGGACAGCAAAGCGATGCGCGTTTCGGCCTTGTGTTGTGTCAGCCCGAATGCCCCCAAATGGGCACGAATACGCGTTTCATCTGTGTTTTTCATAATCAGCTGCATTTGTTGCAAAGCCGTTAAATCAGGGGAAAGCTCTTCGGTTTGATGCTGCGCGTAATAACTGACCTGCAGTTTGCCGGAAGCCTGCACGGATCCGTTCATCAGTTTTAATTTTCCGGCCAGCATTTTTGCAAAAGTAGACTTTCCGTTGCCGTTTGCCCCCAACAAAGCAATTCGGTCATCGGCGTCAATGCGCAAATTAAGCTTGGATAAAACGACCTTTTCTCCGTAACCGACACTGCCGTCTTCGATTTTGATTAAAGGAGAGGGTAATTCTGTCGGAGACGGGAATTTAAAATGTAAATGCGTTTCGCCGATGAATACGGCTTTCGGCGGCAGTCGTTCCAACATTTTAATACGGCTTTGCGCCTGTTTTGCTTTGTTGGCCTTGTAGCGGAAACGATCGACGAACGACTGCAGATGCTTTCGTGTTTCTTCTGTTTTTGCGGCTTGTTTTTGTTCATTTTCTTTTTGCAGGGCGCGCGTTCGTTCAAAAGCATCGTAATTACCGCCGTAACTCTGTATTTTCAGGTTTTCGATATGTAAGATCCGGGTACACAGACGATTTAACAACGACCGGTCATGGCTGATAATTATTAATGTGCCCGAATATCTTTCCAAAAAATTTTCCAACCATAAAGAAGCTTCTAAATCCAAATGGTTTGTGGGTTCGTCCAACAATAAAATATCGGACGGAACAAACAATGCGGCAGCCAACGCGACACGCATACGCCAGCCGCCTGAAAAGGAATTCAGCGGTTGTTTTTGCTGTTCCTGAGAAAACCCCAGTCCGTACAGAATTGCGCCGGCTCTGGCTTCGGCGGAATTGGCACCGATCATGTTTAAGCGTTCGTGAAGTTCGCCGATTTTTACGCCGTCGTTTTCCGTTTGCGCTTTTTCCAGTTCGGCCAGCAAAGCAGTTCTTTCGGTATCGGCCTGTAACACACAGTCAATCAGAGAAATATGCGTCTGCGGAATTTCCTGCGCAACGGTTGCGATCCGTTGTCCCTTTGTGATATTGATTTCTCCGTCATCGGGGGACAGATCCCCGCGGATCAGGCGGAAAAGGGTTGTTTTCCCGGTCCCGTTTCGGCCGGTTAAGCCGACTTTTTGCCCGTCGGAAATATGAGCCGCGGCCGCATTGAACAGCAGCCGTCCGTCAAACCGTAATGTGATTTCGTTAATATCCAGCATAACAACGGGACTTTAACCGATCATTTTTGAAAAGAAAAGCCTTATATCCCCGAAAATCCGAAGAGTTTTGATTTTTACCGGAAAAAAAAGTGCTTTTATTTATAAAGTTATTATACTTGACAAGTAACCTTACTTTGACAAAAAGAAAATTTTGATCAATGATGCGGAAAAGTTTTGATTAACAGCCTTACAGCCGTCCGTCAGCCGTATATGAAATGAGCAACCGTTTATATTACATGAAGGTCTTTTTCCTGCAGTACAAATCTTATTTTGTGCTGGGAGCGGTTATTTTTGTTTTGGTTTTTCTGGCGGCAATGGCGGTATTCCGCGGGCCGAAAGTGCCTAAAACGGAACAGGATTTTTCCGATGCGTTGGAAACAGGGGCGCATCTGTTTGCCATAAAACGTTATGAGGAAGCTTTTGAATACCTGATTTATCCCGGCGAACACGGTTATCCCCGGGCACGTTTTCTGCTGGGGGAAATGTATTACAACGGTTTAGGGGTGGAACGGGACTTAAAGCGGGCATTTGAAAATTATAAAATGGCGGCGGATCAATTGATCGAGGCAAAATATATGGCCGCCTCGATGGCTTTTCGCGGCGAAACAAAAGAAATGCCCAAAGGCGTGGCAACAACCCTGTTGACGCAAGCGGCATACCACGGGTATAAACGGGCTCAGAATGATTTGGGGATTTATTCTTTGATGTCCGGGGATTACGAACAGGCTTATTTCTGGCTGTCTCTGGCGGCCGGCGGCGCGTCCGAACGCGCGCAAAAAGCATTGCAAACTGCCACGGAAAACCTGTCTGATTATCAGCGCAGCCTGCTGGACGTCGAAATAAAAGGATTCGTTGCGCGAAAATAAACAATTTGCAGGTTGAAAGGTTTCGATCAGACAGGTATAAAGAAGCCCGTAAACGTTTTAACTTGAAAGAACAGAGGATAAAATGACACTACAACGTACGTTTTCCATTATTAAACCCGATGCAACCCGGCGCAATCTGACGGGAAAAATCAATGCCGTTATTGAAGAAAACGGCCTGCGGATTGTTGCTCAGCGCCGCGTTCGTCTGACGACCGAACAGGCAAAGGCTTTTTATGCCGTCCATGCCGGAAAGCCGTTTTATGACGAATTGGTTGCGTTTATGACCTCTGAACCCGTTGTTGTTCAGGTGCTGGAAGGCGAAAATGCCGTGGCGCATTATCGTGAAGTCATGGGAGCAACGAATCCCGAAAAAGCCGCCGAAGGCACAATCCGCAAGATGTTTGCCGTTTCCATGGGGGAAAATTCGGTCCACGGATCCGATTCCGATGAAAATGCTGCTCGTGAAATCAGTTTTTTCTTTTCCGAATGTGATATTGTCGGTTAATATTGTCTGATTGAGACAGGAGCCGCCTTGATGAAAAAAAACAAATTTTCTTTTTCAGCCGTTTTGACTGTTTTCTTTTTGATAGTATTGTCTGCCGGTTTTGCGCAGGCGGCTCCGATTGACACAAAAATGTTTTCTGCCAGCGGAATCCAGGTTGACGTTACGGCCAAAAACGCCGCCGCTGCCCGTGAACAGGCCATGCAGGAAGGACAAAAAAGGGCTTTGATGGTGGTGATGGAACGCATTACGCCGTCTTATGTCATAGACCAACTGCCGGAATTGGTGCCTGATGATATCTTAAATTTTGTTCAGGATATCAGTGTGTTAAACGAAAAAACGTCTTCCGTGCGCTATATGGCGACACTGGAGGTACGCTTTAACCCCGACGCCGTCAGAGAATTACTGCGTCAAAACGGCTTGCCTTATGTCCGGACGTCCGGAAAACCGTTGCTGATTTTGCCGATTTATAAGCGTTCGGTGTCGGCTTCTCCCGTTTTATGGGCAGAGGATAACGCCTGGTTGCGCGCATGGATTAATCGTACGACCGAAAGTTACATGGTCCCTTTGTTTGTTCCGTTGGGCGAACTGTCGGATTTGCAGACGCTTTCCGTTGATCAGATTTTAAACGGAGATCTGGCGGCGGCGCAGGCTTTGGCAAAACGTTACGAAGCTGAAGGCATATTGATTGTCGAACTGGTGCGCAACGGACAGACATTTACGGTCAAAGGGCGCGCAATGGACGAAATGACGGCTTCTGAAATTCCGAATTTTTCGTTTTCTTTGCCGATGACCAGAAACACGGCCACAACTTTTGCCCGGGCGGTCAAAAAAGTTGTCGAACATCTGGAAAGCGTCTGGAAAAGCGAACAAATGGTTCAGTTTAACGAGGCTGCTTCTTTGGTCGCTCTGGTGCCTGTTTCCGATTTGGCGCAGTGGGAAAAAATCAAAGAACGGCTGGACAGAATCCCGATTATCAGTTCGTATTATTTGCAGGCGGCCCGTGCCGGCGTGTTACAGCTGACGGTCTTTTTTGCCGAAAATCTGGAACGGCTGCAAAAAGAAATGAACAAACGAATGCTGGCATTAAGCGTTCTGCCTTCCGGCGTGTTTAAGCTGAATGCCGTTGAACAGTTGTCTTATATGCCGCTTTCGGCGCAAAATCCGACCGAACAAAACAATGAAAACACGATGATGCCCGCAGAACAGAGCGTTTCTGTAACCCCGGGAACGGCTTCGGATACCTTTGGGGAACAGGGGGTGTCCCGGGAAATGCCTGCGGGACAGGAAATGACTGAGGGTGTGACGGTACAGCAGGGAATGTCGCCGGGCTTCTTTTCCGGGACGGATCGGCAAGAATTTTATCTGCCCTGATATTTTTATAAGGAAAAATAATGTCAAATATACAAAAATTATCTGTTTGGGGGCTTGCCTTTGTCCTGTTCGTTATAGGGGTTTATGTCTTACGTGATGTTTTGCTGCCCTTTGTTGCCGGAATCGCTATAGCGTATTTCCTGGATCCGCTGACGACTCGCCTGCAAAAAAAACTGCATTCCAGAATCGCTGCCGTTTGCGTTGTTTCCGCCGTGTTGATTTTGCTGTTTTTACTGTGCATCTTTATCGTTGTCCCTATCGTGCAAAAACAGTTGAGCATCTTTGTTGCAAATTTGCCTGTTTATGCCGGTTTGCTGTGGTCAAAAATCGAACCGTACGCAATGGAATTAAAACGTTTGTTCCCCAAACAGGTCGGTGATTTGCATCAAACGGTTTCGGAACATATTTCCGGCGGGTTCAAGTTGTTGTTCGGAACGGCACGCAAACTGTTATCCGGCAGTATGGCCTTTATTAACCTGCTTTCTTTGTTGCTGATTACGCCGGTGGTGGCTTTTTACCTGCTGCGCGACTGGACGAAATTTTGTTTGTCCGTTCGCCGCCTTTTGCCCAGAGCCGAAGCAAAAACCATTCATTCGCTGTTGTCCGAAATGAATGATACGATTTCAGGATTCGTTCGCGGGCAGGCAACGGTTTGTTTGTGTCTGGGTATTTTTTATGCCGTCGGATTGACGTTGGCCGGGTTGGATCTGGGATTGCTGATCGGTTTGGGAATCGGCGTGTTGTCTTTTATTCCTTATGTCGGATCGACAACGGGGTTCGTTGTCAGCGTGGGATTGGCCGCCGTCCAGTTTGATGACTGGAAACGCATTGCCGTCGTCGTGATTATTTTCTTTACGGGGCAGATGCTGGAAGGCAATGTTCTGACGCCGAAACTGGTCGGAGAAAAAGTCGGGCTGCACCCGGTGTGGGTGATGTTTGCTTTGCTGGCCGGCGCAACACTTTTCGGCTTTTTAGGTGTTTTGATTGCCGTGCCCGTTGCCGCGATTATCGGTGTTCTGGTGCGTTTCGGCATTCAAAAATATATGGAAAGTCCGCTGTATCTGGGAACGGCCGAACAACAACAAAATGCCTGATCATTTTTATCCTGTGGCTTTTGATTTGCCGGTACGTCCGCTGACGGGGCGCGGTGATTTTTTCGTTTCCGAAGAAAACGCGGCGGCGGTCGCTTTGATAGATTCTTTTCCGAACGGGTTTAACGGCGCGGTGATTTTCGGGGAAAAAGGCTGCGGCAAAACGCATCTGGCGCATTTGTTCGCCGCGGCGGCTTTTCAAAAAACGGGGCGGGAAGCGGTTGTTATGCCGGCGGTGGATTTTGATCCTTCGTCTTTGACGGATTTTTTGGAAAAAAGCGCCTGCATTGTTTTGGAAAACATCAGCCGGCCGGTTGATGAGCGGGGCTTGTTTCATTTGCTGAACGCGGTTAAAAGCCTGAACGGTTTTGTTTTGCTGACGGCCGAACGGCCACCTGCGGCGTGGGGGCTGACGTTGCCCGATTTGATGACGCGGTTAAAGGCTTTGCCCTGTATAGAAATTCAGCCGCCGGGCGAAATGCTGATGCAGGCTGTTTTAATCAAACAGTTTGCCGACCGGCAGTTAAAGGTTGCGCCCGAAGTGATCGCGTATCTTTTAAAAAATATGGAACGTTCGTTCCGGGTCGCGTCTTTTATCACGCGGCGGGCGGACGAGTTGTCTTTGGCGGAACGCCGCGCCGTGACGATTCCCCTGGTACGCCGAGTGCTTTTAGAAATAAAAAATTAGTTTTTCTGCGGGCGGGAAGGGATATGATGAACGAATTTTTTCAAAATACGGACGCCCCTCTTGTCAGTGTGGTTATGCCTGTGTTTAACCATCCGGCGTCACGTCTTCGTCAAGCCGTACGGAGTATATTGAATCAAACATATTCCCGTTTTGAATTGATTATCATTGACGGACATCTGACGGACGCTAATTTAGAAATCGTCAAAGAATTTGCAGATCCCAGGATCGTTTACTGCAGGGCAAAAGGGTATATAAACTGTTTGAATCTGGGCATGAAAAAAGCAGCCGGAGATTATATCGCACGCATGGATTCCGATGATATTTCATATCCCCGCAGGTTAGAAGAACAAGTCTTCTTTTTAGAGCAAAATCCCGATGTCGGACTGTGTTCCTGTCAGGCTGAAATATTCGGGGATACTAAGCCCTGCGTTACGAAAAACGCGGCGGATATTGATTTCATCACCTATGTTAAGACAGGACAGATACTTCATCCGGCCATAATGTTCCGGCGTGAATTGAACGTTGAATTTGATGCGGTTAAACCGTGCGAGGATTGTCTGTTATTCCGCAAGCTTTTATTAAGCGGCTGTGTTATTAAAAATTTGGATAAGGTTTTATTTAAAAATCGGGTAAACCGAAATTCGATTATGGTGCGCCGGCCGAAACTAATGGAACTGTTAATGGCGAAAATAAATCTTTATGCGTTTAGCCGTCTGCCCCGTTTAAGGGGAATATTGAACTTTTCCGAAACGGTTTTGGATAAAAGAAGTTTTATGATTTCCGATTTTTCCAGCTTTTTTAAGTTTGTCGGGGAAATGAAAAAATTAGATGCGGTTTATGGCATAAATACGCTGTCGATGTTTCGTCCTTTTCTGGATTATATGATCTCTCATTCTTTGAATAGGGCATCGGTTTATCTTTATTTGATTACAACGCCGCTTTTTTACACGTTTTACCGGCCGTTCAAAAAGATTGTCCAGCTGATTTTTTCCATTAGAAATAAAAGGCTTTCAAATGGACGGAAAATAAAGGTAATGACGATTTTCGGAGCGGAGATTAAATTAAAAAAATGACAAAGACTCTAAAATGGCTGAAAAAGACGTTTCTTTGAATTTTCGGTTTTGTTTCCTTCCAAATAAATATTGCCAAACTTAATCGGATTGCCTAAAGTTTCTACAGGATTTTTTCCTGACTTTTTTCTTTGACAAAAATAGAGAATGATTATGCGTTTATCTCGTTACTTTATGCCGACGCTGAAAGAAAATCCGGTGGAGGCTCAAATCGTATCCCACAGACTGATGTTGCGCGCGGGCATGATCCGCCAAAGCAGCGCGGGCATTTATACATGGCTGCCTTTGGGATTGCGCGTGTTGAAAAAAATCGAAAACATTATCCGCGAAGAACAGGACCGTGCCGGTGCTCAGGAATTATTGATGCCGACTTTGCAGCCGTCCGATCTGTGGAAAGACAGCGGACGTTATGATGCATACGGTCCGGAAATGTTGCGTATTACCGACCGGCATGACCGTGTTCTGGTCTATGGTCCGACGGCGGAAGAAGTCATTAACGATATTGTGCGCAACGAATTGAAAAGCTATAAAGAAGCGCCGAAAATTCTTTATAACATTCAGTGGAAATTCCGTGATGAAGTCCGGCCGCGCTTTGGGGTTATGCGCGGACGCGAATTTTTAATGAAGGACGCTTATTCGTTTGATTTAACGTATGAAGGCGCCAAACATTCTTATAATAAAATGTTTGTTGCGTATTTGCGTACGTTTGCGCGCTGCGGCGTTCATGCCATTCCGATGAAAGCGTCAACGGGACCGATCGGCGGGGATTTGAGTCATGAGTTTATCGTGCTGGCCGATACGGGAGAAGAACAGGTTTACTGCGACAAAGGGTATTTGGATATGGAGATCCCGTCCGCAGATGTTGATTACGATTCGGATTTGGAACCGATTTACAGGAAATGGACGTCTCTTTACGCGGCAACCGAAGAAAAATACGACGAGGCCGAAGCAAAAGCCGTCGGTGATAATTTGTTGACGGCGCGCGGTATTGAAGTCGGACAGGTGTTTTATTACGGCAAGAAATATTCGATTCCGATGAATGTGGCCGTTGCGGGCGAAGATGATAAACCGGTTTTGTTCGAAGGCGGTTGTTATGGCATAGGTGTATCGCGTTTGTTGGGGGCGATTATCGAAGCGTCTCATGATGATCAGGGGATTATCTGGCCCGAATCCGTTGCGCCGTTTAAGGTCGGGCTGATTAATCTGACGGCAGGCAAGACGGAAACAAACAAAGCGTGTGAAGAGTTGTATGAAAAACTGCACAAAGCCGGAGTTGAAGTTCTTTATGACGACAGGGACGAACGGGCAGGCGTGAAGTTTTCGACAATGGATCTGATCGGTTTGCCTTACCAGTTGATTGTCGGTTCGCGCGGGCTGGCAAACGGTGTTGTTGAGGTCAAAAACCGCAAGACGGGCGAACGCACGGAATTGCCGCCCGATGCGGCCGTCGAACTGCTGTCGAAATGATGGAGCCGGGGGAAAATGATTTTTTCTGCTTTTGAACGTATGGTGGCTTTTCGCTATTTGCGGGCACGACGCAAAGAAGGCTTTGTTTCCGTTATTGCGGCTTTTTCTTTTTTGGGGATCGTGCTGGGCGTTGCGACGCTGATTATAGTCATGGCCGTTATGAACGGTTTCAGGCAGGAATTGCTGTCCCGGGTGCTGGGATTAAACGGGCATTTGGGAATTTATGCCGTCCGGGGAACTGTTTTGAATGATTACGAATCTTTGGCCGAAAAAGCAAAAGCCGTAAAGGGCGTTGATCTGGTTATGCCGTTGATTGAAGGTCAGGTGATGGTCAGCTCCGTACGCAGCGCGCAGGGGGCGATCGTGCGCGGGATCAGACCCGAAGATTTTAATAAAAGACCGATTCTGGCCAACAGTATGATCGGCGGATCCGTTACGGCCTTTTCTGATCCGGATACGGTTTTTATCGGTGAACGTCTGGCGCAAAAATTGGGGGTTTATGTCGGCGAGGAAATTACGTTGATTTCTCCGAAAGGAACGGTGACAGCCTTCGGTTCCGTGCCGCGTATGCGTTCTTATACCATCGGGGGGACGTTTTCTGTCGGTATGTACGAATATGATTCGGCGTTTATTTTTATGCCGATGAACGAAGCGCAGAAGTTCTTTAACATGGATAACACCGTTACCAATCTGGAAGTTTTTCTAAATCACCATGATTTGGTTTCTTCCGTTCAGTCGGAAATGTATTCCCGTCTGGGATCCGAAGTGCGCATTTATGACTGGCAGCGTTCGAATGCGGCGTTTTTTAATGCCATTCAGGTGGAACGAAACGTCATGTTTTTGATTTTGACGCTGATTATTTTGGTGGCATCGTTTAACATGATTTCCGGCCTGATTATGCTGGTAAAAGACAAAGGGCGGGACATTGCCGTTTTACGTACGATGGGGGCAACACGGGGTATGGTGATGCGGATTTTTTTCATGAGCGGCGCTTCCATCGGATTTTTCGGAACCGCGTTCGGCGTGCTGTTCGGGCTGCTGTTTTGTGATAATATCGAGACGATCCGTCGTTTTTTGGAAAGTCTGACCGGTACGGATTTGTTTGCCGCCGAAATTTACTTCCTTACCCAGCTGCCGGCCGAAGTTGACCCCGTAGAAGTCGTTGCCGTCGTGATTATGGCTTTGTTTTTGTCTTTTGCCGCAACGCTTTACCCGTCTTGGCGGGCGGCCAAATTAGATCCGGTGGAGGCTTTGCGCTATGAATGACAAACGTGAAATGGCCGTTAATCAATCGACGGTTCCCGTGTTGGTGTTAAAAGGCGTGCGTCGCCACTATATTCAGGGCAAAGCGGTTATAGATGTGCTCAGGGGGATTGATTTGACAGTTTCTCAGGGCGAGATGGTGGCTTTGGTAGGGCCTTCCGGAGCGGGAAAATCAACGTTGTTGCACGTTACCGGATTGTTGGAAGCGCCTGATGAAGGCGAAGTTTTTTTAAGCGGCGCGCCCAGTTCCGACATGGACGATGATACGCGCACGAAAATGCGGCGGGAATATCTGGGCTTTGTCTATCAGAATCATAATTTGCAGCCGGAATTTAATGCATTGGAAAATGTGATGATTCCGCAAATGATTGCCGGCAAGAAGAAAAAAGAAGCTGCCGAATACGCCGCGTTTTTACTGGAAAAAATGAAGCTGGCCGACCGTATGAAGCATCGTCCGGCGCAGTTGTCCGGCGGCGAAGCGCAACGCGTTGCAATTGCCAGAGCTTTGGCCAACAAGCCGCATATGCTGTTGGCGGACGAACCGACCGGCAATCTGGATCCGATGACGTCCGAATCTGTTTTCGGTGTTTTGGTGGATGTCGTGCGCGAAACGGGATTGTCGGCTTTGATTGCTACGCATAACCCGGAACTGGCGGATCGTATGGATCGCAAAATCGCTTTGCGTGACGGCCGGCTGGAAGAACTCGATACGCTGGGAATGAGCGGTCGCATTGCTTTTAAACAACGCTTTATTGAAGTTTGATGAATGGCTCAGGAAACGGTTTTATCGGCTTTGACTCTTGCGGATTTTGTGCATTTGCGCGTGCACACGGCTTATTCTTTGCTGGAAGGCGCCGTTAAAATCAAAAAGCTGACAGAACTGTGCGAAAAATACCGTATGCCTGCCGTTGCCATGACGGATACGAACAATCTGTTCGGCGCGTTTGAAATGTCAACGGAATGTGCGGCGCACGGAATACAGCCGATTATCGGCATTCAGCTGGCCGTTGATCTGGAAGTTGAAGAAAAACGTTTTTCGGTCAAAGATCCCGATGCCGGTATTGACGATATTGTTTTGCTGGTTCAAAACGAACAGGGGTATGCCAATCTGCGTATCCTGTCCGAGCAATCGTATATGTTTACGCCGAACGATGAAAAGCCGCATGTTTCCTATGAGGTTTTACGGAAATATTCGGACGGCCTGATTTGTCTGACCGGCGGGGCAAAAGGCGCCATCGGCCGTATGATTCTGGCCGGAAAACCCGAAAAAGCGGAAGAAGTGTTGAAACGTCTGGCGGAAATGTTTCCTAAACGCTTGTATATGGAAATTCAGCGCCACGGTACGGCAGAGGAGGCTCAGACAGAACCTGTTTTTTTGGATATGGCTTATAAGCATGATGTGCCGTTGGTGGCGACAAACGAAGTCTTTTTTACCGACCCCGATATGTTTGAAGCACACGATGCGCTGATTTGCATTAAGGAAAAAACGCATGTCATTGTCAATGAACGCCGTCGTTTGACTCCGGAACATTATTTTAAATCTCCGGAAGAGATGAAAAAGCTTTTTGAAGACTTGCCCGAAGCCGTTGAAAATACGGTTGTTATTGCCAAACGATGCGGTTTTATGGTGGAAAAACAGCCGCCGGCTCTGCCGCGTTATCCCGACTGCGGCGATAAGACAGAGGCCGAAGTGCTGCAGGAACGCGCGCGTGCCGGGCTGGAAAAGCGCTTAAACGTTCATGTGTTCAAAGAAGGCATGAGCGAAGAAGAAAAAAAGGCCTTGCGCGAGCAATATACGCAAAGGCTGGAATATGAACTGGGCGTGATTATTCAAATGGATTTTCCCGGTTACTTTCTGATCGTTTCCGACTTTATTCAATGGTCAAAGGCGCACGGTATTCCTGTCGGGCCGGGACGCGGTTCCGGGGCGGGATCGGTCGTGGCGTGGTCGTTAACGATTACGGATCTGGATCCGATCCGTTTTCATTTGCTGTTTGAACGCTTTTTAAATCCGGAACGTGTCAACATGCCGGACTTTGACGTTGACTTTTGTCAGGACAGGCGCGGTGAAACGATTGATTACGTGCGTGAAAAATACGGGCACGACCGTGTGGCGCAAATCATTACGTTCGGCAAGCTGCAGGCTAAAGCCGTCATACGTGATGTCGGACGTGTTTTGCAGATGGATTTCGTGGCTGACAAGCTGGCGCGTCTTGTCCCCGCAAAGCCCGGTACGACATTGGCGGAAGCTTTTTCCGTCGAACCGGAATTCGACAAACAGCGCAAAGGTGATTCTCGTGTCGATCAACTGCTGAATATTGCCGTAAAACTGGAAGGGCTGTACAGAAACGCGTCAACGCATGCCGCGGGGGTTGTCGTCGGACAAAAGCCGTTAAACCAGATCGTGCCGATTTATCGTGATCTCAGTGCCGATTCGGATCTGCCCGTCACACAGTACAATATGAAATTTGTCGAATCGACGGGACTGGTTAAGTTCGACTTTTTAGGGTTAAAAACGCTGACCGTTATTGCCGAAGCGGTCAAAATGATTCGAAAACGCGATATAGAGCTGAACATTTCGGAAATATCGCTGGACGACAAAGAAACATACGAACTGTTGCACAGAGCCGAAACGGACGGAGTGTTTCAGCTGGAAAGCGGCGGCATGCGCAAAACATTGCGTGATATGCAGCCCGATACACTGGAAGATCTGATCGCTTTGGTTTCCTTGTATCGTCCGGGGCCGATGGATAATATTCCCAGTTATATTGCCCGTAAACACGGTGTGGAACAACCGGATTATATGCACCCGATGCTGGAAGATATTCTGAAAGAAACTTACGGCATTATGATTTATCAGGAACAAGTCATGCAGATCGCGCAGAAAATGGCGGGATATACGCTTGGAGCCGCCGATTTGTTGCGCCGTGCCATGGGAAAAAAGAAAAAAGAAGAAATGGAACTGCAGGAAGCCGTTTTTATTGAAGGGGCAACAAAAAACGGCATTGATCCGGCTAAAGCCAAAAGCATTTTTGCCCGTATGGCAAAATTTGCCGAATACGGTTTTAACAAGTCGCACGCGGCGGCCTATGCTTTAATTGCGTATCAAACAGCGTATTTAAAAGCGCATTATCCGGTTGAATTTATGGCTGCGACAATGACCTATGATATGCAGAATACCGACAAGCTGGCTTTGTATAAAAAAGAATTGGCACGTTTAAAAATCGACCTCTTGCCCCCCGATGTTAATTATTCGGAAGTCCGTTTTGCCGTTGAAAACAACGCGGTGCGTTATGCTTTGATGGCCGTTAAAGGATCCGGGGAGGCGGCTGCAAAAGCCGTCGTGGCAGAGCGTCAAGAACACGGTTTGTTTAAATCCGTATCCGATTTTATCCGGCGAATGGATTCTTCTCATCTGGACAAGAAGAGTCTGGAAACATGGATAAAAGCAGGGGCTTTTGACAGTTTGGAAAAAAACAGGGGACTGTTGCATGCCAATGTGGATTTGTTGATGAAACATGCCCGCGTTGCCGGAGAAGAAAAAAACAGCACGCAAATCAATCTGTTCGGGCAGGCCGTTACGGAAGAAGCCATTCCTTTGGTTGCTGCACCGCCCTGGACGCCTGATGAAAAGCTGAAGATGGAAGCGTCGGTTATCGGTTTTTATTTGTCGGCTCATCCGTTGGACCGTTATGCAAAAAGTTTGGAACGGTTGCGGACAATGCCGTACAAAGAAGTCAAAACAGCGGCGGAAAAAGCCGGCTCTTTGCGTGTCAAAATGGCCGTGACGATAACGTCTGTGCGCGAACGTATGAGCAAAAAAGGATCAAAATACGCTTTTGTTTCCGCTTCCGATACGTCGGGCAGTTTTGAATTTACCGTGTTTTCTGAACCATTAAGCCATTACAGGGATATCCTGAAATCAGATCGGCCGCTGCTGATTACGATAAATGCCGAAAAAGAGGAAGGCAGCGATGAACCGCGCATGATATTGCAACATGCCGAAATATTGGACGATGTTGTTTCTCAGACGGCGGGGGGCATTATGATTGTTGTCGATCGCAAAGAAGCCCTTGAACCGCTGAAAAAACTGATTGACAATTTGCGTCCGGGACGCAGCCGGATTTTGTTTATGATTCCCGCCGATAAATGGGAAGTGGAAATTGTTTGTGAAAAAACGTATGCTTTAACGGCTGATGTTTTATCGGCTTTGCCAAAAATACAAGGTGTGACGGAGGTTCGGGAATTATAATGATCAATGTTTTAACGATGATGCGGCTGCTTAAACCGACGTTTACATTTGTTTTGAATTATCAGCGTTTCATTCATTTAATGTTTGTTCCGTTTGTGGCGAGCTTTGTTTTTTTGCTGATGGAATCGTTTTATCCGCTTTTTTTCCTGGCGCCGACGGCAGAAGTAAAACTGTCGGTCAATGTTTATATGTTTGTGTTATTGGGCGTAATTATTCTTTATTTATCTTTGTCTTTGATGCTGTATATTCAGCAAACCGTTTTTTTCGGATCCCCGACCGACCAAAAGAAGTTTTTTCTGCCGCCTCTTAATCAGGCGTTTTTTGCTTATTTGGCCGAATTGCTGTACCTTTTTGTCAGTGCGCTGCTTTTTGCGACGGCTTCTGCTTATATCCTGATTTCCCTTTTGGATTATATTTTGCCGATGTCTGATAAAAAGAATCTGTTTTTGTTGCTGGGGGTTGTCATTCTTCTGCCGTATTTTATGATTCGGTTCAGTTTTTTACTGCCCGCAAAAGCTGCCGGGAAAAAACAACGGTTATGGGATTCTTGGAAAATGACCCGGCGGATCAGCCCGGCAATTGCTTTGATGATTGCGCTGTTTTTATTTTTGCCTTTGGGTATTGCCGCCGGGATATATTCAATTTTCCAGGCGGTCGTTTATAATGAGGAAATTGTTTATTTTATAACAAATTTATGCGCTCTTTTTTCCGTACAGTGTTCCTGTATTTTATACGGAACTTATATGGCGTATTTGTATTCGGCCGTTGTTTCACAGGAATGATTCTTTTTCGGGGATCGGATATTTTATCTCTTGCCAAAAATAAAAAAACAGATTAAAACGAGGCGTGATTTCACACGCAGATATCGGCGGAAAGACAGTTTTGTGTTTTCGTTCCGGTGTCGGGAAGGTTCCCGGCTCATCTGTCTGCGGAGGTTTAACCGGAAAAAAGAGGTAAAAAAATGGCTCTTCCTACATTTACAATGCGTCAGCTGATAGAAGCTGGTGTTCATTTCGGTCACAATACGCGTCGCTGGAATCCGAAGATGAAACAGTATATTTTCGGGACGCGTGACAATGTTCATATCATTGATTTGCAGCAAACGGTGCCGATGCTGTACCGCGCCATGCAGGCTGTCCGCGATACGGCGGCTCAGGGCGGTCGTATTTTGTTTGTCGGCACGAAAACGCAGGCGCAGCAGCCCGTACGCGAAGCTGCCGAACGCTGCGGCCAGTATTATGTCAACCATCGCTGGCTGGGCGGTACGCTGACGAACTGGAAAACAGTTTCTCAGTCGATCCGTCGTTTAAAAGAAATCGATTCCAAACAGGAAAAGGGTGAATTTGAAGGCTTGACGAAAAAAGAAAAGCTGAATATTTCCCGCGAACGTGAAAAATTGTATCGTTCTTTGGGCGGAATCAAAGATATGGGCGGTCGTCCCGATTTGATTTTTGTTATTGACACAATCAAAGAAGGATTGGCTTTGCACGAAGCACGCCGCCTGGGCATTCCCGTGATTGCCATTTGTGATACGAATTCCGATCCCGACGGCATTGATTTCCCGGTCCCGGGAAACGATGACGCGATTCGCGCGATCAACCTGTACTGTGATTTGGTATCCGGTTCGGTTTTGGACGGTATTCAGGCCGAAATGGCTGCTGCCGGCGTTGATCTGGGGGCTCAGGAAGTTGCGGTTGAAGAAGTTGAAACGACCGCAGACGAAGAAAAAGCCGGCGCCGACGCTTAGAACAAAAATGTTTTATAATGGCGGTGGTATTGTTCTGCCGCCATTATTGTATGAAGTTACGTATTATTCAGAAAGGAAAAACAAATGGCCGAAATTACAGCCGCTGTTGTTAAGGAACTGCGTGAAAAAACGGGCGCAGGCATGATGGATTGCAAAAAGGCTTTGTCCGAAGCTGCCGGTGATGTCGAAAAGGCAGTTGACTGGTTGCGTAAAAAAGGGTTGGCTTCTGCCGCGAAAAAGGCCGGCCGCGTTGCTTCTCAGGGGCTTGTCGCCGTGAAAACCGACGGCAAAGAAGGTGTTGTTGTCGAAATCAATTCCGAAACGGATTTCGTTTCCAAAAATGAATTATTCCAGGAATTTGTTTCCAAAACGGCCGAGATCGCTTTAAAAGGCGACGGAAATGTCGAAACCCTGAAAACAACGGCTTTTTCCGATGACAAAGATGTGCAGGGGGCTTTGACCGATCTGATTGCCAAAATCGGCGAAAACATGACATTGCGCCGCTGTGCAAAGCTGTCAGTGAACAACGGTGTCGTTGTCGGATATATCCATGGCGCGATTGCCGGCGGATTGGGTAAAATCGGGACTCTGGTTGCTTTGGAATCGGCAGGGGATCAGGCGGCTTTGGAAAAATTGGCCAAAAATCTGGCAATGCACGTTGCCGCTGCCGCGCCGGTTTGTTTGAATATTGCCGATGTTCCCGCTGATATGGAAGAACGCGAAAAGAAAGTCGTTGAAGATCAAATTAAAGAAGAACAGGCCAAAACAGGTAAGACAAAACCGGCTGAAGTCATTGAAAAAATGATGATCGGTCGTATCCGCAAATTCCATGAAGAAATTGTTTTAAACGAACAGTTCTTTATTATGGACGATAAAAAGAAAATTAAGGACGTTGTCGCCGAAGCGGCCAAAGAGGTTGGCGCTCCCGTTGAATTAAAGGCATTTGCCCGCTTTGCTTTGGGAGAAGGCATTGAGAAAAAACAAGAAGATTTTGCCGCAGAAGTCGCTGCCGCGGCCGGTAAATAACCCTTTTTAATCGGCGGGATTTTTTATTTCCCGCCGTTTTTTTATCAACAACAAAGTGACGGACAATGAAATATAAACGTATTTTATTAAAGCTTTCCGGTGAAGGATTGATGGGAAACAAAAGCTTTGGCCTGGACGAGGCAATGCTGAATGAAATCGCCCGGGAAATTAAGCTGGTGCATGAAGCCGGTGTGCAGATCGCTCTTGTGATCGGCGGCGGGAATATTTTTCGCGGCCTGTCCGGTGCGGCCGGCGGTATGGATCGAGTCAGAGCCGATCATATGGGAATGTTGGCAACCGTGATCAATTCTCTGGCTATGCAGGACGCGCTGCAGCGTGCCGGCGTGCCCGCGCGTGTCGTTTCCGGCGTTGTTATGCCGACAATCTGCGAACCGTATGTCCAGCCGCGCGTTAAAAAGAAACTGGAAGAAGGCAGTGTTATTATTTTTGCGGCGGGAACGGGGAATCCCTTCTTTACAACGGATACGGGGGCAGCTTTGCGGGCGGCCGAAATGGGCTGTGAAGCGATTTTTAAAGCCACGCAGGTTGACGGTGTTTATTCTGCCGATCCGAAAAAAGATAAAAACGCTGTACGGTTTGAAAAAGTCAGCTATGATGAAGTATTATTAAAGAACTTAAAGGTAATGGACGCATCGGCGATTGCTTTGGCCCGTGACAATAATATCTCGATTGTTGTTTTTTCAATGCACGGGGAAAAGGCTTTATATCGCGCTTTAGCCGGCGAAGGCGCTTTTACGGTCATTACCAACGCTGAACAGGAGAAATAAAAATGCCAGCTTTTTCTACTTATGACGAAATACGCCAGGATACACGCACTCGTATGGATAAAACGGTTGATTCGCTTAAAAAAGATTTTTCGGGATTGCGGACGGGACGGGCATCAACGGCTTTGCTGGACGGAATAATGGTTGAAGCCTACGGCGCGATGACGCCGTTGTCTCAGGTCGGAACGGTCAGCGTGCCCGAATCGCGTATGCTGTCCGTCCAGGTATGGGATAAATCTTTGGTAAAAGCCGTTGAAAAAGCAATCCGGACGTCCGAACTGGGATTGAATCCGATGAATGACGGCCAGTTGATCCGTATTCCCATTCCGCCTTTGAACGAAGAACGCCGCGTTGAATTAACTAAAATTGCGGCAAAATATACGGAACAGGCACGTATTGCGGTACGCAACATTCGCCGCGACGCAATGGATGCCGTCAAAAAAATGCAAAAAGACGGCAGTATTTCGGAAGATGAACAAAAAAAATACGAAACGGAAATCCAAAACCTGACGGATACAACGATTAAAAACATGGACGAAATGCTGAAGGCAAAAGAACAGGAAATCAAACAAGTCTGATGAATAAAGAACGTATTTTGCCGATTCATGTCGGCGTTATTATGGACGGCAACGGGCGCTGGGCAAAAAAAAGATCTTTGCCGCGTACCGCCGGCCATCGTGAAGGCGCAAAAGTCGTTGAAAAACTGGCGGAAGTTTGTTTGTCGTCCGGAATACGTTATTTAACATTGTTTTGTTTTTCTTCGGAAAACTGGAACAGGCCGAAAGAAGAAGTTGAGGCTTTGTTTTCCATGCTGGAAGATTATTTGCATAAAGAAAGCCGCCCGTTTCGGGAAAAAGGCATTAATTTTTCAATTCAAGGGCGCACGGAACAATTGCCGAAAAATATCCGTTTGATGATCGATAAGCTTAAAAAAGAAAATCTGCCGCCGGAACAGGAAAAAATGCATTTGATTCTGGCTTTAAGTTACGGCGGGCGCGAAGAAATCGCAGACGCGGCAAAACGTTTGGCAAAAGATGTGCGGGACGGTAAAATCACGCCGGATCAAATTGATGAAAAGGTCTTTGCTTCGGCTTTATATTTGCCGGATATTCCAGATCCCGACCTGATTATCCGCACCAGCGGGGAAAAACGAATCAGCAACTTTTTGTTATGGCAGTCGGCTTATTCCGAATTTGTGTTTTTGGATACGTTATGGCCGGATTGCACCGAAAAAGATTTTAATGCGGCATTGGACGAATTTGCCGCCCGTCACCGCCGATTCGGCAAAGTATAAAAGGAGATGTCATGTTAAAACAGCGTATTCTGTCAGCTTTTTTGTTGCTGCCTTTGCCTATTTTGGCGCTTTATTTCGGTCCGCCCTGGTTTGAATTGATTTGCGCCGTTTCTTTGACCGCAATGGGCTGGGAATGGGAACAGCTGGTGCTTAAACGCTTTTCCGTTTTGGGTATGCTGATTGCCGTTACGGGAATATGCGGCATTTTTCTGTTGGATATCAGTCCCGTCGTCGCATGGGTTTTGCCCGCCGTTATGACGGTTGTTCTTTATGTGATTGTTAAAAAACAGGGATTGGAACATCAAAAATTGTTTGCATTCGGCGTGCTTTATTCTTCGTATCCGATGATTTCGCTGACGTTTATGTTGCAAAATTACGGATTTATCAGCACGATTTGGCTGATCGGTTCCGTGTGGGCGATGGATACGGGGGCTTATACGTTCGGCAAAATAATCGGCGGGCCGAAAATGTGTCCGAAAATCAGTCCCAAAAAAACGTGGGCCGGATTGTTGGGCGGTATGGCTACGGCGGCGCTGTGGGGGGCTTTGTGCGTTAAGTGCGGCGGGTCGACAGCATATGAAAACGTGATGATCGTTTCTGCTGTTTTAGGGGCTGTTTCTCAGGGCGGAGATTTGTTTGAATCCTGGATAAAACGTTATCTGGGGGTCAAAGATTCCAGCAATCTGATACCGGGGCACGGCGGTGTGTTCGATCGTATGGACGCTTTGCTGGCCGTAGCGCCGATTGTTGTCATGATTCTGATTTTTGTTTGCCCCGGCTTGGATTTCTGGGGGTAAAATGGCACAAAAAAAGATTACGATTCTGGGGTCAACCGGTTCTATCGGGAAAAACACGGTGGATATTATTCGCCGGTATCCGGATAATTATCGCGTGACGGCGTTGACAGGAAATCAGAATATTTCTTTGTTGGCGGAACAGGCAAAGCTGTTAAAAGCGGAACTGGCCGTCAGCGCAGATGAAACAAAATATACCGAATTAAAAGAACTTTTAGCGGGGACCTCCGTTCGTGTCGCGGCCGGTTTTCAGGCTGTTGTTGATGCAGCCAAAGAAGACGCGGACTGGACGATGTCTTCCATTGTCGGTGCTGCCGGATTGTTGCCGACGATGGAAGTCGTTAAACGCGGCAGAACGTTGGCTTTGGCGAATAAGGAAACGTTGGTCTGTGCCGGTGAAATTGTTATGCAGGCGATTCGGGAATATCATACAACTTTGATTCCCGTTGATTCGGAACACAGTGCGATTTTTCAAACGTTGGAAGAAAAACACCGCGGCGCCGTTGATCGTATTTTGCTGACTGCTTCGGGCGGGCCTTTCCGCGAAAAAGATTTAAGCTTTATGGAAAAAGCAACGCCGCAACAGGCCGTGGCTCACCCGAACTGGAACATGGGGGCGAAAATATCGGTCGATTCCGCAACAATGATGAATAAAGGACTGGAAATTATCGAAGCCTGCCATTTGTTCAAAGTACCGGTGGATAAAATCGAAGTTTTGGTTCACCCGCAGTCTATTGTGCACAGTGCCGTCGGATATGCAGACGGTTCTGTTTTGGCGCATATGGGAATGCCGGATATGCGCACGCCGATTGCTTATGCTTTGGCCTGGCCGGACAGAATGGAATCTCCGACGGCCAGACTGGATTTTACGAAAATGGCGGCATTGACTTTTTATGCGCCAGATGAAGATCGTTTTCCCGCGCTGCGTTTGGCCAAAGAATGTCAGCAAAAAGGTCAGACGGCAACGGCGGTTATGAATGCTGCCAACGAAGTGGCCGTCGGCGCTTTTCTAAAGCGCAGAATCGGATTTTTGGATATTGTGCGCATTGTTGAAAAAGTCGTTGAAATGTTGCCGCTTGATCCTGTATCAACAATACAAGATGTCATGGCCGTGGACGGTGAAGCCAGAAAAACGGCAGAATCTGTTTTGCAGAAGGGGTAAAAAAATTGATGTCAGCTTTTTTGGCCGTATTATATCCGCTTTCTTTTTTGATCGTTCTTTCCCTGGTTGTGATCGTGCACGAATTCGGTCATTTCTGGGCGGCACGTCTGTCCGGCGTAAAGGTTGACGAGTTTTCTTTGGGATTCGGAAAGACTTTGTGGTCGCGCCAGGATAAAAAAGGAACACTGTGGAAAGTGTGTCTGATTCCTTTGGGCGGTTATGTCAAGATGTTCGGTGACGCCGATGCGGCCAGCGCCACAACGGACGAAGCAGCCAAAGAATTTACCGAAGAAGAAAAGAAAATTTCTTTTCCGCATCAGCCGTTATGGGCAAAAGCTTTTATTTCTGCCGCAGGGCCGGCAATGAATTATATTTTTGCGATTGTTCTCTTGACGATTTTTCTGTCGATTTTCGGCATGATTGTCGTTCCGCCGATTGTTTCCGAAGTCAGCAAGGGATCCGCGGCCGAAGCGGCAGGGATTTTGAAAAATGACCGGATCATAGAAATTAACGGCGAAGAAATTAAAGAATTTGCCGATGTGCGCCGTTATGTCCAGTTGCACAGCGTATTGAATATGGTTGTTTTGCGGGAAGGCAAAGAAGTTCCTTTGACGGCACATTTGTCCGAAGAAAAGGGCGGTGCTGTCTTAGGCGTGCAGGCCGTTATGACGTCCGAACACTTTAAACCGTTGTCCGTGCCGCAGGCTTTTGTCGAATCCGTGCGGGAAGCTTGGGAAATTACGGCGGATACGCTGGTTATTTTAAAACGCATTCTGCTGGGGCAACGTTCGGCCGATGATATGCGCGGGCCTTTGGGCATTGCCGAAGCGTCTGGTGATGCGGCCAGAGGCGGCGTGATCAGCTTTGTTTTGTTTTTAATTCAGGTTTCGATCGGAATCGGTTTAGTGAACTTGCTGCCCATTCCCGTTTTGGACGGCGGGCATTTGCTGTTTTACGCCGTTGAAGGAATTATTCGCCGCCCGGTCAGCGAAAAAATACAAATGGCAGCCCTAAACATAGGGATAGGTTTACTGTTATGCCTGTTGATACTCACTTCATGGAATGATATCGTCCGTATATTCGTCCGTTTGTTTCATTAGGTGATTTTTTGAAAAGACTGCTTGTTTTCGTCGTTTTTTTGCTGTTTTTTCCTTTTTGCGTCGCTGCGGCCGCGGAAAAAGAAGAAACGGTGTCCCGGATCGTGATCAGCGGGATTATGCGTATAGAGCCGGAAACGGTTTTGACGTACCTGATGATTCGCAAAGGAGACATTGTTTCCGACGAACAGCTTGACAGAGGGTTGAAGTCTTTGTTTTCGACGGGGCTGTTTGCCGATGTGCGCCTGTCCGTGACAGACGGCGTGCTGAACGTTGATCTGGTTGAAAATCCGATAGTCAATCAGATTTCGTTTGAAGGAAACAAAAAAATCAAAACCCAACAGCTTAAAGACGAACTGTCTTTGCATCCGCGTTCTGTCTTTACACGTTCCAAAGCTCGTCGGGATACACAGCGGATTGTAGAATTATACAAGCGTATGGGGCGGTATTCGGCTCAGGTTGAACCGAAAATTATCGAACGTTCTCAGAACCGATTGGACGTCGTTTTCGAAATTAACGAAGGACAGCCGGCATTTATCCGCAAAATTGATTTTATCGGCAATCAGGCTTTTGACGCGACCGAGCTGGAAGAACAAATGCTGTCCAAAGAAAACCGCTGGTATCGTTGGTTTACGTCCATGGATACTTATGATCCGGATCGTTTTGCGTATGATCAGGAATTGTTGCGCCGTTTTTATCTGCAGCACGGTTATATGGATTTCGGGATTATTTCCGCTTCTGCCGAACTGTCCCCGAATCGCGAAGATTTTTATTTGTCTCTTGTCATGGAGGAGGGGCCCAGGTATCAGGTCGGCGATGTGACGGTTTTATCTGATTTAAAAGGACTGGATGCCGACAGTGTGGCAGATGTCGTATCCGTAAAATCGGGTGCGTGGTTTAATAATGTAAAGGTCGAAAACAGCGAAATTGCGTTGATTAATGCCGTCGGGGCAAAAGGATTTCCTTTTGTTGACGTGTCTTCTGATTTAAAAAAGCGCGAAGGAGAAGACATTGTTGACGTTGTTTTTAATATCAAAGAAGGTCAACATCTGTTTGTTGATGAAATTCAGATTACGGGAAATGCCCGTACTCAGGATCGCGTGATTCGCCGTGAATTTCGTTTTTCCGAGGGAGATGCTTACAGTCCCGCAAAAATCCGCCGGTCCAAACAAAGGATTGAAAATTTAAATTATTTCGATCGGGTAATGATGGATCTGGAACCGGTGGAAGGCACGCCGGATCGGGCAATTTTGAAAACGGAAGTCTCTGAAAAATCAACGGGGTCTTTGAAATTAGGGGTCGGTTGGTCATCGTATGACGGGCCTTTGGCGGAAGTGTCCGTTCAGGAAAATAACTTTTTGGGAACAGGGCGCCGGGTAGGGGTTTCCGCCTCGATTGCCGAAGAAAGGACTCTGTTTGACATCAGTTTCGTCGAACCGTGGTTTTTGGATCGGGAATTGGCTTTGGGGTTTGATGTTTTTTATCTGACTCGGAATTATTCGGACCGCAGTTCTTATGATTCGGAAATGGGCGGCGGTTCTGTTTTCTTCAGCTGGAAATATACCGAAGAATTATCGCATACCGTCAAATATACGTTGCGCCAGGATAAAATCGTGGACGTCAGCGAATCCGCGTCTATTTATGTTAAAGAACAGGAAGGGACCACTTTGACGTCCATGATCAGTCAGACACTGTTCTGGGATTATTTGGACAATCGTTACAATCCGTCGGAAGGGTATTATATTTCTTTATCAAACGATTTGGCCGGTTTTGGCGGCGATACGCGATATCTGCGCACGGATATCAGCGCGGCGTATTATTATCCGCTGTCCGACAAGTGGGTTCTGGGGCTGTCAACATCGGGCGGGTATATTTTTGGAATCGGGCAGGACGTTCGGTTAAATAACCGTTATTTCTTGGGCGGTTCAACCCTGCGCGGGTTTGAAGACGGCGGTGTCACGGCGCGTTCCAAAGTCGGTGATGATGCTTTGGGCGGCAACTGGCAGGCAACGGCCGGAGTGCAGTTGATGTTTCCTCTGGGACTGCCCAGCGAATTTGGTATGAGGGGGAAAAATATTGCGGATTTCGGCCTGATCGGAAAACCTGATGATTTTGATGCATCTGAAATGTGGTATTCTTCAAAATTGCGTGGTAGTATCGGTATCGGTTTTGTGTGGTCGTCTCCGTTGGGACCGATAAATGTCGATTACGCGATACCGATCTTAAAAGAACGTTTTGATGAAACAGAGTATTTTCGTTTAAACTTTGGATGGGGATTTTAAAACATGAAAAAAGTAATCAGTCTTTCAATCGCTCTTGCCTGTATTTTCTTTGCGGATACGGCAAAGGCTGAAAAGTTTGGCTTTGTCAATGATCCGGAACTGGCTCAGAAATCAACGGCTTTGCAGGGGTTGCAGATGCAACGCGATAAAATTCTGGCTGTCTTGAAGGTTGATCTGGAAAAAGAACTGGAAGAAATTATTGCGGAAAAACAAAAATTAGAAGAAGAAAGCACAAAATTATCCAAGGCCGATGTCGGCAAACGTTTGGATGCGATTGATAAATCGGAAAAAGATCTGCAGGCCAGAGCTCAGGCCGCGGCTGCCGAATTGCAGAAAAATTTTGTTGACGCCGTGTTGTCATTTAAAGAAAAAGCGATTAATCCGGTCATCAAAGAACTGGCCGAAGAAAACGATTTTGATGCCGTTTTAAATCTGGCCAATACTTTTTATGTTGACGAAAAACTGAACGTCACCGAAGAAGCGATTAAGCGCATTAACAAAAAAATGCCCAAGCTTGAGTTGAAAAAGGTGACTTTGGAAAAGTCTGAGTCTAAATCTAAATAAGTACGGGAGCATTAAATGCCTGATACGCGTTTTTTTAAAACGGCAGGACCGTTTACCTTAAAGCAGCTGGCTGAAATCGGCGGATGTGAATTGCCCGACGGCGTTGATCCGGAAAAGATAATCAAAAACGTCAATTCGCTGCATGACGCCGGTGCGGACGATATCAGCTTTCTGCTGAGCAAAAAATACATTGCCGATCTGGAACAGACAAAAGCCGGTGCTTGTATTGTTCATCCGGATTTTGCCGCTTCGGCGCCGAAGGGAACGGCCGTCCTGCTTTCCAAAGAACCGTACAGGTCTTACGGGTTGGTGGCAGCGGCTTTTTATCCGTCAGAATCGGCAAAAGAAACCGTTGTCCACCCGAAAGCTGTTGTTGCCGACAGTGCCGTTATCGGTCAGGGATCACGCATTGATGCGGGGGCCGTTATCGGCGAAAATGTAACGCTGGGAAAAAATTGTCATGTTTGCCCGAATGCGGTGATCGGGGATAATGTTGTTTTCGGCGATGATTGTATTATCGGGGAAAATGCTTCGGTTCTTTATACATTGGCCGGCAACCAGGTCTATATTTATCCCGGCGCACGCATCGGGCAGGACGGTTTCGGATTTTTCATGAGTCCCAAAGGGCATACGAAAATTCCTCAGTTGGGGCGTGTTCTTATCGGCAATGATGTCGAAATCGGTGCCAATACCTGTATTGACAGAGGCGCTTTGGGCGATACGGTGATCGGTGACGGAACGCGTATGGATAACCTGATTCAGTTCGGACATAACGTTCAGACGGGAAAATGCTGCGTCATTGTTTCTCAGGTCGGCGTTGCCGGCAGCACAAAGCTTGGCGATTTCGTCGTTCTGGCCGGACAGGCCGGTTTGGCCGGACATTTGGAAATCGGCAGCGGTGCTCAGATTGCGGCTCAGTCCGGCGTGATGCGTGACGTTGCGCCGATGGAAAGCCTGATGGGGACTCCGGCCGTTCCGATTAAAGAGTTTATGCGCCATTTTGCGACTTTAAAGAAAATTACAAAACGTTAAGAGAGTCTGTTATGGAAGAAAATGTTATCAGAGAAATCGGTATTAATGAAATTTTGAAATTAATTCCTCATCGTTATCCGTTTTTGCTGGTGGATAAGGTGGCTATCCTAAGGGAAGGCGAAGAAGGCATCGGCATAAAGAATATTACGATGAACGAACCGCAGTTTACGGGCCATTTTCCCGAAAATCCGGTTATGCCGGGCGTTTTGATGATTGAAGCCATGGCGCAGACCGCCGCGGTAACGGTGATGTCTGCCAATACGGACGGAGCTAAAAAAGGCGTTTTTTTCATGAGCGTCGAATCCGCTAAATTCCGCAAACCCGTTTTGCCGGGGGATCAGTTGAAAATGCATGTCACCAAAGAAGTCGCCCGCCGCAACGTATATCGTTTCCGCGGAGAAGCAACCGTTAACGGTGTCCTGCATGCCGAATCGACCTTTACGGCAATGATTTTTGATGAAAAGTAAAAAAATATGACAACAATACATTCCACCGCAATTATTGAAGACGGTGCAAAAATCGGAAACGATGTTTCAATCGGGCCGTATTGTTTTGTCGGTTCTCAGGTTGAATTAAAAGACGGCGTTCAGCTGGTGTCTCATGTTTGGGTCGGCGGTGATACGGTGGTCGGCGAAAACACGGAAATTCGTCCTTTTGCCGCAATCGGCGGAAAAAATCAGGACCTGAAAGACAAAGAAAAAAAAGGAAAACTGATTATCGGAAAAAACAACTCTATCCGGGAATATGCAACGATGCAGCCGGGAACACCGGGGGATAAGAACGTCACGATCGTCGGCGATAACGGGTTGTTTATGATCGGGACGCATATCGCGCATGATTGTGTGATCGGCAATAATGTGCTGATGTCCAATAATGCCACTTTGGCCGGACACGTTAAAGTCGGCGATAATGTGATTATCGGCGGTTTATCTGCGGTGCATCAATTTTCCCGAATCGGGGCTCATGCCATGGTCGGCGGCATGTGCGGAATAACGCGCGATGTTATTCCGTATTCGCTGATTTCCTTTAATTGCCTGGAAGGCGTGAATATTATCGGATTGAAGCGTCGGGGGTTTTCTTTGGAAGTCATCAATAATCTGCGCTTGGCCGTTTCCGAAATATTTAAGGGCGAAGGAACGTTGGCCGATCGTATTAAACGGGTTGGCGAGACGTATCACGACTGCACGCCCGTTCAGGAAATTGTTGATTTTATGCAGACGGATTACAAACGCGGTTTTATGCATCCGTCCGAAAAATCATCTATTGCGGAATAATATGGCTGAAAAACTGGGAATTATTGCCGGGGGCGGCTTTCTGCCGAAACAGTTGATGGATCACTGTCGTCAGGAAGGCCGTCCTTTTGTTTTGGTCTGTTTAAAAGATTTTGCTTTGCCCGAAATCGTCGGAAATGAACCCAGCCTGTGGATCCGACTGGGAGAGGCCGGCAAAGCAGTCGCTTTTTTTAAAAAACACGATGTGCGGGAAATCGTAATGATCGGACCGGTTCAGCGTCCGTCTTTGTTTCAGTTGCGTCCGGATTGGTGGACGGCAAAGTTTCTGGCCAAAATCGGTTTTAAAGCTTTCGGAGACGATCATCTGCTGACTTCCGTTATCAAATATATTGAAACGGAAGGTTTTAAAATTATTGGTATTCATCAGGTCATGGGGGATATTCTGGCCGGCGAAGGTGTTTTGGGAAAAGTCAAGCCTGACAAACAGGCGCGGGACGATATTGAACACGGCATTAAAATTGCGCGGGGTTTGGGGGCTTTGGACGTCGGGCAATCCGTGGTGGTTCAACAAGGCATTGTTTTGGGGGTGGAAGCCGTAGAAGGAACGGACGCATTGATCAAACGCTGCAAAGATCTGTCGCGTCCCGGTCCCGGCGGCGTTTTGGTCAAAACAAAAAAACCCCGTCAGGAACAAAGGGCGGATTTGCCGACAATCGGCGTTCAGACCGTTATCAACGTGTATGAATCCGGACTGCGCGGCATTGCCGTTCAAGCGGGAAAAACACTGATTGCCGATCGGGAATCCGTTCTGGCCAAAGCAAATGAATTAAAGGTGTTTATTGTTGGGATAAAGATAGCAGATGACACAGAATGACGAATTGTTCATTTATTTGGTGGCAGGCGAACCGTCCGGCGATTTGCTGGCGTCCAGACTGATGCGGGCTTTGCGTGAAAAAACGAACGGAAAAGTCCGTTTTGCCGGCGTCGGCGGAGAAACCATGATTGAAAACGGTTTTGAAAGCCTGTTTGATTCTTCCGAATTGGCGGTGATGGGGCTGGCAGAGGTCATTCCGTCCATTCCCAGAATTTTAAAGAGAATCCGGCAAACGGTTGAAGATATTGCCGCGCAAAAGCCGGACGTTGTCATAACGGTTGACAGCTGGAGCTTTTCTGCCCGCGTGAATAAAGGGTTGAAGGCTCTGCATACCGGGATTCCGCAGATTCATTATGTCGCGCCGCAGGTGTGGGCCTGGAAAAAAGGGCGCGCAAAAACCTGCGGGCGTTATATTGACCGGCTGATGGCTCTGTTACCGTACGAAGCGAAATATTTTGAACCATACGGGTTAAAAGTGGATTTTGTCGGCCACCCCGTTGTTGAAGGCGGTGCGTCAAAAGGAAACGGCAAAGCGTTCAGAAAACAGATCGGCGTGTCGGATCAGGTGAAGCTGTTATGCGTTTTGCCGGGATCAAGGCGGTCCGAAACGAAATATTTATTGCCGGTTTTCAAGGAAACCGTTGCGGCTTTGGCAAAGAAATATCCGGATATGCACATTGTGATCCCGACGGTTGTAACGGTTGAAAGAACGGTTCGAACGGCTGTTGCGGATTGGGTTTTGCCGGTGCACGTTGTGACGGGCGAAGCAAATCGTTATGATGCTTTTGCCGCCTGTGATGCGGCTTTGGCGGCTTCGGGGACGGTTGCGCTGGAATTGGCGATGGCAAAAGTGCCGTACACAATAGCGTATAAAATGAATCCGATCAGTTCTTTTTTAGCCAGAAAGCTGGTGTCCGGACGGTTTGCAAATCTGGTGAACATTTTGCCCGATCGGGAAATTGTGAAAGAATATTTGTTGGAAGACTGTACCGTCGTCAATTTAACGGCGGAAATTGAAAAGCTGTTGGACGATCAGGTTTATCGCGAAACAGAGGTTACGCAGGCTTTTGACGTATTAAAAACGCTGGGGGCGGACGATACGGTTACACCCAGTCAAAAGGCTGCGGCGGTTGTTTTGGAAACGGCCGGCAAAAAAAACTAAAGCCGTTTCAAAATGTCCGGCAGGTCCGAAAAATGATCAATTAATACGTCCGGCTTGATTTCTTCAAAAGGGATATGCGCATAACCGTAGGTCAGCAGGACAACGGGAAAGCCCGCGGCACGGGCGGCCTGCGCATCCGTTTCGCCGTCGCCGACCATGACGGCATTGTCGTTTGTGCCACCCATACGTTTGACGGCTTCCCACAGCGGTTCGGGATTCGGTTTGCGTACGGGCAAAGCGTCGGCGTCCAAAACAACGTCAAAGTATTTTCTTAAATCCAGTTTGTCCAGAATTGCTTTTGTCGGGCCGGCCGGTTTGTTTGTACAAACGGCCTGTTTATATCCGTCTTTTTTCAGCCGTTTAAGCGTTTCAATAACCTGCGGATAAGGTTTTGTCAGCGCCATCTGCGCATGCGAATACTGGCTGATCCAGCAGGCCAACAGATCGGGCAGAGCTTCTTCGGCAATCGGATCCCCGGTCAAAGCATACGCCCCTTTCAGCATCATTGCCGCTCCGTTGCCGATAATGGACATGGCTTCGGCTGTCGTTAATTCACGTCGGCCGTGATCTGTTAAAAACAGGCTGATCTCGCGGCACATATCCGGAATGCTGTCAATCAGCGTGCCGTCCAGATCAAAAATCACATATTTTTTGGCCATTGTTTAAACTTCCGTAACAAACTGTTGTCATAATTTATTTTAATTTTTGATCTAAGTATGCCAAATTGCCTTTAAAATTACAAAGAAAAGGATTCTTTTGAATGTCTGAAAATAAAATTTGCGCCGTTGTTCTGGCTGCCGGGCAGGGGACAAGAATGAAGTCCGATCTGCCCAAAGTGTTGCATAAAATTGCCGGCCGTCCGATGGTTTGCCATTTGCTGGCGACCGTTGACGCTTTAAAGGCCGAAAAGGCCGTTGTCGTTGTCGGTCCGGGCATGGATCAGGTTGCCGAAACGGTTGCTCCGCATCGTGTGGTGGTGCAGCATAAACAACAGGGAACCGGCGATGCGGTTAAGGCCGCACGGGAAGAATTACAGGGATTTAAAGGCAGCGTTCTGGTGTTGTACGGCGATACACCTTTGATCAAAAAAGAAACGCTGGAAGAAATGATCCGTCTGCGCGAAAACGGTGCTGCTGTCGTTGTTTTGGGCTTTGAACCGTCTGATCCGGGACGTTACGGGCGTTTGATCGTCAAAGACGGCGTTTTGGAAAAAATTGTTGAATTTAAAGATGCATCGGAACAGGAAAAAGCTGTGCGCCTGTGCAATTCCGGCGTGATGTGTCTGGACGGGGAAAAACTGTTCGGCTGGCTGGATCGGTTGAAAAACGATAATGCGGCCGGAGAATATTATTTGACTGACATTGTTGCTTTGGCACGTATGGACGGGTGTTCCGCCGTTGTCGTGACCGGAACGGAAGAAGAAATGGCCGGGGCAAATTCGCGTGCCGATCTGGCAATAATTGAAGGCACTGTTCAAAAACGGCTGCGTGAAAAATTTCTGGCGCAAGGGGTTACCATGACGGATCCCGATACGGTTTATTTTTCTTACGACACCGTTTTGGGTAAAGACATTACGATAGAGCCGTCCGTGATTTTTGAACCGGGTTGTGTGGTGGAAGATAATGTTGAGATTAAAGGATTCTGCCATTTTGAAGGAACTCATATCCGTTCGGGGGCAAAGGTCGGACCGTTTGCGCGTCTGCGTCCGGGGGCGGACGTCGGCTGCGGGTGCCATATCGGCGATTTTGTCGAAATTAAAAACGCGGTCATTGAAAACGGAGCGAAGGTCAACCATTTGTCCTATATCGGAGACGCCAGAATCGGTGAAAAAACAAACATTGGCGCCGGTACGATTACATGTAATTATGACGGCTATTTCAAATCAAGGACGGAAATCGGCGCGGGAGCTTTTATCGGATCGGATACGGTGATTGTCGCGCCGTGCACGATCGGCGACGGCGCGATGACGGCCGCCGGTTCCGTTATTACAAAGAACGTTGAACCGAACGCCATGGCCGTATCGCGCGGCAAACAGACGGCTTTGGCCGGCTGGGCGGAAAAGTTTCGCGAACAGAAAAAAGCGTTAAAAGAAAAACTTTCAAAATAAAGGATAAAATACATTATGTGCGGTATTGTCGGTATTATTTCCAACAGACAGGTGACACCTCTTTTAATTGACGGGCTGAAAAGGCTGGAATATCGCGGATATGATTCCGCCGGCGTCGCAACGCTGGTTGACGGCCGGATCGAACGGCGCCGGGCAAAGGGTAAAATTGTTAATCTGGAGGCTAAAATCGCGGAAAATCCTTTGCCGGGAACGGTCGGTATCGGGCATACGCGCTGGGCGACTCACGGCGTGCCGAACGAAATCAATGCGCACCCGCATGCGACAAAACATGTCGCCGTCGTGCATAACGGCATTATTGAAAATTATCGCGAGCTGCGTGACGAATTGACCGCACAGGGCCATGTGTTTGAAAGCGAAACCGATACAGAAGTCGTCGTTCATCTGATTTCGCAAAAAATTGAAGAAGGGCTTGATCCGCAAACGGCCGTGGCGCAGTCATTAAAGCGGCTGAAGGGAGCTTTTGCTTTGGCGATTATTTTTGCCGGACGTGAAGATATAATTATCGGCGCGCGCAAAGGATCTCCTTTGGCCGTCGGTTTCGGAGACGGAGAAATGTTTTTGGGATCCGATGCCTTGGCTTTGGCGCCCCTGACCCAGAAAATCATGTATCTGGAAGAAGGCGACTATGCCGTTTTAACGCATACGGGGGCAGAAGTTTTTGATTCGAATGATCAAAAGGTTGAACGTAAGGTCGTTCTTTCCGCAACGTCCGGAGCAATGATCGGAAAAGGCGGATATCGCCACTTTATGCTTAAAGAAATTTATGAACAGCCGCAAGTGATCGGCGATACGCTGAACACGATGATCAATCAGGATATGGATACGATTACGCTGCCGAATGTGCCGTTTGAATTAAAAGACGTGCCGCGTCTGACGATTGTTGCCTGCGGAACGTCTTATTATGCCGGTCTGGTCGGCAAATACTGGATTGAATCCGTTGCGCGTATTCCCGTTGATATAGATGTTGCTTCGGAATTCAGATATCGTTGTCCGATCTTGGAAAAAGGCGGCGTTTCCTTGTTTATTTCTCAGTCGGGCGAAACGGCGGATACGCTGGCGGCTTTGCGTTACTGCAAAGAACAGGGGCAGAAGATCGTTTCGATCGTCAATGTGGCCGAAAGCACAATGGCACGCGAATCCGATTGTGTTTTAAGGACGCTGGCCGGCCCCGAAATCGGTGTGGCTTCGACAAAGGCGTTTACGACACAATTAACGTTGCTGGCGTGTTTCGCGATTGCTTTGGGGCGGGCGAACGGGGCGTTGTCCAAAGCTGAGGAATCCCGTTTGTCCCGTGCGCTGGTTGAGGTTCCGTCCCGCGCAGCCGAAGTGTTAAACAATGATTCCGCCATTGCCAAAATTGCGCAGAATTTGTTTGCCGATGCCCGTGACGTGTTGTATCTGGGGCGCGGCAGCAGCTTTCCGATTGCTTTGGAAGGGGCTTTGAAATTAAAGGAAATTTCCTATATTCATGCGGAAGGATATGCTGCCGGTGAAATGAAGCACGGGCCGATTGCTTTGATTGACGAAAGCGTTCCGGTCGTCGTTGTCGCACCGACGGACAATCTGTTTGACAAAACGGTTTCCAATATGCAGGAAGTGTTGGCGCGCGGCGGCAAAGTCGTCTTTTTCGGCGATCAGATGGGGATCGGTTCGGTCAAAGACCGTTCGACGGCTTCGGTTATTCTGCCGGCAGTAGATTCTTTTGTTGCACCGATTTTATATGCCATTCCCGTGCAATTGCTGGCATATCATACGGCCGTAGCCAAAGGAACGGACGTTGATCAGCCGCGAAATCTGGCAAAAAGCGTAACGGTGGAATAAATGTTAAAGGAAAAATGCGCGCGATTGTTCAGGCGATTGAAACGAAATTTGCGTTCGATTCTGCTTGTGTGGCTGCCGGCCGGACTGATCGCTGTTTTTTTTGCATTTATTTTACTGTCCGTCGGTTTGTCCAAAGATGCTTCTTTTTATTCCTGCACGCAATTGCTGACACAGTGTTCGGGGGATAATCCGTCTTTGGGACGAATGGCAAAATGTGCGTATCAAACGGCATGGTGCGATATAACGGTTGTGTGGGATAAAATGAACGGCAAAAAATTCCCGGATTTGCCCGGATTGCCGGTCGTTGATGAAAAGGCTGATAAGGAATTGTTTGAAAAGCTGACTTCGGACGAATTTTTGGAGCAAAGATTCCGGGAACTGGAAGAAGAAGAACGGAAAAATCCGCCGGAAACGGGACTGCCTCCAAAAGAAAAGTTAAAAGAATATATGGAACAAGTCCGCCGCGAAAGAATTGCTTTTGAAAAACAACAGGCCGAACAAAGAAAAGCTTTTGCCGAGGAATACAACAGCAAAAGCAATAACAAGGAAAATAATTTATCTGGAAAAAAAGCAAAATAAAGCATATAAAAAAGCAAGGCTTTTTATAAGGTTGCTGTGATGGAAGAATGGTTGCCCGATTCCTGGCGTTCAAAACCGGCGGCTCATCTGCCGGAATATACCGATACCGAACATTTGAAATCGGTTGAACAAAAACTGCGCAAATATCCGCCGCTGGTTTTTGCCGAAGAAGCTTTTCGTTTGAAAAAATCATTGGGAGATGTTGCAAACGGCAAAGCGTTTTTGCTGCAGGGCGGCGATTGTGCGGAAAGTTTTGCCGAATTCGGCGCGGGCAATATTCGCGATATGTTTCGTATTTTACTGCAGATGGCTGTCGTTTTAATGTTCGGCGCGTCCCGTCCCGTTGTTAAAGTCGGACGCATGGCCGGACAGTTTGCAAAGCCGCGGTCGTCTCCTTATGAAACAATCAACGGAGTGACGTTGCCGTCTTATAAAGGGGATAACATTAACGGGATTGAATTTACGCCGCAATCCCGCGCCGCACAGCCGGACAGAATGTTGCAGGCATATCATCATGCTTCGGCAACATTGAATTTATTGCGCGCATTTTCTCAGGGCGGATTTGCCGATTTAAATAAAGTGCAGGAATGGAATTTGGGCTTTGTTGCCCATTCTTTGCAAGGCGAACAATACCGCCGTTTTGCCGACAGAATCAGTGAAACGTTGGACTTTATGGCCGCTTGCGGTATTTCTGCCGATTCTGTTCCTTTAGTGCGCGAAACGCCGTTTTATACATCACACGAAGCGCTGCTTTTACCGTTTGAAGAGGCGATGACACGCGTTGATACCTCATCGGGCGATTGGTACGATTGTTCGGCACATATGCTGTGGATCGGGGAAAGAACACGGGATCCCAACGGGGCTCATGTCGAATTTGCCCGAGGAATTTGTAATCCTGTCGGTGTGAAAATCGGACCGAAAACGCAAAGTGATGATTTGCTGCGTTTATGTGATATTTTAAACCCGCTGAATGAAGCCGGACGATTGACTTTTATCGTGCGCATGGGGGTGGATTGCATTGAAAAAAATCTGCCGCCTTTGATTCGCGCCGTTGAAAAAGAAGGCTATCAGGTTGTCTGGTCATGCGATCCGATGCATGCTAATACGCAAGTCGCTTCAAACGGTTATAAAACGCGCGATTTCCAAGCGATTTTGGAAGAAGTAAAACGCTTTTTTGCCGTTCATCGGGCCGAAGGAACCTATGCCGGCGGGCTGCATTTTGAAATGACCGGGCAGGACGTAACGGAATGTGTCGGCGGTTCACAAAAAATTACCGAAGAAAATCTGGCCGAACATTACAGCACGTTGTGTGATCCGCGCTTGAATGCGAATCAGTCTTTGGAACTGGCTTTTTTGGTCGCCGAAATTTTGAAAAAAAACACAACGGCAAAACCGGCGCCGACTGTTCTGGCTGAATAAATCAGAAAGATCTTCTTTGCCGCAATGATCTTGCTTTTGCTGCACCGATCTGTGATTTCCAGAAATTTTCACAGCCTTTGATCTGACCGTCGTTTAAAGGAGCCGAACGCAACAACCGCAAATTCTTTTTGCCGGAAAAAGGTTCGATATACACATTGTTGCCGCCGTTAAAACATTGAACATAGCCGGCAGGAACGGCACGTTCATGACCAAACAGACGATGTTTTTTGTTTTTTAATTCCGATTTGGCGACAATCATGTTGTTCTGTCCGGACAGATCAATAATAATAACCTCGGGTAAAACCCAGCCGGCAACGCCGACAAAATCCCAGGCAAATAAACGATAGTCCGATTTTTTTATCCGGCTGCCTTCTTCGCGGGACGGAAAAGTTTTTAATAATTCTTCGGTCAGGATTTTATGTTCCTGATGGCGCAGTCCGACCCCTTGATAAATCAGATTTTTCTGGGCAGCGTCCCATTTTTGCGTAAAAAATCCGAACCAGCCTGTTTTTTGGGAAACGGAGCGGTATAAAAATTCCGTTTCTTTGCGAGTCATCAGATCTTTTGTCAAAGATCGGTGCGTTCCGGGTATGGCTGATGCGATCAGAGCATAGATCAAAAGAAGCACCAGTACGGAACGTATTGAACTGACAACATTTTCAGAAATCATTTTTATTCCGGCCAAAGTACACAGCGGAATAAAAAAACTCAGCGGACGATATTCCAAAATATCACCGCCCATAACAAACAGGTAAAATCCGATGTATGACAAAAATGTCAGCATCAGTAAAATCAGAACGCCAAATCCGCTCTGCCGTTTGACGACAAATTTAAATAAAGCCCATATCAAAAAGAAAAACAGCCAATAATACAGCGCATACTCTAAAACAAACGACAAGATATAATCCCGCCCGAAATCCGGAAACGGCTGATTATAAAAAACAGAAATAAAATTGGGCACATAACTGCCGTAAGTCTGAAACAACCAGCGGTAATAAAACCAAACCGATCCCAGCAGAAAAAAAGCAATGATGCTTTTTATTTTTGAATGCCCCTGAAAAATGAAAAAAATTAAAAAAACTGCCGATGCCGGGATAAAAAGACCTCCTTCAAACCGGCATAATGCCAATAAAACGGCGGCAACGGACAGATAAATCGGATTCCTTGTTTTGTCTGACGTTGCTTCATACGTCCACCATAAAACCAGAAAATTGAACAAAGCCGCTTCCGTCCCGGACGTAATAAAAGCCAAAAATGTTCTGTTTGACAATAAAAGCAGGCATAAAGCAAAGAATAAAAGCAGGCTTTTTTGCTGTATTTTCGGCTGAATATGCATACGGCGGATAAAGAAAAAACACAGCATAACCTGTCCCAGGGAAAATAAATATGTGGCAAAATGCGCGCTTTGCGGTGGTTGTATTCCCGCGTTCCACAGGCCGTGCAGAACGCTTAGCCATAAAAAGCTGCTGAATCCGCTGATCGGTTCAAACGGCGGCGGATTAAACGTGTAGCCCCAGCCTCTGACGGCATTCGATACGTAACGAAAGGAAATAAACGCGTCATTTGCCGTAAAAGCATAAGATAATCCAGCTATGCCGAAAACAAGGCATAGAAATAAAAACAATAAAACATACCGGATTTTTCCGATTGTTGTTTTGGCATTCCATTCTTTTAAATTGCCGGGTATCTGAAAAATTAAGGATTGAGTGCCGAAAATCAGGCGACGCAATAAGTCTTTGAAGGATCCGGAATGAACGGATCTGAGGCCGGAAACAAATGTCGGTCCTGCCTGTTTTGCCTTTAACTTCAGATCCGTTAATTTCAGTTTTAATTTAAAAAGACGGTTTTTGACAGACATGACTGTTTTTTATTCTCCGGCAGACCGATAAATATTTTCGGGGGTTTTTTCCAAAATCGGCGCATATTGTTTTGCCCCCAGCATATCAATCAACAAATCCCATGAGGCCAGGCATTCCGAACCGTCTCGGCAGATATGGACCAAAAATGAAGAAACAGGTTCAAGCGTTTTTAACTGGTCGCGGACGGTTTGTTTTTCCGCCATTGCTTCTTTTAAATGCGGATAAACGGAAGCCATTGCCTGAACGGGATCCTGAACAATTATTTTGTTAGTGCCCGAAGGTGTCAGTCCGGCCTGTTTTAAAACGGTCTGGGACAGCAAAGAAACGGAAATCTGATTAAAAAATTGTTTGTACGGCAGGCCGGTAATCTGTTCGATTTTTTTCGGATCCGTCTGTCCGGTCCATTCCGTGATCATCTTTGTCAGCAGGTCGTGATACGTATCAAGTGTTTTAAAGTTAAGCTGATCGGCCGTAATTAAATAGGAATTTAAAGACGGATTGTTTTTGGTCGCGGTCGAAAAATCCGGCAAAGTTCCGACACCGCGCAGAATAATCCCCGGTACGGCCTGAGGCAGAGAAGTCGCCTGCGGCAAATCAACCGCGGCGGGTTTGTCCGTTACTGATGAAGGGGACTGCAATTCTTCGGTGCGTTCGGCCAACAGTTCGGTAATCTTTTGCTGTACGGTCGTAAATTTTTCAGGGGCGGAAATATAAAAATAACAAAAAGCAATCAGTCCCAATGACAAGGCGATTTTAAATAATCCCCCCAGACAGCCGCCCCCGGACGGAAGCTGATTGTCCGGTCTTTTCGGTGTAACCGGTTTTGGCGGTGCGTCCGCGAGTTCATCGTCCGGGCCCAAATCGATATCTTCTTCGTCCGTATAGACAGCGTTCGGATCGTGATCAAACTGATCTTCAAATGTTTTTGTTTCCGTCATTATTTCCCCATTTATTTTTTTTCAGAAAAATAGTATCTCTTTTTAATTAAAAAGCAAAATAAAATCCCGTTTCCGTTTAACGCAAAAGAAAGAGATAAGGCAATGATTTTGGTGTTTGGATCTTTGAATGCTGATTTTTTTCTGTCCGTGCAGACTTTTCCCCTGCCGGGAGAAACCGTTTTAACGCCCGGCGCTTTGATTAAAGCCGGCGGAAAAGGAGCCAATCAGGCCGCTGCCGCCGCCAAAGCGGGCGGTTTGGTTAAAATGATCGGTGCCGTCGGAACGGATGAAGTCGCCAAAGTCCCCGTAACGGCGTTAAAAGCTTTGGGAATTGACTGTTCGGGAATTCAGGTTTCACAACTGGCAACGGGAATGGCAATGATTATGGTTGACGGACAGGGGGAAAATTCAATTGTTGTCGCCAGCGGTGCAAATACAACCGTATCTGCGGATGCGGTAGCACAAACAGTTTTAAACGAAGAAACGATTCTGGTTATGCAGATGGAGGTTCCGCCCGAAGAAAACTTTAAACTGCTGCGTCGTGCCAAAGCCGCGGGGGCAAAAACGATTTTAAATGTCGCGCCGGCCCGCGCCATATCCGAATCTGACCTGAAGTTGGCGGATTATCTGATTTTAAACGAAATCGAAGCCGATACCGTTTACAGCGCGTTGTTTGAAAAAACGTTTCTGGGAATTGAAGAAAAAGCCGCGGCTATTTCTGATAAAACGGGCGGGGTCTGCCTGATTACAACAGGCGCAGACGGTGTCGTCGGTGCACAACGGGGTGATATATTTAAAGCTTCTGCTTTGCCTGTTTGCCCTGTTGACACGACAGGAGCAGGCGATGCTTTTGTCGGGATTTTTGCCGCCATGCTGGATAACGGTCTGGATACGCGCCAGGCCGTCCGCTATGCCGCCGCGGGGGCAGGGTTGGCTTGTTTGAAAATCGGCGCACAGGAATCTCTGCCGACGTTAAAAGAAATCGAATCGCGCATTGAAGAAATTAAAATAAGTTAGGTTTTTTTATGGCATTACGCCGAAAACAGTTATAAACTGATAAAAATTTGTTTTAATTACAGAGGTTTTTCTTATGCTGATTGCACAGTTGAATCCTATTCCGGGCGATTTGGACGGCAACCTGAAACTGATCCATTGGGCGGCGGAACAATGCCCGCACTGCAAAGGCGAAACATTAATTCTGCCGGCATATGCTTTGACCGGCTGGCCGTTGGGTGATCTGGCTTTTTCAAAATCGTTTATGGCCGAAGTCCATAAAAAATTGGCTGAAGTTTATCATAACGGTCGTGAAATCCTGACGGCTATTCCCGATGGCGCGGGCGGTGCTTCGCCGGTGCTGTTGAATGAAAAAGGCGTTCATTACGGAAATCGTTTTACGATTGCGGGGCGGACGGTCGCTGTTTCCGTCGGGTTTGAACCCGTTAACTGTGAAGGATCGGATAAACTGATTGTCCTGGACGCTCGGCCGTTCCGCAGCGGTTCCGTTACGGAAACATTGGAACATTCCAGAACGTTTGCGACTCGTATTCGCCTGCCGTTGGTTTATACAAATCTGGTGGGCGGCAATGACGGTGCTGTTTTCCCGGGCGGGTCTTTCATGCTGGATCTGGACGGCGGTTTTGTGGAATGTCTGCCGTTATGGGAAACGGGCGTTGCCGGTGTAGACGATATTTCCTGGCCTTGGACGACAGAGCCCGAAAATACATGGCGGGCGCTGACAATGGGGTTGGGCGATTTTGTGCGCAAGAACGGTTTTAAAGGGGTTATTCTCGGTTTGTCCGGCGGTTTTGACAGCGCCCTGTGTGCGGCTATTGCCGTGGACGCATTGGGGGCGGATAAGGTGCGTACCGTAATGATGCCGTCCGAATATACGTCTAAGGAAAGTCTGGACGATGCGCGGGCCGTGGCAGAGGCTTTGGGCGTTCGTTACGATATTTTACCGATTGTTGATCCCGTGAATTGTTTTGAAAAGCTGTTGACGCCGATGTTTAAAGGATATTCCGCCGATACGACGGAAGAAAATTTGCAGGCGCGTCTGCGCGGCGTTTTGTTGATGGCTTTGTCAAACAAATTCGGCGATTTGTTGTTGGCAACGGGTAACAAATCCGAAGCTTCCGTCGGATACGCAACCCTGTACGGCGATACGTGCGGCGGCTTTGCGCCGATTAACGACTTATATAAAACGGACGCTTATGACTTGGCGCGCTGGCGTAATGCCAATCACCCGGCTTGGATTAAAAACGATGTTCATCGGATTATGCCGGATCGCCTGATTACCAAAGCACCGACGGCCGAACTGCGTGAAGGACAAAAAGACGAAGATTCTTTGCCGCCGTACGAGACGCTGGACGGCATCTTAAAGCTGTTGGTTGAAAACGATGCCGGCATTGAAGAGGTCGTCAGCGCCGGATATGACGAAGCCGTTGTCAAAAAAGTATATTCTTTGCTGCACCGTGCCGAATTTAAACGCGCACAAGGGGCGTTGGGCGTTAAGTTGTCCCGCAGGTCTTTTAACGGTGACTGGCATTATCCGATTACCAAAAAGGTTTAAAAACGTGGTTAGTGTTCGTTTTGCTCCCAGCCCGACGGGGTATATGCATATCGGGAATCTGCGTACGGCGTTGTTAAATTACTTGTTTGCGCTCAGTGTTCAAAAACGTACGGGCGAAAAGTTTCGTTTCGTGTTGCGTATGGACGATACGGATACGGAACGATCCAGACCCGAATATGAACAGGCGGTTTACGAGGATATGCGTTGGCTGGGGATTTCCTGGGACAGGTTGGAACATCAGTCTGCTCGGCTGGATCGTTACCGTCAGGTCCTGGAAGAATTAAAACAGCGCGGATTGGTTTACGCGTGTTATGAAACGGCCGAAGAGCTGGAATACAAACGCCGCCGTCAGCGGGCCAGAGGATTGCCCCCCGTTTACGATCGTTCCGGTTTGAAACTGTCGCCGGAGGAAAAAAACGAACTGGAAGCACAAGGGCGCCGGCCGCATTATCGTTTTATGCTGGAACATAAGGAAACGTCCTGGGACGATATGGTTCGCGGTCATTGTTCCTATAACGGCGCGCATTTAAGCGACCCGATTATTGTTCGTGAAGACGGAACTTTCCCGTATATGCTGCCGTCCGTAATTGACGATATGGATTTCGGCATAACGCATATTATCCGCGGAGAAGATCATGTCACCAATACGGCGGTTCAGATCCAGATGTTTGAAGCTTTGGGGGCAAAAATTCCCGAATTCGGTCACCCGCCGTTATTGACGGGGCATGAAGGCAAGTTATCAAAACGTTTGGGGTCGCTGAGTTCTCGGGAATTGCGCGAACAGGGAATCGAACCGATGACGATTGCTTGTCTGTTGGCGCGTCTGGGGACATCGGATCCGGTTGTTGTTTGTCAAACGTTGGAAGAATTGGCGGATCATTTTGATTTAACGCATTTCGGACGGGCTCAGCCGCATTTTGATACGGACGATTTGTTTAAACTGAATCCGCGTGTTGTCCGATCCATGTCGTTGCCGGCAGTAAATGCTCGTTTAAAAGAACGGGGCGAACCGGAAATATCGGCTTTATTCTGGGCCGCAGTCAGTCCGAATATTGATCAAATAGCCGACATTGCCGAATGGGAACGTATTTGTTCTTCCGATGAACGGTTTTCGTTGAATGAACAGGATCGCCTTTTTTGCAGGCAGGCCGCGGCACTTTTGCCTTCCGGTGATTTTGACGAAACGACTTTTGCAGTCTGGACGGCTGTTGTTAAGGCGGAAACAGGCAGAAAAGGCCGTGATTTGTTCCACCCGATTCGTCTGGCTTTGACCGGCCGGGAACAAGGACCCGAATTGAAAATGCTTTTGCCCGTATTGGGGCGTCAAAAAACAATTATGCGTCTGCAAGGATAAAAAAATGACTTTTACCGTATTCAATACTTTAACCCGCCGCAAAGAACCCTTTGTTCCTTTAGATGAAAACAATGTTCGCATGTATGTTTGCGGACCGACGGTTTACGACCGTGCTCATATCGGCAATGCCCGTCCGATTATTGTGTTTGACACATTATATCGTTTGCTTAAGGTCATGTATCCCAAGGTGACTTACGTACGCAATATCACGGACGTTGACGATAAAATCATTAAAAAATCGCAGGAAAGCGGTGAACCGATTGATGTTATTACGGAAAAGACAGCACGCTTTTTTCATGAAGATATTGCCGAATTAAATGCTTTGCCGCCGGACATTGAACCGCGCGCGACACAACATATTGCTGAAATGATTGATCTGGTTCGTCGGTTGGTTGATAACGGATATGCTTATGAAGCGCAAGGGCACGTTTTGTTCAGCGTATCGAAAATGAAAAATTACGGGGCGTTGTCCGGCCGATCAATGGACGAGATGATTGCCGGCGCGCGGGTAGAGGTGGCGCCGTATAAAAAAGATCCCGGTGATTTTATTTTATGGAAGCCGTCTGATGAAATGCAGCCGGGCTGGGACAGTCCCTGGGGCTTCGGTCGTCCGGGCTGGCACTTGGAATGTTCGGCCATGAGCAGCAAATATCTGGGGGAAACGTTTGATATTCACGGCGGCGGACAGGATTTGATTTTCCCGCATCATGAAAATGAAATTGCGCAATCCTGCTGTGCCTTCGGACATGACTTTTATGCCAAATATTGGTTGCATAACGGACATTTAATGGTAAACGGCGAAAAGATGTCAAAATCATTGGGCAACTTTTTTACCATTCGGGAAATTCTGGATCAGGTGCCGGGGGAAGCTTTCCGTTTGTATGTGCTGGGAACACATTATCATCAACCTTTAAACTGGTTGCCGGAAGGATTAAAACAGGCCAAACAGACCATGGATCGTTTTTATACGGCTTTGCGTTCAACACCTGAAGTGGATTGGTCGGAAACAAAGCCGAATACGGAAGTTGTTGAAGCTTTACAGGACGATTTGAATACGCCGAAAGCCATTGCCGTCCTGCATGGTTTGGCAACGGCTTTGAATAAGGCAAAGACGGCCGACGAACAGGCGGAAATAAAAAAAGAACTGATTGCGTCGGCGCATTTGCTGGGATTGTTGTACCGGGATCCCGAAGAATGGTTCCGTACCGGATCGTCGGCATCGGCAGAAAATGAAATCAGTGAATCAGAAATAGAATCATTGATTCAGAAACGAACCGATGCGCGTAAAGCCAAGGATTTCACAACGGCAGACGCCGTCCGTAAACAGCTGGCCGATCTGGGCATTGTGATTGAAGACACACCGAACGGTACGCAGTGGAAAAGGATTTGATCTTTTTAACGCATTGATAAAAAACAAAAATATGTTTTTTTTGAAAAAAACGTCTGATGACATATATTTGTAACTATTCCTTTTTGCAGAAAAGGAGTATTCTATAAATAAGGTGAAACTTTTATCGGCGAGGATGCGATGAAAAGAACACAAGACAAAATGACATATTGCCGGGCAGCCGTTGTTTCTTTGGCTGTTGTTTTGACAACTTCTTTGGCTCATGCTCAGGCTTTGCCGGCAGACCCGTGGGCGGCACAGCAGCAGCCTTCTTCTTCGGCTGTTTCCAATGTGCAAACAGGGGCAACGGGCACAACGGTTGTTCACGTACAGCAGGTGGGACCCGTTATTTATGGTTCTCAGCCGTATCAGCCGACATATGAAGGTGGCAGCGATAACATTTGGAATACAAAAATGCCGGAATTTACGGGTGAAATGACAACTTGGGGAACCGATTACGGTCAGCGGGCAACGGCTCCGGAAGTCAATATTCATAATATTTTGTCTATTACACAGCATTTGCGTAATATGGGCTATGAAATTCCGGATACGTTTGAAAAACGGGTCAAGGCGGCACCTGAAGCGGTGCGTAAGCGTATTTTTAAAGCAATGCGAGACCTGAAACGTCAGGACGATCCTTTTTCACAGGGGGCACGTCTGGTGTTAGACCAGTTTGAAGTTGAAACAGGTCTGTCCTATGAAAATCTGATCGGAAATTCATTAAACCTGCTTTCGGCAAAATAATTGTTTTCTATAAAAACTTTTTTCCCTTGCACCCGAGTGGTGCAAGGTTTTTTTTGTTTGCGTGAAAATCGGCAGGAAATGCTTATCTGTCAGGGAGTGTATTGACAGGCAACGTTTGTCAACCGGATCGGGCAAGTTTTTTTATCAATTTGTCGTTATGTTTAAAATGATCTTTGCTCTAACGGTCACGAAAAAGCGAATCGATTAATCAATCATCAGAAGACGGTATAAACAGTATTTGTTCATATTCTGCGCAACAGGTGACGTTCAGAAAAAAAATAAAAGCAAAACTATATATGATTTTACTTTTGTATATCCATACTGCCGGATCGGAAACCGTCCAGATCAAGCGTTATATAGGAAAACCCCGTTTTTTTGAGATATTCGGTTATTTCCGTTGAATGCTGCAAAACGACAGCAAAGTTATCCCGTGTGATTTCAATACGTGCAATGTTCCCGTGACAGCGTAAACGGATATTGTCGGTATGCGCGAAAAGTCGCTGTAAAAAAGCTTCTGCACGGGCAATCTTGTTTATTTTTTCCGGATCAAGTTGCGTATTATATTCAAATCGGGTGGCCAGGCAGGGAGCCGCCGGCTTGGCAGCATTTTTTAATCCGAGTTCTGCGGCTGTCCGGCGTATGTCCTTTTTTGATATTCCCAATTCCGCCAAGGGGGATAAAACGTTCAGTTCTTTTAAAGCTTTTAATCCGGGGCGGTAAACGTTTAAATCATCGGCGTTTGTTCCGTCAATGACGTTCTTTAATCCTTTGCTGTCGGCAAGAGAGATTAAACGGGAAAAAATATCTTTTTTACACAGATAGCAACGATCAAAACGATTGTATTTTATTTCCGGAATCGCCAGCGGATCCGTTTGTATCAGAATTAATTCCGCATTGCAGGAATCGCACAGTGTTTTTACGTCCGCGAAATTTTTTTTGTATTGCAGAACAGATTGTGCATAAAAAGCGGCAAAAGGAAATGGTTTTTCTTTGTGCAGATCACTGAGCAGTTTTAATAAAACGGTACTGTCCGTTCCTCCTGAAAAAGCCAGAGCAATGCCCGCGGGGCACAGCGGACGCAAATAATTTTTTAAGCGTTCAGCGGTGTTCATCTTTTTCACCGGCCTGCAATGCCGCCTGTTCATAAAGAGTTCGCAAAGATTTTCCTGATTTTTCGGCAGCGCTTCGCAGGCTTTCATATTCGGGATAATAACGTACAATATCGCCCAGCGTGCATTTTTTGACGTTAATCTCGGCTTCTGCCAAAGATACGGTCATTGTTTCCCGGGACATGCAGGTTCGTTCTACCGGATATTTGCGCAGCCCGATTGTGGAGGTATATGCAAAAACGGTTCGTTCAATTTCGGCTAATTCCTTGACGCCGGTGATAACCCGCAGGATATAGCCCGGACGGTTTTTTTTCATAAAGCACGGAATGAAATGGACATCGCGCGCACCGGCCGATATCAGTTTTTCCATCGTATAGCCCAGTTCTTCCCCCGCCGCGTCATCAATATTGCATTCCACCACATAAATCTGATCTTCATTTTGATCTTCTTCAATAATCATGGCGCGCAACATATTTGCCTGTCCGAAATCACGTTTTCCCAATCCGGTGCCTGTTTTGATAACTTTGTACTGTGCCGGCAAAGACGAACGCGTGCGCACCGCCGCAGCAATGGCAATGCCCGTCGGCGTTACCATTTCTCCCGTCAGGCCGGAAGGACGCAAAGGAATACCGCTTTGTCGGGCAATATTTAATACGGCCGGAACAGGGACGGGCAGTTTGCCGTGCTGACAGCTGACAAAGCCGCTGCCTTCGCTTAACCCTGTGACAATACAATCGGTTATGCCCAGATCATCAAACAACACGGCTGCCGAAATAATATCAACAATGGAATCAACGGCGCCGACTTCATGAAAGTGGACTTCGTTCACCGGACAACCGTGAGCCAGGCTTTCCGCTTCGGCAACGATTAAAAAAATCTTTTTGGCCAGCTCTTTTGCCTTATCGGTCATCTGCGCCTGTTCGATGAGTGTATAAATATCATCTAAATGACGGTGTTCGTGATGATGTTCATGGGCATGTTGATGTTTATGTTCATGTTTGTGTTCGTGCAGGATAACGTCAAAATCACAGCCGTTAATACCGTAAGACTGCTTTGTCGAAATGCGGTAGTCAAATTCCTTTACGGGAAGATTTTTTAAAACATGATCCAGTTTTGTGACATCTGCTCCCAGATCCAGCAGGGCTGCAACGGTCATGTCGCCGCTGATTCCGCAGGAACCGTCCAAATATAAAACAGAGGTCATTTTCTTTTCCTTTCAAGTAATCTGATAATTCTGCAGGCCAACACTCCGGCACCGAATCCGTTGTCGATATTGACAACGGAGATTCCTTCCGCACAGGAATTCAGCATGGTTAATAAGGCCGACAGACCTGAAAAAGAGGCGCCGTAGCCCACGGAAGTCGGAACGGCGATGACAGGGCTGTCAACCAGACCGGCAATGACACCGGGCAGGGCGCCTTCCATGCCGGCAACGGCAATGATCACATCAGCCTGACGGATATCATTCAGTTTTGCAAACAAACGGTGAATGCCGGCAATGCCGATATCAAAACAACGTTCCGTCGTCGCACCGAAAAATTCGGCTGTTCGTGCGGCTTCTTCGGCAACGGGAAGGTCTGCCGTACCGCCGGTACACACGGTAATTTTGCCGTTTAGACGAGGCGGTGTGTTTTTTTGAAGCCAAAGTGTTTTCGAAACGGGATCATAGTTCAGATCCGATACCTCGCGACAAACATATTCGAATTGTTCGGCGCTGCATCTTGTCCCCAAAACGGATTTGCTTTGGTCTGAAAACGTTTTTAAAATGGCAGATAACTGTTCTTTTGTCTTTCCGGGGCAGAAAACGGTTTCATTCATTCCCGTTCTGTCGGCGCGGCTGATATCCAGCTTGGCAAAGCCCAAATCAGTGTAATTGTCTGAAGTCATAGGAATAACCTCTTGGAAATTTTTTCCAAGATAACAGCTAAAGTTGACTTTAAGTCAATATGTTTTTTCTTAAAAAGATCAGAAAATATAAAACCAAGCGTTCAGCATGGCGATAAAAATCAGAAAAGCGCCTAAAGGTACCAGTAAATAGGCTGCAATCAGATCAATCTTTCTAAAAAGTGAAAATGTAAATATCATCAGAATAAAAGCAGCGAACAAATCTACCAAAGCCAGACCGAAAAACTTCAGTCCGAAAAATATTCCCGGCCACAAAATCCCCAGGATGAACTGTCCCCAAAAAAGCAGTACGGCCGTTTCATAAACCGCCTTTTGAGAATGATTTGTCATAATGCCGAAAGATATTCCCTGTGTCAGATAGGAAAAAATGCAGATGATATACAGAACGGAAACACCGGGCAGTTGCAGGGGCATATCTTTATACTGAACGGTATTCCAGTATTCTTTCATAACAAAGGCGAACAAGCCGCCGATGCAGACGCATAACAGTAAAAACAGCCGGGCGGCAGGTTTAAAATTAAAACGTTTCAAGGGCATTTTATCCTCCGATCCGATTAATCATGCGCCGGCTTTTGCGAAAGATAAAGATAAGCAAGATGTTATATCTGTCGGTTTAACAGATTTCTGTCGCAAAATAAAAGGCGTTGAGGTATATTAAAAAGGTCCTTTATCAGACGGGAGAGTACAGTATGGCTTTGTTTAAAATCGTTCTTGTCGTTTTCTTTTTCAACGCGTTTGCTTCTGTTGCTTTTGCCGAAAGCATTTCCGAAGCCGCCTCCAGAATTTCTGCGGCGCGGGAAAAAAAAGCAGCGCTGGAAAAAGAGGCCGTCAAAGCCGGACAGCAGGTTCAGGATATCGGCAGTCTGACAATTGAGGATTTCCTGGAGCTGGAGGCCGTCCCCGAAGGTATGGACGCGGTGTCGGCACAGACTTTATACGGTGCGGGGCAGGGATTTGATTTTATGACGACTCAGCAGGCTTTGCTGTCGATTGCGGCTATGCGGCGCCAGGGAATTGCCTTGCCCGAAGATCTGGAAGAAAAAATTAAAAAGAATCCGGAGATGGCTTCGCAGTTAATGAATGAAGCTTTTGAAACAATTCCGCCGGCCGAAATCAAAGATAAGGAAGATATCGCCAAACAACGCCGCGCGGCCATTAAAGGGGCCGAAACAACTTTGGGCATCGGTTTTAAAGAAATTCTCGATAATCAAAAGAAAATGATGACGCCGGCTTCTTCCAAAAAAAGAAGATGGGGTCAACGGGTGAAATGATTTCCGGGGCGAACGTGTCGGATCCTGTTTTTATTTTAGTGCGCCCGCAGCTGGCAGAAAATGTCGGCACGGCGGCTCGGGCGATGATGAATTGCTGCATCGGTGAAATGCGTTTGGTTGATCCCGATGAAGATCATTTGTGCGACAGAGCTTTGGCAGCTTCTTCCGGCGCGGAAGAAATTCTGCAAAACGCAAAAGTATTTCAAACACTGAAAGAGGCCGTTGAAGACCTGCAAAAGGTCTATGCGACAACCGGGCGTTCCCGTGATATGATCAAACCCGTTTTAACGGGACAGGGCATGGCCAAGGAAATTGAAGCCGATCGCCGAACCGGAATAAAATGCGGCGTCTTGTTCGGTCCGGAAAGGACAGGGTTGGAAAATGATGATCTGGTTTATGCCGATGCGATTGTAAACATTCCCCTGAACCCGAAACATTGTTCTTTAAATCTGGCGCAGGCGGTTTTGTTGGCCGGATATGAAATCTTCAGATTGTCGGATACGACGGCGGATAAATATTTATCCATGCCGAATACGGAACCGGCCAATAAGGCGGAAACCGAACATTTGTTTGATCATCTGGAACAGGAATTGGAAAATGCCGGTTATTTTAAATCACCGGAAAAACGGCCGCGCATGATGCGTAATCTGCGCAATATTTTTATGCGGGCTGAATTGACGTCTCAGGACGTTCGTACGCTGCACGGCGTAATTGCCGATTTGGCGCGTCGTTGATTTTGCAGGCATTACGGTTTTTTGCTTTTCTTTTGACGTGAAGCTTCGGAGGCACAGACCAACGTCCCGTCTTCCAATTCTGTCATTTCTTCCCCGTACGGACAGTTAAAACAGCCGCCTTGTTCGTTCTTATACGGAGCATTTTTCGGACAGGCTCGGCATATCCACTGACCTTGCGTGTTTTTTTCGACATAAGGGCATAGAAAATCATTCTGACTGGCCAGTCTGCGGCACATGTCAATCTGCTTTTGTGCCGATTCGTCTTCCGGATAAGAAGACGGGCAAACATTCTTTAGTTTTTCTTTGTTACGATATGTTTCTTTCGGCTTTTCGGTCAAAGCCGGCAGACGAACCTTATAGTCGGCACTCAGCTGTCGAGCCATACGTTCCAGTTCTTCATCGGAAACATCGTTGCCGTTTGGTTTTTGTGCCTTTCCGTTTATGACCGGATAAGCGCTGAGGCACATGGGATAGCCGTTGCGTTTTACCAGTAATGTGCCCTGAGGACAGCGAAAACAAAGTGCTTTTTTTCGGCTGTCGTCAACCAAATAAGCCGTTCCGTCCGGGCAGGAAGCGCATACGCCGATTTTTCCGGGATATTCATATTTTTCTCCGACAGGGCATTTTTCCCGTTTACGACGTAAAAAATTATAAATTGTCGCGGCCGAAGTTTTCGGGATATACGCATATTGATAAGCGGCCGCGGCCTGTTCAGAGAAAAAAAACAAAAAAAGAAACAGTAGTTTTTTCATTGATCGGTCTTTCTTTTTTCTTCCTGCCAGGTCAGGTTTAAATCACAGATGCCGGTCATTTCGGCGCCCAGACAGGCATTTGTATAACGGCTGATTTTTATAACGTCTTTATTTTTTAACGCCTTGTTGAACAAACGTTTGTTTTCCAGTGTTGTATAAAAAGTGATGCCGCAGGCTTCCAGTGTCTGATCGCCGATGCCCGATTTTTCGATATATCCGTCATGGACATCGAAACTGCGGAAATAGTCCGGATCGAAAATTTTAACGGCATACGTGGCAATTTTCGGGTTTCTGCGACCCGCAGCGATCGGCAGTTCATTTTTCAGGCAATCTTCGGGAATAGCCTGATCCCTGAGAATTTTTTTGCCGACGGAAGGACGCGATTTGCCGTTTAAATCATTCCAATCCGACAGCATTTCTTTTAAATCGGCCTGAATGAGTATTTCTTTGGCTTTGGCTTTGTTTTTGGAGGTGCCGTGGCCGTAAAAGGCCATTAATGCGCGTACCAAAGCGTTATCGCATAATTTCAACCAGTATTTCGTGTCATTGATATTTCGGCGCATTCCGATGCCGAAATAAGACATTGCGACCAAAGTGCAACGGGCGGCTTTGCTGGGATTTTTTCTGGCATGAGCCGCTTTGCGCATCCAGCGCAGAGCCGTTTCATAATTCATATGTACGCCTTTGCCTTCCATATACAGTTTTCCCAGCCAGTATTGAGCCTCTGTATCATTACCGAGGGCGGCTTTTTGATAATAATTCAGCGCTTCGGCATAGTTTCCGGTGCGGTAATAAATACGCCCCAGTTCTTTGTGGCAGAAATAGTTTTTTTCTTTTTTAGCGCACTTTTTATACCATTCAATTCCTTGTTGCGTATCCTGTTTGATGCCGTAACGCCCGGCATAATAACCAAAGCCCAGCAAAGAACAGGCGCGCAAATAATCCGCATCGCACAGACGGATTAATTCGGGCAGAGCTTCTTTCGTTTTTTGACGATATAACAAATTTTCGGCAGCCAGAAAATCAGCCTTGTTTTTTTCTTTTTCGGCAACCGCCGCGGCCGTCTTTTTTGTTTCAGAGGCGGCATCGGCATTTGTTAATCCCAGAACAATAAAAAACAAAATCAGAAAAAAATGTTTCATTTCTGCCCTTTTTAGCTTTTCTTAAAGCTGTATGATAAACCACTTTGATTGACAAAATATAAAAAAAGTTTTCTAATAAATCGGTTAAAATTATAAGGGAACGGCCGTTGACAAAACTTTTTTTGATTTTTTTTTCAATCTGTTTGTTGTCGGGGTGTTCGTATCAAAAACAGGACTACGAACGTTTTGATCTGATGGTCGGGGCAAAGCGCCATGCCGAATTTGATGTTAATCAATACAAGCCTTATATGAAAAAAGGAAAAGGCAGAATCCGGGGGGAATTCTGCATTATTTTGGATAACGGTAAAAAAGAATGTCCGCCGGATCAGTTGGTTTTGTTAAATCCCGTAACGGATTATTCAACGGAATGGTTCGAACGTTATTGGAAAAACGGCGAATTGCTGGAAGATCCCAATGACGAAGCCGCCCGGCGCAATAGAATGGTCAGAACAAATAAATACGGCCGGTTTGTTTTTTCGTCTTTGCCGAACGGCGACTATTATGTTGCGGCTGTTGCTTGTCCTTATTCGGGCAGAGATTCAAAAAAAATACGTCCTTTTAAATATCAGCGCTGGGGGGCGAAAATAACCCTTAATTCCCAAACGGAACCGGCAGAAGTCGTTTTAAAAAAGGTGTTGGAATATGATCATTGATAAGATTGAGTTTTGTTCTTTGTATACGGGATTGAACGAAAAATTCAGAAAAGCGTTTGCTTTTTTACAGGCCGGCAATTTTCAAACCGACGGTCAACGTCATGAAATTGACGGAACGGACATTTATTATGTCGTGCAGGAATACGAAGCTCGTCCTTTGGAAAAAACGGCGCTGGAAGCACATCGCGTTTATGCTGATATTCAGTATATTTATGCGGGACGCGAAAAAATCGGTTATGCGCCTTTAAAAGGTCTGGCGGAAACCGTTCCGTATAATCCGGAAAAAGACATTGCCAAATATGCCGGCGAATCCGATTTTACGGAATTAACGGCCGGTATGTTTGCCGTTTATTTCCCGCATGAAGCGCATCGTCCTTGCGTGGCTGTTCAAGAGGGTGAAAAAGTTAAAAAAATTTTGGTTAAAATAAAATGTTGACACTTTCAGATTTGTTGATTGTTTTCGGCAGCTTGCTGGCTGTTTTCCTTGTTCTTTCCGTTGTCTTGCTGAAAAAGAATACTCGCCTGGCTCGGGAAAAAGAAGAATTGACCAAAGCGTCCGGTCAGACATTGTTTCTGCAGGATCAGTTAGAAGAACTGAAAAAAGAAAATTCCCGTTTGAATAATGAAAATATGCGTTTGACGGCACAGACGGCCGCTTTGGAAACACAGATGAAAGAGGAAAAACACCATCTGAACGATAAAATCGAGGAATTGAAAAATGCCAGAGCCGAACTGTCAATACAGTTTAAAACGGTTTCCGCCGATGTGTTAAAAGAACAAAGTCAGGATTTTAAGAAAAATCAACAGGAGTCTTTGGGGCAAATCCTTACGCCGTTGAAAGACCAGTTGGACGCGTTTAAAAAGCGCATGGAAGAAATCAACCAGATTAATGCCAACGATAAAGGAAAAATGGACGAACAGCTGCGTAACCTGTTGGCGATGAATCAGACTTTGTCCGCAGATGCCCAAAATCTGACGAATGCTTTAAAAGGTAATACAAAACGGCAGGGAGATTGGGGAGAAACGCAATTGGAACGCGTTTTTGAAGTTGCCGGTTTTGAAAAAGGCATCAATTATACAACCCAAACGAATTTTAAAGATGACGAAGGCAACAATAAACGTCCCGACTTTATTGTCAATCTGCCTGATAACAGACGGCTGATTGTGGATTGTAAAGTGTCGTTGAATGCTTATATGCGTTATGTCAAAGCCGAAACGCCGGAAGACAGGAAAAAATATCTGGCGGAACATGTGCAGGCGCTACGAAACCATATCAAAGGGTTGGCTTCCAAAAATTATCAGACAATCGTCAAAGAAATGGATCTGGATTATGTTTTTATGTTCATTCCGATCGAACATGCTTATATCGAAGCGCTGAGTGCGGATCCGGAAATTTATGAAGCGGCGTATCAGAATAACATAGCAATCACGACGGCTTCTTCTTTGTTGCCGATTCTGCGTACGATTGAAAATATGTGGCGGATCGAAAAGCAAAATAAAAATGTTCAAAAAATTGCTGAAATCGGGGGAAAACTGCATGATAAGCTGGTCGGCTTTGTCGAGGATATGCAAGGCATTGACAAAGCGCTTCTGAATGCCAAAAACAGCTATGACAAAGCGTTTAAAAAGCTTTCGGAAGGAAAGGGAAATGCTATCGGTTGGGCCGAAAAATTAAAAATACAGGGCGCCAAAGTTACCAAAGAATTTTCAATTGATTCCGATGATGCGGATTTGTTGCAGATAGAGGATTAATCTTTTTTGATTTGACAAAAAGTTCAAAAGAAAATCTAATAAATAGTTGTGTTCGAAAAGTAAGGGAGAAAAACATGAAAAAGCTATGGATACTTTCTTTTGGACTTCTTTTTTTGTCGGCCTGTGCGTCAACGCAATCGAAAACGGAAACGACAAACGGTTGTCCGGTTCCTTCAGAGCGAAAAGCTGTTTTTGATCAAACGCAATATGATCCTTATAACGGTAAAGGATCAGCCAGAATTAACGGTCGTTTTTGCGTGACGGGAATTGACGGACAAAAAAAATGCCCTGCCGATCAGGTTGTTCTGATTAATCCCGTAACGGATTATTCAAACGAATGGTACCAAAGACACTGGGTAAATAATGAATTTTTATCGGCTCCGGATCCTCGTACGCAAAAATATACGAAACTGACTAAAACCGATAAAGGCGGTTGGTTTACCTTTGTTGATTTGCCGCCCGGTGAATATTATGTCGGGGCCGTTCTTTGTCCGTGTGACGGTTTTTCCGAAAAAGAAAGAAGTAACTTTAAGTATCAGCGTTACGGAACAAAAGTTCGTATGAAAAAATCCATTAAAGCCAATCTGGAAAAAGTGTTTGAATAACAAAAAAAGCCCTTACCGAAAGTAAGGGCTTTTTCTTATGCCTTTTTGGAAAACGGGCAGCCGCAATAATCTTGGGCATACAGTTGTGTTTCTTTGATCAGCTGTTGACGGATTTGTTCCAATCCGCCTTTGCGCCAGTTCGTAAAATCGTAAGGCAGGTCTGTTTCTTGCGAAGCCTGCTGGGCAGCGGCGTTGACCTGATCCATATCTTTGTATCGGGATATGCCTAAAACGGACGTGACAAGGTCAAAGCCATTGTCTTTGGCATATTGCATCGCTCGTTTCAGCCGTAAGTAAAAACAGACGGAACAGCGCTTCCCGCGCTCCGGTTCTTTTTCCAATCCTTTGATCGCGTCGAACCAATGTTCAGGATCATATTCCAAAGAGATAAACGGAACGTTTCGGGACAAACAAAACCGTTCGTTTTCATCACGCCTTTTTTCATATTCCTGAACGGGTGAAATATTCGGATTATAAAACAAGACGGCAAAATCAACCTTTTCTTTCGCCAGTTTATCGATCACGGCGCAAGAACAAGGGGCGCAACAGGAAAGTAAAAGCAATTTTGACATCAGTGATATTCTCCGGTCGGAGTAAAAGAACAAATCCGTTCGGGTTTGTTGCCGTTTGCGATTTTATATAAGTCTTTAGGGATACTTTGCCATGAATATTCTTCATCGAATGGCTTTTTCGGGTTATTCAGTTTATATTCTTTTGTTGTCAGCAAATAGTTCTGATTGTCGATTTGAACGATTTGCTGGCGTTCTTCATCGGGCGTTTTAATCAAAACGGCGCTTGTTTGTTGTTCCGGCAAATAAACGAAAAGACGCTGATCCTTCTCATATAAAATATCGTCAGTACCGTTATTGTCATAATCGGCAAAGATGCCGGTTTTATCACGGAAATTATACATCTGTTCATTGATACATGTTTGATTTTCCGGCGGGCATTCCAATGCAAAGAAGTCTTTCAGTTGCGTCGCGGTTAATTTTTGTGAAAGTGGCTTTTCCGGATAAAGATTATATTCTTTGCGCGTGATACGGCGACATAAAGGCATATTTTCTTTGGTCGCGTCAATATGAAAAACGGTCATGTCTTTGTTGAGCATGCAAACGGGCAGAAAAGCATAAACGGCCGGATCAAATTCATAAATCTTTTGTTCTTCTTCCCCGTCAGAAAATGTCAGGAAAATACGATTTTTATATTCAAAAAATCCAGCCGGGAAAGAATAAGGCAGCAAAAAACGTTCGGACAATCGGTTGTCATTTTGTTTCGTGCCGTTAAGAAAGATAAAGTAAAAAGGAGCTTCATCTATCATGCGTCCGGTATTCAGAGTAAACGTATATGTTGTTGAATTCGCCGCGGTGTAGGATATTTTTTTCTGAAGAGCTTTAAACGGTTTGTCTTCCCTGATGGACAGGCACAAGGCTGATGTATTGATGTTCATCGGCAGAGCTGATAGAGTTTTTTTGATTTCCGCTTCTGTTGTTGCTATGTCGCCTCCTTTTGTATTAACGGCGGGCAGCAGATTTTCATACGTTTCATTATGCCGGCGTAAAGCGTCGCCGGCGCTTAGAGTCTGATATAAAACAGAATCGTCAAAGCTGTGTGAAGCTTGTCTGTTTAAGGCTTCGTTGGCTTTTTTCTTTAGACGATTGAGTAAAATAAGATCATAAAAACGACGTTTGTCCTCATCGTCGGCATTTTCCGACAGGGGCCGAACAGGTAAAGGACGGACTCTTTCTTGCTTGTGCGCGGCGGGCAGAGTGTTTTTTTCGGTTTCGGACAAAGTCAGATATTTGGATAAATCTTCCGGTATTGTTTCCATGCAGATTTCTTTGTCGGGATAACATTGAATAAAACGAAAAAACAGTTTTCTGATTTCTGCCATTGACGTGTCGGACTGTCCTTTGGCAAAAGCGGTCAAAAGTTCCCGGTTGGCTGCATTAACTTTGGCAATATCAAACGGCACGGGAAATCCGCGGGCAATCAGAATATTGGCATTTTTTTGTTTTAAAATCAGGCGGTTCAGATAATCGGCAAAAGGAATGGATCCGCCGTTTATTTTGTTTAAAGCCGCATAAGGTGCGTCAGGATCTGTCGGTTCGGGCAAAACGGTAATCATATTTGCCGCATGTGCGGGAAAACAAGAAAAAACAAGAAACAAAATAAATTTAAGCATAACAGATTTCTTTCAGGAAAATAAAAAAACGGCCGGAGATATCCCCTCGTGCCGTTTTTCTTGAAAAATAAAAGCTTATTTTTTAGCAGCAGCTTTTTTCGTTGTTGCTTTTTTAGCAGCCGGTTTCTTTTCGGCTTTTTCAGCTTTAGCCGTTGTTTTCTTCGCAGCGGCTTTTTTAGCCGGTTTCTTTTCTTCGGTTTCTTCGGCGCAGCAGCATTCTTCTTCGCAGCAACCGCTTTCCTGAGCTTCGGCTTCCAGCCAGCAGTCGATTTCAACCCCTTCCGGGCAGCCGTTGTTCAACCAAACAAAATATGCCGCTTCGCGGACTTGATCTTCTTTAGCCATTTATGTTCTCCCAAAACTTAAAAACAATTATTTTTTTCAGCCTGATTATTTCCTCACGCTATTTTTTACTTTTAGCTGATTTTTTTCCAAAACTCAACGTTTTTTCAACAATCAAAAAAACGATGCCCGTTCCATGAATTTCTAAGATTCTTTCCAAGGAGCCAAAACAGTAAACTTTGTCGCCGTTTGTTCAAAAACGGGCATCAGTTCGCGCAGAATGTTTGCGCGTTCCCGCGTTCTTTCCGGCGGAAAATAGCGTTCGCGTTTTTCCAAACGCGGTAAAACCAGTTCCGGATCGGCATTGATGTAACGGATATCCACCGTATATCCCGCCTGTTTGATTTTTTCGTACAGTTCAATGTGGTGCGCCGTGGCGTTGGAATGTTCGAATAAAATCGGCAGTCGATGTTTGACAGCCTGTTTTAATAACTGATATCCCACAAATCGAGCCGGCAGTTCCCAGCGTTCAAACGATTTTTTCCGGTCTTTTAAATGTTCGGACAAATAGGAAGGCAGATCCTCCATGATGGCATCAAAAGAAATGTACAACATACCGGCATTGGCGGCCTTGAACGCCCGACAGATGTATGTTTTTCCGGAAGCCGGCAGACCGCATATATTGATCAGATACGGACATGCGACCGGAGAAACGCCGCTCAGCGCATGTCTGACGGCAGTGCGTATTTCGCGTTTGACGGACAATAAATCAACGTCCGGCGGGAAAATGCGGCTTAATGTCGTATACGGAGATAAAATTTTATTGATAACGGTCTGCATGAAATTGATCCGGTCCAAAAACACGGAAAAATACTATCACAACATTTTATAAAATCAAAAGAAAACGGCTGCATGACAATCATTTAAAAATGTAGAAAAAATCCGACGGTTTGTATATACTGACTAAAAATTTTGATTGGGAGAACACTTCTATGGGACGAGAAAGAAAAATCAAGCCGAAAAAAACCCCCGTGATCAGCGGTTCCGACGTTTCTGACGTCAGCAAACGCGGCTGGGTGATCAAAGAAAAAAAACATCATTTAATGGATTTTGCGGCCAGTTCTCCGATCACGATTGAACATGTCAGCCCGCAGATCAGCGCCGGACGATATGCGGTTAAACGCGAAGTCGGCGATACGATGGAGGTTTGGGCCAACATTTTTAAAGACGGCCACGATCTGCTAAAGGCCGTTATTCTGTGCCGCCGGGCGGATTCGGACGAATGGTGGGAAGCGCCGATGTGGGAAATCAATCACGGTTTAGCCCTGTGGGGCGGGGATTTGTGGTTCGGCGATAACACGCGCTATATCTATACGATTGAAGCCTGGGTCGATGAATTCGGCACCTGGCGTGACGGAACGACAAAAAAACGCGAAGCCGGGCAGGGGGTCGCTCTGGAATTGGTCGAAGGGGCGGATATCGTTCGCAAGACTTTGGATCGGTTGAAAAAAACAACGGAAGTCCGCGATTTCGAAGCCCGCGAACATGATATTGCCTTCCTTGACGATGTTTTGAATCGCTTTGATGCCTGCAATGACGAATATGAATGCGCCAATATGCTGATGAGCGAAGAAGTCCTGGAAGCGATGGATCGCTGGCCGGATCGGGAAAAAGCAACACGCTATGACCGCGAATTGGAGGTCTTCGTTGATCGTCCGCGGGCGCGGTTCGGGGCGTGGTACGAAATGGACGTGCGTTCTCAGGGCACGGACCCGGGCGTTCACGGCACGTTCAAGGACGGGGAAGCTCGTCTGCCCGAAATCAAAGAAATGGGCTTTGATGTTGTTTATTTGTTACCGATTCACCCGATCGGGCATACGCACCGCAAAGGTAAAAACAACTCTTTGATCTGTGAACCGGGCGATGTCGGTTCAATGTATGCGGTCGGTTCGGAAGAAGGCGGGCATAAGGCCATTCATCCGCAGCTGGGAACGATGGACGATTTTCGTTCTTTTGTTCGTCGCGCGCATGAATTGGATATGGAAGTCGCACTGGACTTTGCCATTCAGTGTTCTCCGGATCATCCGTGGATCAAAGAACACCCCGAATGGTTTGTTTTCCGTCCGGACGGTACGATCAAATATGCCGAAAATCCGCCGAAAAAATATCAGGATATCGTTAATGTCGATTTTTACGGCCCGCAAAGCGATTCTTTGTGGATTGAACTGCGCGATACGTTCTTATTCTGGGCAAACGAAGGGATCAGAATATTCCGTATAGACAATCCGCATACGAAATCCGTTCCGTTTTGGGAATGGGTTATTCGCGAAGTGCAGAATATTTATCCCGATACGATTTTTCTGGCAGAAGCGTTTACGCGTCCGCCGATGATGCAGATGCTGGCAAAGGTCGGTTTTTCGCAGTCGTATACTTATTTCACATGGCGTGAAAACCGTCATGATCTGGAAGAATATTTTAATGAATTGACACAGTCGGAAATGAAAGACTATTTCCGTCCGAACCTGTTTCCGACAACGCCGGATATTATGCCGTTTTATTTGCATGATGCGCCGCGTTCGGCTTTTATTATCCGGTTCATTCTGGCGGCGACGCTGTCTCCGTCTTACGGTATGCTGAACGGTTATGAATTGTGTGAAAACGACGGGATTTTCGGTAAGGAAGAATTTAATAATTCAGAAAAATACGAAATCAGAACGCGCGATTGGAATGCCGAGGGAAACATTAAGGATCTGATCGCGCAGATCAACTGGATCCGCGGCGAAAACTACGCGTTGCAGCTGTATGAAAATCTGCGTTTTTACGGTTCCGAAAACGACAATATCATGTTTTACGGCAAGATGACCGATGACCGCAGCAACATGATTTTTGTTGCCATCAGTTTGGATCCTTATCACGGTCAGGCCGGCAGAGTGTGGTTCCCGACCGATGAAATGGGAATAGCGCCGGGCGGCAGATTTTGGGTTGAGGAATTATTAAGCGGCCGCCAGTTTGAAGCGCGCGGTTCCGAATTCTGGGTGAATTTATATCCGGCCGGGAATCAGGCGGAAATTTACCGTATTACGCCGATTGACAAGTCATGGTGGTAGAATAAAATTTTTAATAAAGTGACGACTGAAAAAAAACAGTTGTCACTTTTGGTTTAGTTGGGTCATACTCTGTTTTAACACGTAACAAATCGGGTTGTTTTCATGCTTTCCAGTTTAAAAGATCAGGATTTCCTGTTGATTGACAAAGAAAATTTGAATGAAATTTTCAAGGATTTGGTTTTTCAGGATTCTTTTTGCCGGAAATTGGAGTCTTTCCTGCCTTCCAAACGCTGGTACAGCGCAAAGGACGACACGATCGCCGCCGTTTCTTTTCAGGCTTTGATTCCTTTGAAAAAGGTATTTTTGGCGGTTGTTTTGGTTGCTTTAAAGGGCGGGGAAAAACCGACTTTTTTACTTCCGCTGCGTTTGGCGTTTGATGAAAAAGCCGATGCCGTTTCCGAAAATGCCGTTATCACGGGTGTTACGACGGCCGAAGGAAAAAAAGGCGCGATATATGATGCCGCCGGCGATGATGATTTTGCCGCGTGTCTGTTGCCTTTTTTGGCCGAAGATCTGTCCGTTGATGTCGGTGATTCAATGGTTTTATCGGGTGTGTCGACGACGGCCGGCAAGGCTTTGATCCGCGAAGTTGAGGGGCAACCCCAAAAGATGCTGGGCGTTGAACAAAGCAATACGTCCCTGATTATCGGCAAGAAAGTCATGCTGAAGATGTATCGGCGCACGGCTTTCGGTTCCCACCCGGAAGTGGCAACGACCAGCTTTTTGACGGAAGAGGCTAAATTTAAAAATACGCCGGCTTATCTGGGGATGCTGGATTTAAAATATGCGGACGGTCGCACGATGGCTTTGGGGATTTTGCAATCTTTTGTGCCGAATGTCGGTGACGGCTGGTCATATACGATGGAGTATTTAAAATCGTATTTTGCCGAAGCTTTGGGCGAAAACAAAAAATCAAATCATACGGCATATTTGAAAAAAGTCCGCCTGTTGGGGCAAAGAACGGCCGAAATGCATAAAGCGTTTGCTTTGGGAACGGACGCGGTCTTTAAACCGGAACCCGTGACGGCTGAAGATCTGGAAGCCTGGCGGGACCAGGCCGTTGCACAGGCTGATCAGACAATAAGCGTTGCCGGTGCAAATGTTGAACATTTAACCGGAGACGTTAAAAAACGTGTTGAAACTTTAATTAACGGCCGAGAACGGATTGTTTCCCGCATTCATGAACTGTTGCCCGTTGTCGCGGACGGAAACAAGACGCGTTTTCACGGCGATTATCATCTGGGACAGGTTGTTATAGATGAAACGGGCGATTTTTATATTCTTGATTTTGAAGGCGAACCGTTGCGCCCGATTACACAACGTCAGGTAAAACAGTCCGTGTTAAAAGACGTTGCGGGTATGGTGCGTTCATTTGATTATGCCGCTTTCGGTTCCGTTTTGACATACGTACTGCCCGAAAACCGGGAAAAAGCGTCAAAGCTGGCAGCACGTTGGCAGCGTTTGGCAACGCAGGCTTTTTTAGACGGCTATTTTGATCATATGGCCGGCTGTGATTCTTTGCCGGCAGAAAAGGAAGTGACTTTAAAGCTGCTTGATTTGTTTGTTTTGGAAAAAGCATTGTACGAAGTCATTTATGAAGTCGCCAATCGTCCCGACTGGCTGGAAATACCGATGAACGGATTGTCCCGTTTGATTGACCTGAATGGAGAATAAAATATGAAAAATTATTTAGATGAAAGTATCGTAGAAGCTCTGGTAACTTCCGGCTACGGGGATCCGTTCTCTGTTTTAGGCCTGCACCGCGAAGGAAAAGACGGGGATCTGGTTTTGCGCACGTTTCAGCCGCAAGCCCAAAACGTTTATGTGCTGGAATATGAAACCGGTAAAATCATGGCGCAAATGGAACGCGTCCACAGCTCGGGCTTGTTCCAGTATGAATTTCCGGCCGATTGGGAATATTTTAAATATCGTCTGCGTATAGATTTGTGGGTCGGTTCTTCGTATGATACCGAAGACCCGTATCGTTTCCCGCCGGTTTTGGGGGATATGGATCTTTATTTCCTGTCCGAAGGATCGCATTTGGACGAATATGACCGTCTGGGGGCTCATCCGATTAAACACGATAATGTTGACGGTGTTTCTTTTGCCGTTTGGGCGCCGAACGCCAGGCGCGTTTCCGTTGTCGGAACGTTTAACGAATGGGACGGACGGCGTCACATGATGCGTCCGCGCGGTTCTACGGGCGTTTGGGAAATCTTTATTCCGCATATTTCCGCCGGCGTTTTATACAAGTACGAATTGATCGGTCCTGACGGCAATATTCTGCCGTTAAAAGCGGATCCCGTTGCATTTTATGCCGAAAAACGTCCGTCAACGGCTTCTGTTGTCTATGATCTGGAAAAATATGAATGGCAGGCAAAAGGCTGGGAAAAGAAACGTGAAAAGGTCAATGCTTTAGATGCGCCGATTTCAATTTATGAAGTGCATCTGGGATCATGGAAACGCCACTTTGATGACAACAGCTATCTGACATATCAGGAAATGGCGCAGGATCTGGTCAACTATGTCAAAGATATGGGCTATACGCATGTCGAACTGTTGCCGGTGAACGAACACCCGTTTGACGGATCATGGGGCTATCAGGCGACAGGACTGTATGCGCCGACCAGCCGTTTCGGGAAACCAGATGATTTCCGCGCTTTGGTTGATGCTTTTCACAAGGCGGGCATTGCCGTCATCATGGACTGGGTGCCCGGGCATTTCCCCAAAGATTCTTTCGGGTTGGCCAACTTTGACGGAACGGCTTTGTATGAACACGCCGATCCCAGACGCGGAGAACATAAAGACTGGGGAACGAAGATCTATAACTACGGCAGACGCGAAGTCAATAACTTCCTGACGTCAAACGCGATGTTCTGGAATAAGAAATATCAGATTGACGGATTGCGTGTCGATGCCGTCGCTTCAATGCTTTATTTGGATTACAGCCGTAAAGCCGGTGAATGGATTCCGAACGAATTCGGCGGCCATGAAGATCTGGAAGCCGTCGCGTTCCTGAAACGGACAAACGAACTGATGTACGAACATTGTCCGGGAACGGCGACTTTTGCCGAAGAATCAACCGCATGGCCGATGGTTTCCCGTCCGACGTATATGGGCGGTTTGGGTTTTGGCTATAAGTGGAATATGGGCTGGATGCACGATACGTTGGAATATATGGCCAAAGATCCGATCTATCGTCGTTATCATCATAATAAAATGACGTTCGGCATGTTGTATGCTTATAACGAAAACTTTGTTTTGCCGTTAAGCCATGACGAAGTCGTTCACGGCAAGTGTTCCTTACTTAACAAGATGTCCGGCGACCGTTGGCAGAAATTCGCCAATTTGCGCGCTTATTACGGCTTTATGTACGGCTTCCCCGGCAAAAAGCTGTTGTTTATGGGCGGTGAATTCGCTCAAGACCGCGAATGGGATTACAACGGTTCGTTAAGCTGGCATCTGCTGAATGATCCGATGCACCGCGGTATTCAGAATTCAGTACGCGATTTAAACCGTATTTATCGCGAAACACCGGCTTTGTATGAACAGGATTATGATCCGGCCGGTTTTGAATGGATTGATGCCGACAATGCGGACGAAAGCGTCTTTTCGTTTATTCGTAAAGCCAAAGAATCAGACGAAATGGTTGTCGTTGTTTCCAATTTCACGCCGGTGCCGCGTGAAAATTTCAAAATCGGCGTGCCCAAAGGCGGACGTTATATTGAAATTTTCAATTCAGATGCCGAAATATACGGCGGAAGCGGCATGGGCAATATGGGTGGCGTTGATGCCAAAGAAGAAGGCTGGAACGGCCGGCCGTATTCGTTGTCGATTACAATACCGCCTTTGGCAACGGTTCTGTTTGTGCCGCAGCGTTGATTTAATGTTGGAGTAAACAAAGCAAATGCCGACCGGGATACGTGTTCTTCCCGGTCGCCCTTATCCTTTAGGAGCGACCTGGGACGGCAGAGGCGTTAATTTTGCCTTATTTTCAGCAAATGCCGAAAAAGTTTTGCTGTGTCTTTTTGATGAAACCGGAACGCGGGAAATACAACGTATTGCCATGCCGGAAAGAACGGACGAAGTCTGGCACGTGTATTTACCGGATTTGCAGCCGGGGCAGTTGTACGGTTATCGTGTCTTTGGTCCGTATGATCCCGAACGCGGGCATCGGTTTAATCATAATAAACTGCTGTTGGATCCGTATGCCAAATCAATTACGGGGCCGTTGGTTTTCCATGATACAATGCAGGGATATCGTACCGGCAGTCCGAAGGCCGATATGTCTTTTGACCGCCGCGACAGTGCGCCGTTCGTTCCGAAATGCCGGGTTGTCGACGATACGTTTTCATGGGCCGGGGACAAGGCGCCTCAGACACCGTGGTCGGAAACCATTATTTATGAATCGCATTTAAAAGGATTTACGTTTCGTAATCCGGAAATTGACGAACAAGTGCGCGGGACTTTTGCCGGAATGGGTACGCAGCAGGCTGTTAATTACCTGAAAAATCTGGGAATAACGGCTGTTGAACTGTTACCGATACAGGCTTTTTTTACCGGCAGCCATTTGTTAAAAGCCGGTTTGCATAACTATTGGGGATACGATCCGATCAGTTATTTTGCACCGCACCCGCTTTATATGACAGGTACGGATCTTGGCGAAATCAAGAATATGATTCGTGTCTTTCATGATGCCGGAATAGAGGTTTTTATGGACGTTGTCTATAACCACACGGGCGAAGGCAACCAAATGGGGGTTACCTTGTCTTTCCGCGGTATAGACAATGCCGTTTATTACAGACTGCGCCGGGATAATCCGCGTTATTACGAAGACACGACCGGTTGTGGCGCGTCGTTTAATGTGGAACACCCGCGCGTGATTCAGCTGGTTATGGATTCTTTGCGCTATTGGGTGGAACAGATGCATGTTGACGGTTTCCGTTTCGATCTGGCACCGACGTTGGCGCGGACAGGAGCCGGGTTTACGAATACGGCCGGATTTTTAACGGCTGTACAGCAAGATCCGGTGTTGCAGCGGGTCAAAATGATTGCGGAACCTTGGGACGTCGGGCTTGGCGGATATCAGGTCGGGGCTTTTCCGCCCGGCTGGTCGGAATGGAATGACCGTTTCCGCGATACGATCCGGTTGTTTTGGAAAGGGGAAAAAGGACAAATCGGCAATATGGCTTCGCGTTTGACCGGATCCAGCGAAACTTTCGGTTATCGCGGCCGTCACCCGTGGACCAGTGTTAATTTTATAACGGCTCATGACGGTTTTACGTTAAAGGATCTGGTCAGCTATAACGAAAAACATAATGAAGCCAATAACGAAAATAACAAAGACGGGGCGAATGATAACAAATCATGGAACAGCGGCATTGAAGGTGAAACGAAAGATCCTGCGGTTTTGATTCTGCGTCGTAAAAGAATGCGCGCCATGGCGGCAACGTTGCTGTTGTCTTTGGGGGTGCCGATGATTTCTGCCGGCGATGAGTTCTGTCGCACGCAAAAGGGAAATAATAATGCGTATTGTCAGGACAGTCCGATCAGTTGGTTGAATTGGGATCAGATCAGCGCGGAAGATGCCGAATTCAGGGAATTTATGCGCTATTTGATTAATTTGCGCAAAGAACACCGCGTATTCAGGCGCAAACGTTATTATACGGGCAAAAAGGCAAATGATGCGGTTATTAAAGATATTACCTGGATTACGCCGGAAGGGTTGGAGATGACTTCTGCCGATTGGAACAAGCCGTACGCGCAAAGTTTGTCGGCATTGATTTCCGGCGCTTTAAACGTTGCTTTTTGCAATGAAGAAGGGCGATTTTATTCGGACAATCATTTCTTCCTTATTTTAAACGCGTTTCAGGACAGCATTGAATGGTTGTTGCCGGAAATGGACAAAGAAACGGCCTGGAATTTAATTTTGGATACATCGCGTGATAAACCGGCCGTTGAAGGTGAAACGTACAGACCGGGGGCTTCTTTTAATGTGCCCGGGTGGTCGGTGGTGTTATTTGAAGCGCCGTTGACAGATGAAGAAAAGGCCGTTTTGCATTCCCGTGAAGGCATGACCGGTATTTTAGGGCGCGTTTATCAAAACGTGCAGAGCGGTCGTCTGGTCGCGACAATAAAAGATCTGGATAATCTGGACTTTATGACTTATGGTCCCATGGGGCCGGTGGCAACATTGGCGGATATGGAAAAAGAAGAAGAAAAAGATGGCTTTACCCGTTTGATTTAAGGAGGTAATAACGTGGTTTTGGATTATTCTCAGATTGTTGACGCTTTGGCCGAAAAAACCGGGATTTTACCGGAATTTGAAGCTGACGGCGGAATTTATACAACGTCTTTTGAAACAAAAAAGGCTTTGTTGGATTCTCTGGGGATTCCTGTCCGTACACTTAAAGAAGCCAAGGAATCTTTAAAAGTTGCGGAGGAAAAGCCTTATACAACGGCATTGCCGCCTGTTACGGTTGTCTGTATGACCAAAAAAACAGCCGAAATTGATGTTACTTTCGTTGCGTCAAAGACATCAGCGCCGTTATCGTTTGAGATTATTCAGGAAAACGGAGACGTTTTTTCGGGACAAAGAAATTCGGACGATCTGCCCGTAACGGATTCTCTGACGATTGGAAAAACAGAATATGAACATCGGCGATTGACAATTGATCTGCCGGAACAGATCGGATATCACACGCTGCGCGTGTCCGGGGAAGGGGTTTTAAACCGGGGCGGAGAAATGCCTTTGATCGTTGTACCGGAAAAATGCTATATGCCTGAAACAATGCAGCAGGGGGCGAAACCTTGGGGATTCCCCGTTCAGTTATACGCGTTGCGTTCAAAACATAACTGGGGAATAGGTGATTTTTCCGATTTAAAAGAAATGCTTGGTGTTGCCAAGTTTTTCGGTGCCGATATTGTTGGGATTAATCCGGTTAATGTTGCTTTTATGGCGAAACCGGAAACGGCCAGTCCGTATTATTCGTCATGCCGATTGTTTTTAAATCCGTTGTATATTGACGTTACGGCCGTTCCCGAAGCCGAAAACAACGATGCTTTGAAAAAATATATGCAGTCAAAATCCTTTGTGTCTGCTTTAAAAAAGGTCAGATCGGATTCTTTGGTGGATTATAAGGCCGTAGCAAAATTAAAGAAAAAAGCTTTTGAACTGTTGTTTGAAAAGTTTAAAAAGGCCGCAAACGAACGCCGTAAAGCTTTTGACCTGTTCTGCGAAAAAGGCGGACATGATTTGCAAACGGCGGCTTTGTATCAGGTTTTGGCCGATTACTTTGTCGGAAAAAAGAAAAAAATCGGTTTTAAATCGTGGGGAAAGCAATATGCTTCTCCGGATACGCCGGCCAGTCTGAATTTTGCCGAAGAAAATGCCGAAAAAATTACATATTACAAGTATTTGTTCTGGCTGGCAGACGAACAGTTCCAGGCGGTATCGATTGAAAGCGAACGTCAGGGGCTTTCAGTCGGTTTATATCAGGATCTGGCTGTCGGCGTTGCGGCGGAAAGTGCGGAAACATGGGGCAATCAGAGGCTGTTTGCAACGGATCTCAGCATCGGGTCGCCGCCGGATATGTTTAATGCCAACGGACAGGAATGGGGCGTTGCTCCCATGCGTCCCGAAGTGATGCGGCAAGAGGCTTATGCTTCTTATCGCAGGGTGTTGTCGGCAAACATGAAATATGCCGGCGCGGTTCGCATTGATCATGTGATGGGGCTGGTGCGTTTGTTCTGTATTCCGAAAAAAGAAAAGGGGGCTTATATCCGTTATAACGTTAATGATTTAATCGGCATTGTCGCTTTGGAAAGTCATCGCAATAAATGTTTGGTCGTCGGTGAAGATTTAGGCGTGGTGCCGGGCTTTTTCCGCGAAATATTGGAAAAAGCGGGTATTCTGTCTTTTCGTGTTTTCAGGTATGAACAACAAAATGACGGGCGATATAAGCCGCTGAACATCTATCCGAAGACGGCTTTGGTTGCGGCAGGAACGCATGATATGCCGACATTAATCGGTTTTTGGCTTGGAACGGATATTGAAACGGCCAAAAAAATCGGCCTGATGGGAAACGACGGACGTTACGAACAGGCCTTGGCAATGCGTACCAAAGACCGCTATGCAATGGTTGAAACACTGGCTTCACACGGTTTGTGGTTTGTATCTGCGGAATCGTTTGAAGACGAAATTAACGGAAAAAAAGCACCCGCCCGTCTGACAGAAGTACTTTATTCTTATTTGGCATCGGCGCCGTGCTGTTTGCTGTTGGTTCAGCTGGAAGACATTCTGGAACAAACAGAACAAATGAATGTCCCCGGTACGAATTTGGAATATCCGAACTGGCGCTGTAAACTGCCGAAAACAATAGAAAATCTGTATAACGATGAGAAAATGAAAAGAATTTGCACTGTGATCAGACGTATCAGACAAAACTGAATATAAAAAGGGGAAAAGATGCTTTTTGCTCTGCCGTTTATTTTTGTATTTGCCGGTTTGGCCATCACATTAAAGATTTTGATCGGCTATAACCCGGAAGTTTCGTTAAAATATCGGCTGACAATTGCGGGAATCGTTGTTTTTTCTTGGTTTGCGCCGATGATAGCGCGATTTTTACGCCGCCTGCATATTTTTTCGACCGAAGCAAATCAGATGATTTCTCAGACCTGTTATGTTCTGTTTGTTACGGTTTTTTTTCTTTTATGTTTTTTGATGATTCGGGATATTTTCTGGATTTTCGGGTATAAAATTGCCCGGAAATTAAAAAAAGCCACGCCTTCGTTTGATCCGATGAATCCGGCAACTCTTAAAAAGGCCAATATCGTTACGGCTGCAGCGGCGCTTTTATTGTCGGGATATGCCGTGTATGAAGGCGTTAAGTTTCCGGATATCAAAGAAACGGCAATTTATACGCAAAAACTGAATTCTGCCTTTAAAATCGTTGCGTTGACGGATATGCATATTACGCCCGCAACGCCGATTTCCCGTATTAATAAAATTGTTGAAACCGTCAACGGATTAAAACCGGATATTATTGTGTTGGTCGGCGATATTGTTGATTCGAAAATATATCGCCTGAATGAAGAAACGGAAGCTCTGGCTAAATTCAAAGCCAAATACGGCGTGTATGTAACATTGGGCAATCACGAGTTTTATCACGGCAGCCTGAGATGGGAAAGGAAATTTAAAGAAATGGGTTTTTTTCCTCTGGCAAACAGCGGTGTTCTGCTAGGGGCAACAAATGTGTCTTTGAACGGATTGCCGGATCCGAATTTGTTGCGGTTGAATGACATTACAATGGCCGGTATTCGAAATAATTTAAGGCAGGCACCGTCTTCTTCATACAGGATATTTTTATCGCATTCTCCGCGTTTTATAAAACGGCTGAATAAAGATTTGATTGATCTGCAGATTTCCGGTCACACGCACGGCGGACAGATTTTCCCGTTTCATTTTTTGGTTAAGCGTTTTAATGATTTTGTTGCCGGATTATATGACGTCAATGGCATGAAACTGTATGTTTCACGCGGTGTCAGCGGCTGGGGGCCGCCGATGCGTTTGTTTGCTCCGTCGGAAATTGCCGTTATTGACTTAATACCTGAAAAGAAAAATTAATTTTCTTCTGCTTTTTCAACGGCAGGGGAAGAGGAAGGCGTAAAGCTGGTTTTGAAAATATCTTCCAGGATTTTTTCTCGGTCTTCGTCTTTGGCTCTTCCTTCCGTTTCCAGCGCGGCCAGCGTTTCCAGCATAGATACTTTTTCCTGGGCCTGCGCTGCAACTTTTTCGTAACGCGTGCGCGTCTGGATCAGCATGAACATCAAACCGCACGCAATTAAAATCGGCAGTCCCAGCGTTACAATCGTCATAAAAGTCGAAATATTCGTCAGCTTAAACGAAATGCCGGCCACAATGGCTAAAACCGCCGTAATTGAAAACAGGCCGGAAATCACGTACCAACCGGTCATCTGGTTGGCTTTGGTTTGATTTTGATTAAGCTGATCATTCCAATAATCCAATGCCGTGCCATAGCGAATCCGGCTGGCCACGCTTTGACGCAAAGAAGCTAACTGACGTTCATGATCATTTTGAATTAAATTCAACTGATCCCACATCGCATTAACGGCGCTGTCAGATGTTTGCTTGATTTCAGCGACCAGCTGAGAAACATATTCGGCAACATCGTTTCTGTAAATCTGCAGCTGCCGACGGGCTTCTTCTATTCCCTGCTGCAGGGCAAAATGTTCGTTTTCAATCGGTTTGATTTGCTTTTCGGCCAGTTCGACACGACGGATAATACCGTTAATTTTTCGCAGGGTTTCTGAGACTTTTCCGTCCAGCATTTCCGGTTGGACATTTGTTCTGAACTGCAGGGTAAAAGCGTAACCGAACGTAAAGCTTTCGGCATCTGCCGCCGTTCCGAAACCCGCCGCATCGGCCAGAGACGCCGCGCCCGTTGCCCCGGCCAGCAACCCCATCAGCATCGGTTCGTAACGATACATGATTGTTGCCATCTGCCCCAGCGTGCCCCGGGAATGAATACATTTGAATCCCAGATAAGCGTTCAGATCCTTGCGAATAATCGTAAAACCTTCGGCAGAGCTCATTTCTGTATTTAAAACAGCCTGAACGGCCTGTAAAATCGATCTGGGAGTCTGCAGCTGAAAATCTATAATTTTTTGAATAAACGGTTTGTCAGATGTTTCCGTGCCGATGATATCGTGCCATGCCTTTAATTCATTGAAGGCAAACACACCGGCTTCGTAAAAAGAACGCAATTCGACAATGCCGCCGTTATCGTCCAGTTCAATATGAATGGGAACGCCAAACGGGATATCCCTTTCTTTGTCAAAAGGAAGATCGGCGGGAACAGCAGCAGATTTCATTTCATTTGATGTAGTCATGGTTCAAACTATGTCGTATATCGGTTAAAAAATCAATATTTAATCCTGATTATCCGTAAACGGATAAGACATATAAAACAAGCGGGTGTTTTCACGCCGGATTTTTAACTGGCTGTTAAACAAGATACCGCATAACGCGCACAAACAAAACAGCAGAAAACTGAAAAACAGACCGGGACAGTAAGGGGCGGCTTGTAAATAACAGATATGAGCGGCGGATATCATCAAAACGGCGAAAATGCAGGCCAAGGTAAAATAAAACAGCATCGGGCGTTCCGAATGCAGCAACCGGAAAATCATCCATAACACTTTCAGCCCGTCTTTTATGGTGGAAAGCTTTCTGACAGATCCCTCGGGTCTGGCAAAATATCTGGTTTCAGCTTCGGCAAAAGGCAAATTGTTCATTGCCGTAAAAACGTTTAATTCCGTTTCGATTTCAAAACCGTTTGATCGGGCAGGGAAAGTTTTTACAAATCTTTTTGAAAAAACGCGCAAACCGGACAACATATCGGTTTGTCTGATGCCGAACAACACCCGAACCAAGCCTGTCAGGAACATATTTCCGAATTTATGAAACAAAGGATAAGCTTCCTTTTGTTGTTCTTTGCGTGTTCCGACAACCATATCCTTTTGTTCTTTGATTAAAATATCAATCAAACGCGGAGCAGCGGCCAGATCATAGGTCATGTCGCCGTCTGTCATGACATAAACGTCCGCTTCGATATCGGCGAACATACGGCGGACGACACTGCCTTTTCCCTGTTGGGAAACCCGGCGGACGATCGCGCCGGACTGCGCCGCGATTTCGGCCGTATTGTCCGTTGAATTATTGTCGTAAACATAAATTTTTGCATCTGAAAAAGTCTTTTTGGCTTGTTCGACAACGGCTTCTATTGTTTTTTCTTCGTTATAGCAGGGGATTAATACAGCAATCTTTAAAGACATAAAAATTCTCCTAATTTATTAATACAGTACAGTATACGGGATCATAAAAAGGAAAGAAATGATTTTTCATAAATCCGTTGTTTGGCTTTAAAAGCGCTTATAATAAGCCGTTGAGAATAGGTAAAATAATACCAACTTGCTATCCGATTGATTTTATTTAAATAAAAAGTGTTGACATTTTTAAAAGCTCGTTATACTTTAGCCGCAGTTTTTAACTGTAATTATAAGGAATAAAACTAAATGCAGACCTTATCCGTTAAACCGTCTGAAGTCCAAAAGAAATGGTATCTGATCGATGCCGAAGATTTGGTCTTGGGGCGTTTGGCCAGCATTGTCGCCAAGATTCTGCGCGGCAAGCACAAAACCTGTTTTACGCCGCACGTTGACTGCGGTGATTATGTTATTATTATCAACGCTGAAAAGGTACACTTGACCGGTAAAAAACTGGAAGACAAAGTGTATTACCGCCATACCGGTCACCCGGGCGGAATTAAGGGCGTGACAGCCGGCAAGGTTATTTCCGGAAAACACCCCGAACGCGTTATTATCAAGGCGGTCGAACGCATGATTACGCGTAATCCGCTGGGACGCAAACAGATGACAAATCTGCGTGTTTATGCCGGTCCCGAACATCCGCATGCCGCCCAAAATCCCGAAGTTTTGGACGTTGCTGCTTTGAACCCCAAAAACAAGAGGAATTAATCCATGGCTGGTTTGGAAGATTTAAAAAAAGAAATGGAAATGCCCGCTGTTGTTGAACCGGCGGTTGTTCGTGAACCGAAAAAGGATAAGTTTGGTCGCGCTTATGCGACGGGGCGTCGTAAGGGCGCCAGCGCACGCGTTTGGATCAAGCTGGGATCGGGTAAAATGACGGTCAACGGCATTGATGTTGAAAAATATTTTACGCGTCCTGTTTTGCGTATGATTATCAATCAGCCGTTTGAAGTGACCAATCGTGTCGGTCAGTTTGACGTTGTCGTTACGGTTACCGGCGGCGGTTTATCCGGTCAGGCCGGAGCTGTTCGCCACGGGGTCAGCCGTTGTTTGGATAATTTTGAACCGGAATTGCATACGGCTTTGAAACGTGCCGGTTTCCTGACCCGCGATCCGCGTGTTGTTGAACGTAAGAAATACGGTAAAGCCAAAGCGCGTCGCAGCTATCAGTTCTCCAAACGTTAACGTTTTATCGGACAATTTCAAAAGAGGAAGTTTGCGCTTCCTCTTTTTTTGATTGTTTAGATGAAGATATATTCTGAGGAAAAAAGATGTCGATTGAAAAGGTCAGGGCATATTTCAAAAAATTTGGAATGGAAAACAGAATACTTGAATTTTCCGTTTCCAGCGCGACGGTTGAATTGGCGGCACGGGCGTTGAATTGTGATCCCGGCCGCATTGCCAAAACATTGTCTTTTAATTGTAACGGCGAAACTTTATTGTTGGTAACGGCGGGGGATCGTAAAATAGACAATACGAAGTTCAAACAGTGCTTTCATACAAAAGCCAAGATGCTGACGCCGCAGGAAGCTCTTCTTTTTACCGGACATGAAATCGGCGGGGTTTGTCCCTTTGCCGTGCCGGAAAACGTAAAAATTTATCTGGACATTTCTTTAAAGCGTTTTTCAACGGTTTTTCCGGCATGCGGCAGTTCTAACAGTGCCATTGAACTGACACCGGAAGAATTGGATAAATATACTTTAAATACCGGCTGGGTTGATGTCTGCAAGGAAATGTAATCCTTTCCTGTCGGACAGAATTAAACAGGCCGCAATTTGATTTTGCAGCCTGTTTTTTAATCTTTACACGCAGCAACAACCCGTTGCATTGGCGACGGGGGCGAATCCCGATAAACACGATACGTCCGTACAGTTCGGTATCGCTTTTTCGCCGTCGCAGTAGTTCT
>CALYBD010000003.1 GCA_944393745.1 uncultured Alphaproteobacteria bacterium | reverse complement strand
TATAAAGAAAAATCGTGCGGCACGGGTTGCTCTAACTGCGACAAGACAACAGGGAAGTGCAAGAGCTGCTCCAGCGGTTACTACCTCAGCGGCGGATCTTGCTATAAAGAAAAATCGTGCGGAATAGGTTGCTCGTCTTGCGACAAAACAACAGGGAAGTGCTCGGCATGTCAGAAGGGGTACTTATTGAATCTACGCACCTACACTTGCTCGAAAGCTTTGATTGCATGCGCCCCCAACTGCAGCAACTGTGACACAAGTACAGGAACCTGCAAAGCCTGCAAGTCCGGATACACTCTGTCAAATAACAAGTGTAATAAGCAGAAGTTTGAGCCGGTAGGTCCGGTAAATCCGGTAACGCCAAGTACTGGCTGTCCGAACGGCCTGCTGAATTGCGGCAGTACTGGTTGTTGTCCGCAAGGCAATTCCTGTGCCTACTATGCAGCGCAGGCGGCAGCCAATAAATTTATGTGCTATAAGACAACATACGACGTGGATTTAACTATTTAGCTTACTGTTTTTTACCTTAGAGCTGACAGCGGCGGGGAAGGAAACTTCCCCGCCGTTGTTATCCATATTTATACGCCGATCAAATCCGCTGTGAGAATACTTAGCCTCGAACCAATCCCGCCCGGCAGGCGGCTTGTTGATCCTTTCTGATCAGTTCCGGACACACAAGAGCATGATATTTTATGAAAAATGCGGATATGTTTGTGCAAAATGTGACAGTTTTTGCAAGACCTGTTACGATGTCGGTCCCGTGTATTGTTCCTCCTGTCCCAGCGGAAAATATTTATCCGGCGGCAGGTGCATATAAAATAACAAAAAAGCCTCTGAAAATCAGAGGCTTTTTTTCAAAAACTTTATTATTTCCTCAACCGTCTGATCCGGCGTTTGATTCGTGTTGTCAATGATCAAATCCGATCCTTGCGGGCAATGATAATTTTCCTGATACATTTGTTGAATGCGGCCTTGTTCCCACGCCGTCAATTCTCTGTGCCCGCGATTGGTCAGACACACCTGTAACGAGGGAGACAACGTTATATTGATAAACTGCGTCTGATCATCTTCAAATCTTTTCCACAGCCGGTAATTGTTTTCTTCCATTGGATAGGCAAACAAAATCACCTGATAAATTTGACGTTTCTTTTCCGTTTCGATTAATTGATCCAATCGATGTAAACGTTCTTTAATCCCGCCCATAAAGTCAAGTTTCAAAGCGTCCTGTTCTTCATCGCTTAGCAATTCATCAACTTCTACAAACAAACAATTCGGCAACCTCTTGGCCAACATTTTACAGACCGTCGATTTTCCCGCATTGATCGGACCGTTAATATTAATAACCAGCATTGTTCTTTCCTAAAAAATAAAGCGGCAATCGGAAGACTGTCGCTTTTATTTAATGGTGCCGGTGCGGTGACTCGAACACCGGACCCACGCATTACGAATGCGTTGCTCTACCAACTGAGCTACACCGGCACGGCAAAGTTCTTTATAGCGTATTTTATAAAAACTGCAAGCGTTTTTTTATATAAATCGTCCCCGGTTTTCTAAACGTCCAGATTAACAACATTCAGCGCGTTGTCCTGGATAAAATCGCGGCGCGGTTCGACAATATCGCCCATCAACATGGAAAAAACAGACTCCGCCTGATCAAAATGAGTGATTTTAACCTGCAGCAAAGAACGCGCATTCGGATCCAGCGTTGTTTCCCATAACTGTTCCGGATTCATTTCACCCAGTCCTTTATAACGCTGGATCGAAATTCCTTTGCGCCCGATTTGAGAAACAGCATCGGACAAAGCAATCGGCCCCGTTAATTTAAATTCACTGTCTTTAGCTTTAAACTGTCCCGTTTTTGCATATGTTTCATGCAGATCGGCATACAGTTCATTTAATTTTCTGGCTTCACCGCTGGATAAAACGTTTATATCGGCAATATAAGTCTCGGTCACGCTGCGCAGTGTCCTTTTGAAAACAAAAGCTCCGTTTTCAAAATCCGCCAACCAGCCGCGTTCGTATTCCGGTTCCAGTTCGTCCAAACGCACGGCCAGCGCTTTTGCTGCCTGAGATGCTTTTTCGGCATGATCGTAAACGTCCGGCGAAAACAGACCGTGAATTGCCATCTGTTCAACAATCTTAGCCGGTATCTGACGCGACAAAGATTCTATCAGATAACGACAGTTTCTGGCTTCTTCCGCCTGTCGTTTCAAGTCTTCACCCGCTATCTGAACACCGTCATAACGCACAAAAACACTGTCCTGAACAGACTGGTTGATCAGATAATCTTCCATTGCGCGTTCGTCTTTCAGATAAATATCCGAATTGCCGCGACGCGCGCGATACAAAGGCGGCTGCGCAATATAAACATACCCGCGTTCGATCAGTTCGGGCATCTGACGGAAAAAGAACGTCAACAAAAGCGTGCGGATATGCGATCCGTCCACGTCCGCATCAGTCATGATAATGATTTTATGATACCGGCATTTGTCCGCGTCAAAATCGTCGCGACCGATTCCGGTGCCGAACGCCGTCACCATCGTGCCGATTTCCGCCGAATTTAACATTTTATCAAACCGGGCGCGTTCAACGTTTAAGATTTTTCCCCTTAACGGCAAAATAGCCTGATTAGCCCGGTTACGTCCCTGTTTTGCAGATCCGCCCGCAGAATCCCCTTCCACAATGAAAATTTCGGACAAAGCCGGATCGCGTTCCGAACAATCCGCCAGTTTTCCGGGCAAAGACGCCATATCCAACACGCCTTTGCGTCGCGTTAAGTCTCTGGCTTTGCGGGCAGCTTCGCGCGCGGCGGCGGCTTCAACGACTTTACCGACGATTTTGCGCGCTTCCGCCGGGTGTTCGCCCAGCCACTGTTCCAGTTTGTCGCCGACAATGCCTTCAACCACGGGACGAACTTCGGAAGAAACCAGTTTGTCCTTGGTCTGGGACGAAAATTTCGGATCCGGCACCTTGACCGATAAAACGCATGTCAATCCTTCGCGCATATCCTCGCCCGACAATTCGACTTTTTCTTTTTTCAACAGTCCGGTTTCCTGCGCATACGCATTGATCGTCCGGGTCAGCGCCGCCCTGAATCCCGCTAAATGCGTTCCGCCGTCACGCTGGGCAATGTTGTTGGTAAAACACAATGTCGTTTCATGATAACCGTCCGTCCATTCCATGGCCAGTTCAACGACAATACCGTTCTTTTCGCCGGAAATGGCAATCTCGCCGTCATGAATAGATGTTTTTGAACGATCAATATAACGGACAAATTCCTGAATACCGCCGTCATAACAAAATTCGACTTCGCGCGGATTGCCGGGACGTTCGTCTTTTAATACCAGATGAACGCCGGAATTTAAAAAAGCCAGTTCGCGCAAACGGTGTTCCAGCGTATCAAAATTGAACTCTGTTTGCGTAAAGGTTTCAGGCGACGGCAGAAAAGTGACTTCCGTTCCCGTCCGGTCGGCCGGAACGGCGTCGCCGACGACTTTTAACGGCGCGACGGCAACCCCGTTTCTGAATTCCATATAGTGTTCTTTGCCGTTGCGCCAAATGCGCAGTTTCAAAGACGAAGACAACGCGTTGACAACGGAAACGCCGACACCGTGCAGACCGCCCGAAATCTTATACGAATTCTGATCGAATTTGCCGCCCGCGTGCAGCTGAGTCATAATGACTTCGGCGGCGGAAACGCCTTCTTCCTTATGCATATCGGTCGGAATACCGCGGCCGTTGTCGCGTACCGTAACGGAACCGTCCGCATTAATGATTGTTTCCGTCTTTGTACAGTATCCCGCCAAAGATTCGTCAATCGCGTTATCCAAAACTTCATACACCATATGATGCAGACCGGTTCCGTCGTCCGTATCGCCGATATACATGCCGGGACGTTTGCGAACGGCGTCCAGCCCTTTCAGAACCTTAATCGATTCGGCATTGTAATCAGAGGGTGAGTGCAGATTTGTTTCTTCCGTCATAGTACACCTTTTTTATCAAGACGCGGCCGCCCAATCAGGAACGGTCCGCAACAATTCGTCCACGGCGACAAAATGCGCCGTTTCTTTTAAACTTTCAAACGGCCGGGGAGTCGTTCCCGTCAGCCACACCTGCGTTTTCAACGCGGAAATCTCGTCAAACAAAGCGTCTCGGCGCCGGTCGTCCAAATGTGCGGCAACTTCGTCAAACAACACCAGCGGCAAAGCCCCCTTGCGTTTTGCCTGAGCCCGGATATGCGCCAACAGAACGGAAATCAGCAACGCCTTTTGTTCCCCGGTCGAACAAGCTGCGGCCGGCATATTTTTTTCCCGATGCACCGCCGCCAGATCAACCGTATGCACGCCGCCGGCAGACCCGCTTTGCGCATAAATGTCGCGAGATTCGGAAAAATGCGCACGGATAAATTCGGCTGATTCCGCCTCCGACAATTTTGCCAGCTCGTCTTCTCCGCCGCCTTGCAAAGACAAAAGCGCCTGCGGAAAAACCGTCGCTTCCCGATCCAGTTCCGCCTGCAACACGAAAACGGTTTCCCGACGCGCCAAAGCGGCTTTTGCGCCGTATTTTCCCATTGTCTTTTCCAAAGCGGTCAGCCAGCGTTCGTCCGTTTTTCCTTCGCGGATCAAAGCCCCCCATTGCCGCAAAGCCTGACCGTAAGCGGCGCAGGCGCGGGCATGGCCTTCAAAAAAAGTCTGCGTCAAACGATCCAAAAACCGCCGACGCCCGGCCGGTTCACCGGCAAACAATCTGTCCATTGCCGGTGTCAGCCACACCGCGGAACAAATTTCCCCCAGATCCGTTTGAGGAATCACCGCTTTGTTCAGACGAACCCGGCGTTTTTCCGTCCGATGCCCCGAAATATTTTCATAATCGGTCGCAAGTTCAATTTCTTCGTCCCCTTTATCCAGCACTGCCGTTACGCCCCAACTGCCGGACATATCATTCTTGGGCAAAATATCCCGAAATCCCGCCTGCCGCAGTCCCTTTCCCGGCGCCAGCAAAGAAACGGCTTCCAACAGATTTGTTTTTCCCGAACCGTTCTTTCCCGTCAAAACAATCTGACCGACATCGGCCGGCAAATCCAGTCGCAGAAAAGGATAATTGCGAAACCGCACCGCCTGCAAACGACGAACAAACACCCCCGCTGCAGACGTTTCGTCCTGCCGCATTGCCCCCGAACATTGCACCGTCGCAGACAGGGTTCCCTGCGAACGCGCATACATCAATTCGTTTGCCGTTAAAATTGTCTTACACCCGCATTGGCATTAAAACAAATAACACACTCGGATCCGACATATCCGTCAAAACCGTCGGAGAAGCCGAATCCAGAAAAGCAATCTGCACCAGACCGCCTTTAATTTGTTTTAAAACGTCTTCCAGATAAACATAGTTAAAGCCGACATCTATCGGATCGGCGGAATATTTGACTTCCAATTCGTCTTCCGCACTGCCTTCTTCGGCATTGGCGGCGGAAACCTTGACCAGATCCTTTGACAGCGTCAAACGGACGGCACGCGATTTTTCGGACAGACTGGACACACGATCAACAACCGCCGTCAATGCCTGCGCATCGACTTCCATCACTTTGTCGTTTTCGGTCGGAATAACGCGTTCGTAATCAGGATACGTCCCTTCAATCAACAAAGACGTCAAAACCAGATCCCCGAACGTAAAGCGAATCTTATAGGTCGACAGATCTATCTTCACATCACCGGTTTCTTCGGCCAAAAGCTTGCTCAATTCACCGATCGCCTTACGCGGAATGATAATTCCCGGCATGCCGGCAGCCCCTTCGGGGAAAACGGCCTCCGCACAGGCCAGACGATGACCGTCCGTCGCCACGGCACGCAAAATCTTTTCTTCTTTGGAAGAGGCTTCGTGCAAATAGATCCCGTTTAAATAAAAACGCGTTTCTTCCGTTGAAACGGCAAAAGACGTCCGATCAATCAAATCACGCAAATCCGACGCCTTTAAAGAAAAATGATGCGTCATATCCCCTTCGGCAATCGAAGGGAAATCTTCGCCGGCCATTGTTGCCAGAGCAAACCGAGCGCGACCGGCCGTCATTTTCAGCTGATTATTTTCATCATTTAAAACAAATTCGATTTCGGCGCCGTCCGGCAATTTACGCACAATTTCATACAACTTATGCGCCGGCGCCGTTATTGCCCCGGCCGTTTCGACTTTGGCCGGCGTTTTTTCGCTGACTTCCAGTTCATTATCCGTTGCATTCAGAACGATGCCGTCATCTGCCGCCGTAATTTTTACGTTCGACAGCAAAGGATTTGTATGGCGACGTTCCACAACGTTCTGAACATGGGACAAAGACTTCAACAAAGCAGCGCGTTCAATCGTAAATTTCATAGAAACAAACTCATCAAAAAAGGTTAAAAACTGTTTTGATGCAGTATATCACATCTGCTGTTTTTCCAAAGAAAAAAATATCAAAAACGCTAAAGATTTTTACCGAGTCGCGCTTATTTTAAAAGGCGTCCGAAAGCCTGCGTTTTTTAAACGGAAAGCATACGGCGCAGTGCCTCTGTTTCTTCTTTAAAAGCCGAATCTTTTTCTCGCAATTCTTCGACGGCTTTAATGCCGTGCAACACTGTTGTATGATCGCGGTTAAAAGCCCGTCCGATATCCGGCAAAGACTTCGTTGTTAAATTCTTTGCCAAAAACATCGCAATCTGACGCGGCCGAGCCACGGAACGTTCCCGGCGCTTTGACATCATTTCGCTTAAACGGATATTATAATGTTCCGCCACTTTGCGCTGAATTTCCTCAATCGTGACGCGCCTGTCCAAAACGCTTAAAATATCGCGCAAAATATCACAGGTGCGTTCCAACGTCACTTCGCCGCCCATCAGCTGAACGTGTGCCGCGACACGCAACAGCGCCCCTTCCAATTCGCGCACACTGGCCGTGATTTTTTCAGCCAGAAAAGAAATAACATCCTGCGGAACATAAATCCCCAGATTTTGCGCCTTGCTTTCCAATATGCCCAGACGCAGTTCGTACGTTGTCGGGTGAATATCCGCCACCAAACCGGATCCCAGACGCGTTTTTAAACGCTCCTCTATTCCTTCCAGATTAACGGGCGGCTTATCCGCCGACAAAACAATCTGCCGGCCGCTGCCGACCAAAGCATTGAACGTATGGAAAAATTCGTCCTGTGTACTTTCCTTGCCGATTAAAAACTGCACATCGTCAATCATTAAAACATCAACGTTGCGCAGCTCCTCCTTAAAAGACAGCGTATCCTTATACCGAATCGCACGGATAAACAAATACATAAACTTTTCCGCCGACAAATAAACGACCCGGCGCGACGGATTATGTTCGCGGATATACCAGGCAATCGAATGCATCAGATGCGTTTTTCCCAAACCGGCACTGGAATACAAATACAGCGGATTAAAAGATACATCATCGGATTCGGCCACACGTCTGGCCGCGGCATATGCAAACTCGTTAGGTGTTCCGACAACAAAATTATCAAACGTAAAGCGCGGGTCCAACGCCGCGGACAACGCGTCCTTTTCCGTTTCGGGCGACAGAACAACCGGCGCGGCCGGCGGCGGCAGATCTGGTTTTTCTTCGGCCGGTGCGGCAAAAGCGGGACTGCCGACTTCGAACTTAACGGAAACAACCGACGGATTTTCACGTTGCCAGGCCTGCGTTATTTCTTCGGAAAAGTTCCTGGCAATATAGCTGCAAAAGAAATTCGTCGGCAAAAACAATGTCAGAATGCCGTCTTTAAACCCGCCGACAGACAGCGTTTTTAACCACGTGTCAAAAACGGACGCCCCCAGCGTTTTGCGCAGGCGTTCTTCTACCGCAGCCGCCTGTGAAGCCAACAATTCATGCATTCTTTTATCCATCAGCCTATCCTAAAGATGACAGAATCGCCCCTGCGATCCCGCCGGCAAATAATAGGGGGTGAAAAAAAGAAAGACAAGCCCTGTTCGTATATAAAAAGTAAATTAAAATTCTTGACTCAAGATGTAGTGGTTGTGTTGAAACCGCAAGACAACTTTACGAAAATTATTGAATAAAAACGCAAAAATTAAAAGCAGACTGCCTGATGACAATCTGCTTTAAATTCCGAAATAGGCTTGTCAAACGATACCCGACAAATCGGGCAGAGGTTTTAAAAAGTCCGGTTAACCCATCGCCTTAACACGAGCGGACAAACGGGAAACCTTACGCGCAGCCGTATTTCTGTGCAACACGCCCTTTGAAACGGCACGCATGATTTCCGATTCGGCTGTACGGAAAGCTTCCGCGGCAGCCTTTTTGTCTCCGCCGGCCAAAGCGGTTTCAACCTTTTTCGTAAACGTATGAACGCGCGATTTCCGCGCCGCATTAAACTGTGCACGGCGGGCATTGCGACGAATACGCTGTTTTGACGAAAGATGATTAGCCATTTTATTTTCCTGTTTTCCTAAAAAGAACTAAGGTAGGTTTTATACAATCAAATCAAAGCAAAAGTCAAGGGATAAACTACTTATGTACATACTTGGGCGCACGATTTTCCTTTAACGCGTTCAACCCTTCTCGCGCATCAACGGACATCAGCGATAATTTTGCAATCGTTCCTTCGGTTTTTGCCAAAACGGCATCGGCCTGCAAAACCGCCTGTTTGGCCAGTTTTACCCCGGCCGCGGGCATAGATGCAATCCGCTGAGCCGTTTCCCCGACCTCATTTAGCAAATCGGCACTGTCAACGATACGGGAAATTATTCCGCAGGCCAAAGCTTCTTCTGCGCCGATATGACGCCCCGTCAGCAACAGATCCATCGCCTTTGCCCGTCCGACTCGGGCCGCCAGCAATGATGCTCCGCCCATCTGCGGCAAAACGCCCAGCGTAATTTCCGGAAAACCGAACCTGGCATTATCGGCCGCAATGACAATATCGCTCATTAAAACCAGTTCCAGTCCGCCGCCGAACACATAACCGGCTGCAGCCGTTACAATCGGTTTGGCACACCGGGAAACGGTATCGGCCGCCCGGGAATAAATGCCGCCTTTTGCAAAAGAATCGTCCGGAGGACAAGCAAATTCGGACATATCCGTACCGGCGGCAAAGAAATCGGGTTCGCCCTTTAAAACGATGACGCGGATTGATTCTTCGGCATCAAAAGCACTGACCGCCTGCGCCAGTTCGTACAGCATCGCCGCACAAACGGCATTCATCGAAGCCGGACGGTTTAATGTAATCACGCCAACGGCATTATTGCTTTCGACTGTAATCGTTTCAAAATCCATTTTTTATTCCTTTTCCCTTGTCATCAGTTCAAAACGCACGGTGGCAGGCGTGCCGTCATCAACGGAAATGGTCAGTTCTTCTCCTTCCCGTGCATAAGAAAACGAAGACGTTTTTGTTTTTTTGTTCAAACGCGTCCACCCCAGCTGCGGCAACGTTTTATCATAAAAATTCATAATCTGACCGCGTTCGATCCGATCGCTTTGGGCATAAGCTTCTATAATGCGACCGCCCGGCGAATCAAAAGAAAGAGAAGCTTCTTCGGCCTGTTTCAATCCGTCCATCAGCGGCAAATCTTCAAACCCGGACATAAATACGGGATCCGCCGATGCGCCGGAAACAGAAAAAAAACAAAGCAACAAAACAAACAAAAATTTCTTCATACTTTCTTTTTACATCATTTTTTCAACCTTCTCACTAGAAAAATACTGTTCTGCCCCGAAATATCCGTTATGATACCTTTGATTTTGTTTCGGCACGGAGTTTTGTTTTGCTGCGCAGGCTTTTATGTTTATTCAGCCTTTACCGGTTCGGCCGCGATCTGGCGCGTTTTAAAGCGCAGGCTCTTTTGGCCGGTTTACCGACCGCTTGCTTGCATCTGCCCCTGACAAAAAAGGCCAAAAGAAAACTACGGCTGATTTCCGAAGACCGTCCGGGGCTTTTTTTGCGACAATCCGGCGTCAGCATGCAAACTTTAGCGGCTTTCTTTGCCCTGTATCCGGACATTGCCGGGCGTTGCAGATCCGATCTGCTGGCCAAAGCCGCCGACACAATGACCGAATTTGCCGATACTGCGGATCAAAAAGAGCAAAAACAATTCGTTTGCCTTTTAAAGATCTTTTACACGCTTGCCGGCAGGAATCCCGTTTACAAACAGCTGGCGGAAAAGTTCGAACATCTCGGCGGAACCGAATTGGATTTCCGTTTCGAAGCCGCTGCTTTGGAACGCCTGCACGACCATTTTTACGAAGACGACTGCTTAACGACGCTTTTGCCGGACTGGCCGCGAACGACCAAGGAACACCTGACTTTGATTCCTTATGACGGGCTGCGGGCATTATCCGATTCTTCCGACAAAGAAAAAACCGTCCGCTGTCTGATTAAAGCCGTCGTTTTAATGATCCTGCGCGACGGATTTGTTGTCATGCCTTCTGCCGCCGGGTGTCGGTGTGACAATACGGGAACGCCGTATTTTATCCGATCCCGATTACCCGTTGAATTAAGCGCACAGGAACGCTTATTCCTCAGTTCTTTTCTGGAAGCTTTATGTGCCAAAGATTACCGGCAGGCGGCAAAAGCTTTGCTGACGTCCGGTTTTATGCCGGCTTTTTTTCCGGCTCCCCGATTAATTCGTCTGATCGAAGATGCCGACCGACGATCGGCTTTGTTAACGGCGGGACAAAAAGCGGACTGTTTTTTAAAATATTTTGCCGACAACGGAATTTTTCTTCCTTTTTCTTTGCGTTACTGTGTTTTTTCCTTAAAAAAAACCGAACACCTTTGTCGAACTTTTTTAAAAGCGCAAGGGGATATCTGGCTGCACGGCAAAACGGAATTTTTTGATTTCTTGGACAAGGGAAAAGCCCTCCCCCTCAACACGCAAAACAATGCGGCGGATATTCGAACGGCATTCGGACTGGCTCCGCATCACGCGGAACGCTTGGCCATACAAAATAAAAAAATTCCTTCATTTCAGGAAGACCCGGAAAAAATTCCGGACATACTTTACAGACATACATGGGGATCCCGGTTTCAACCGCGCGGGCGCCACCGCCTTATCATCACCCTTTTAATCCTTACCGTTTTGACGGTCGGCCTGTTTTTAATTTAAAACACGGGAAGAGAAGCCCTTTGTGCCGGGCTCATTGCCCGATAAACGGCACGTACGTTGTCATACGCCGACGGCACGCCCATATGTGCCGCCTGCAGATAATAAGCATACGATTTCTGCAAATTCTGTTTTAACCCTGTTCCCGTTGCATACATCCAGGCCAGCAATTCAATGGCTTCGGCATTTTCATGTTCGGACAAGCGGCGGATTTCAGCCAAATCAAACGGAGAAATGTTGCCTTTCTTAACCGCAACGACAATTTCGTCCCAGCTGTATTCCGTTTCAAAATCAGAAGGCTTTTGTATTTTCTTTTCAAACAAAACCTTTCGTTCCTGCCAGATGGCCTCGGGCTTTGAATCGGCCTTTTTAAACGACAAAAGCGGTTCGGAAGATAATGATGCCGTTTTTGATGTTCCCTTTTCGGACGTCAGCAGGTTGCGATACATCTGATCTGCCGTCAACCCGAACGAAAAAGCCCGGGAAACACTGCAAAAAAGAACCATCATTCCGAAAAAAACACTGCGCAACACGCTGTTTATCCTTTGGCAGTAAAAGAAACAAAAAATATCTTTATCTTTTATAAATCCTTTTATGATAAAAATCCACAAAAATGGAAAGGTGTGCGATGAAAAAGATTTCTATTCCCGTTTTTCGTTACGGTTCCGCCTCTGATTTTCCTTTACCGGCCTACGCAACCGAAGAATCTGCCGGAATGGACTTGTATGCGGCAATTCCCGGTTCGATTACGATTCCGCCGGCCGGACGCGAACGAATATCAACCGGTATCAGTATCGCTCTGCCGTCCGGATACGAAGCACAAATCCGCAGCCGATCCGGACTGGCCTGGAAAGAAGGAATTATCGTGTTAAATTCCCCGGGAACGATTGACGCCGACTATCGCGGCGAAATCTTTGTCGTTTTATACAATACCGGCGACAAAGTCTTTTTATTAAAACGCGGTATGAGAATCGCGCAGATGGTCATCGCGCCCGTTGTGCAGGCGCAATGGCATGAAATCGGAAAGCTGGACACGACCCGCCGCGGCAGCGGAGGATTCGGATCAACCGGTGTGTAATATGTTTTTGTCTTTTTTATTGGTTGTTTTTCTTTTCTGCTGTCCGGCGCAAGCACAGACAGGCCTGCCTTTGCCGCGGTTCGTTTCTTTGCGTTCCGATCAGGTTAATCTGCGCACGGGTCCAGGCTTTCGTTATCCCGTGGAATGGGTTTATCTAAAAAACGATTTGCCCGTCGAAATAACGGCCGAATTTGAAACCTGGCGCAGAATAAAAGATTCCGAAGGCAAAGAAGGCTGGATCTATCAGGCCATGCTGTCCGGACGCAGAACTGTCCGCGTTAAACAGGAAACATTGCTGCTGCGGGCGGCGAATAAAAACGCCCTTCCTTTGGCAAAAATCGAATCCGGCGCCATCGGGCGGCTGATGTTGTGCCCGGCAGAGGTCAATTTATGTAAAGTGGAATTTAATCATTTCCAAGGGTGGGTTTTTAAAAACCTGCTGTGGGGGGTTTATCCGCACGAAGTTTTCGAATAAAGCTATATCCGTACAACGACTTCTACGGATTTAACATTCACTTTTTTTAACAAAGCTTCGGACAACTGCACCGAAATTAATTCGGCGGGCAGATCTTCCACATGGTTGTTTGTTTCGAAAAACAAATGGGAATGAGGCGTTAAATTCGTATCAAAATACGCTTTGTCGCTGCCGGTCAGGATTTCACGCAGAAGGCCGGCTTCTTTAAACTGATTTAACGTATTATACACTGTTGCCAGCGATAAATTCATACCGCTTGCCTTGGCCTCTTTATACAATTCTTCGGCACAGATATGGCGATGGCCGTGACCAAACAACAACTTGACCAATCCCATACGCTGGCATGTCGGGCGCAATTTTGCCCGCCGCAAAATATCTACCGTCCAGGCAAAGGGACGCTCTGTTTTTTTCATATTCTTCTCCGTCAAAGCCTTTCTTATCAGAATAAAACTTCTTTCAACAGAGTCAATCTTTTTTTATTGATTCAAAAAAGGGGGCTAACGCCCCCTACTTCAACGAATAAATCAATCACCCATTAACAGTTTTGAAATAAACTCTTTGACCGTTGGCAAAGAGCCGTCCTTAAACAAAGGATCCGTTGCAAAACGAATGGCATTATCACCGACAAAAATCAATTCATCATCTACCGAACCGCCATGAGCCGCACGATACAAAGCATCTTTAATACAAAAATACCGCGGATCCGGCGTTTTGCCCGTTGACAGGTTTTCATCAGACTGACAAAAACCGGAAAACAAACAATATGAGATACACCCCATGCAACCGGCACGCGCCTGCTGAATATCCGCCTGATTTTTCGGTGTTACAAAAACAATCTGACCGTCATTTGTTTTTAATGCCACCGTCCGTCCGGCACCGACATATCCGTCAGCCCGTTCTTTATCGGCGGCGGTAATGTATACTTTGTTCGGTCCGACATTCTGAGGAATCTGAAAATCGCCTTCCGGAGATTCTTTATAAGGCATTGCCGTTGCGGAACGATCAAACAGATCCGTTAAAAATCTGTTTTTAATTGCCGAAGACATAAAGCCGGTCGGTGAAAAGCGCTGCAAAGCAATTTCGCCTTTTTTCAATGTCAACAGAGCCTTTTGCCAGGCTTTGGCAACGGGGCTTTCCCGCGTCAGCAAAGAACGCGTTCCGAACTGAAATGCCGTCGGTCCGATTTCGGGATTATCGATATAATCCTGAAATTCGCGCAGATACCACACGCCGCCGGCAATAATGATCGGCGTATGATCCAATCCGACCGCCGACATTGACCGGCGCAGTTCGACAATGCGTTCGTACGGATTTTGCGGCACGGCCGGATCGTCATTGTTTGACAACCCGATATGTCCGCCGGCCTTCCACGGGTCTTCGTAAACAACACCGCCCAGAAAATCCGCATAAGATTTGTAAGCGCGCGCCCACAAAGCCTTAAACGCACGTCCCGATGACACGATCGGATAGTAAAACGTTTTGAAAGAAGAAGCGATTTCCGCCAGCTTATAAGGCATTCCCGCCCCGCAGGTCACCCCGTTAATTACCCCTTTGGCGCCGGCCAGGGCTTCGGTAATAATCTGCTGTGCGCCGCCCTGTTCCCAAAGGACATTAATATGTATGCGTCCTTTGCCGCAGGCAATCTCATGAGCCACTTTGGCTTGGGAAATAATTCCTTCAATCGAATGACGAATTTGTTCTTCAAACCGTTCCCGGCGTGTTTTGGCTTTGATTTGCATCGGAATAATTTCGCCGTTTGCGTCAACGACATCGGGAATAACCCCGGAAATCGTTCCGACGGCATTTTCCGCCGCCCACGCCCCCGCTGTCTTGCAAGTGCTGACGGCGACGCCTTTTCCCCCTTCGATCAAAGGCAGAACTTCACGCCCGGAAATAAGTAAATTCTTAAGAGATTTCACGGAAAACGCTCCTTCTTGCAAAGTAATTATTCGGCGGACTGTTCAGATTGTTCGGGCTGTTCCTGTTGTTCCAGGTCTTCGCCCGTTTCCTGATTGACACGCTTCATGGACAATTTAACCTTGCCGCGATTATCAATGGCAATGCATTTGACCTTTACGCTGTCTCCTTCATTAACGACATCGGTCACTTTGCCGACACGTTTCGGCGCCAGTTCGGAAATATGAACCAAGCCGTCTTTTGCCCCCAGGAAGTTGACAAAAGCTCCGAATTCGACGACTTTGACGACTTTACCGTCATAGATCTGACCGACTTCGGGTTCGGAAACAATGCCTTTAATCCAGTTCAACGCCGCCGCCCCCGAAGATTCGGAGAAAGAAGCAATCTTGATCAAACCGTCTTCGGAAATATCAATCTTGCAGCCGGTTGTTTCGGTAATTTCACGAATAACCTTGCCGCCCGTTCCGATAACATCGCGGATTTTGTCTTTATGGATCTGCAACGTTGTAATGCGCGGCGCATTTTCGGAAACCGTTGCCCGCGGTGCTTCAATCGCTTCGGCCATTTTGGACAGAATATGCAGACGGCCTTCTTTGGCCTGCTTTAAGGCGATTTCCATGATTTCCTTTGTAATGGAGGTAATCTTAATATCCATCTGCAAAGACGTTACGCCGTCTTTTGTTCCAGCCACCTTAAAGTCCATATCGCCCAGATGATCTTCATCACCGATAATATCGGTCAACACGGCGAACCGGCCGTCTTCTTCCTTAATCAGTCCCATGGCAATTCCGGCAACGGGAGCCTTCATCGGCACACCCGCGTCCATCAAAGCCAGGCACGAACCGCAGACCGTCGCCATTGACGAAGACCCGTTCGATTCCATGATTTCGGAAACGACACGGATTGAATACGGAAATTCTTCCTTAGAGGGCAACATCGGATGAATCGCGCGCCAAGCCAGCTTGCCGTGACCGATTTCGCGGCGCCCCGGAGACCCGATACGTCCCGTTTCACCGACCGAATACGGCGGAAAATTATAATGCAGCATAAACGGCTGGCGGTATTCGCCCGTTAACGCATCAATAATCTGTTCGTCCTGATCCGTTCCCAAAGTGGCAACGACCAAAGCCTGCGTTTCACCGCGGGTAAACAAAGCAGATCCGTGCGCGCGCGGCAAAATGCCGACTTCGGCCGAAATCGGACGAACCGTTTTCGTATCGCGGCCGTCAATACGCACACCCGTTTCCAAAATCGCATCGCGCACCGTATGGTATTCCATCTCATGGAAAACGCGTGTCGCGACAGCAGATTCGGCTTCATTTTCAGCCACACTGATCTTTGCGGCTTCGCGAATATCTGCAACGGCATTCTGACGTTCCAGTTTATCCGTAATTTTATAAGCTTCGCGCAATTCGGCGCCGTAAGCGTCCATAAATTTATCATAAACAATCTTGTATTCGGGCGCGGGAACCGGCATCGGCCAGGGTTCTTTGCCAGCTTCGGATTTCAGGCCGTTGATCATGTCAATCACCGCCTGCATTTTTTCATGGCCGAACACAACGGCGCCCAACATGACTTCTTCGGACAATTCGCCGGCTTCGGATTCAACCATCAAAACGCCCTGAGACGTTCCGGCAACAACCAAGTCAAGCTGAGACGTTTCACGTTCCGCAACAGTCGGGTTTAAAATATACTGACCGTCTTTGTATCCGACGCGCGCGGCGCCGATGGGCCCCAAAAACGGCAACCCGGACAAAGCCAGTGCCGCAGAAGCGGAAATCATGGCAACGATATCGGGATCGTTTTCCATATCATGACTTAACACCGTGCAGGTAACCTGCGTATCATTGCAGTACCCTTTGGCAAACAACGGCCGGATCGGGCGGTCAATCAGACGAGCCGCCAGAATTTCATGTTCGGCGGGACGGCCTTCGCGGCGGAAAAAGCCGCCCGGAATACGACCGGCCGCATAAGCTTTTTCCTGATAATTAACTGTTAAAGGCAAAAAATCTTCTTCCATTCCTTCGGGAACGGTTTTAGCGGCGCACACGGCGCAGTGGACAACGGTTTCACCGTATTTGACAATAACGGAAGCGTCAGCCTGGCGACCGATTTTTCCGGTTTCGACGGACAAAGTGCGCCCGCCCCATTCGATTTCCCTGCGGAATTCTTTAAACATAGACATTATACTTACTTTCTTCTCCAACCTCTTTTTGACCATTCAAAAAGAGCCAACCAAAAAACAAACTTATTGATCCGACAAAGCCCCTTCTTTGGTTTAAAAAAGGGGCTTCATCGAAATACAGACGCCTTAGCGGCGCAGACCCAGACGGGCAATCAAGCTTTCGTAACGGGAAACATCTTTGCTTTTCAGATAGTCAAGCAAACGCCGGCGCTGGCCGACCATGATTAACAGACCGCGGCGAGAATGGAAATCCTTGTCATGGTCCTTTAAATGTTCCGTCAGGTTTTTAATCCGTTCGGACAAAATGGCAACCTGGACTTCCGGAGAACCGGTATCGCCTTCTTTGGTTGCGAATTCTTTAATCAGTTCCTGTTTACGTTCTTGTGTAATCGACATCATCGTCTCCTAATAACGAGTTATTGAATAATCAAGCGTACGGGGCGGATCATTCCGTCCTGCACACGAACCAAAGCGATTAAACGGTTTTGTGTTTTCGCCTGAAACACGTCCGTTTGCGGAACGGATCCGAATTCGGACACGGGCAAAAAATTACCGTTCATCAACTTAAGTGCCTGAGCTTGCGTCACGGCCAGTGCTGGGATGTCGTCAAGCACGGTCTCGACGGGCAAAAGCACATCAGTCCAATTAGAACTATGCTCTAATGAGCGCAGATATTCCAGTGAAAAAGCGTTTTGAGCCAAAAATTTTGCACATTTCAGTCGCCGAAGCGCGATAACATGCCCCAAACTGCCTGTTTTTCGCGCCAAATCCCGCGCAACCGAGCGCACATACGTTCCTTTGGAACAACGAATCCGAAAATCGGCGATACCGTCTTTAGAAAAGTGAAGCATTTCCAATTCGTCAATTCGAATCCGCCGCGGTTGCAAAACGACGTCTTTATTTTCGCGCGCCAGATCATAAGCGCGCCGACCGTTGATATGCACCGCCGAATATTTAGGAGGCACCTGATCCGTTTCCCCGATAAAAGAACCGATCTCTTCAAGCAGATCTTTTTCATCAGGCAGACGTTGCGTTTGCGCGATCACTTCGCCTTGCGCGTCATCGGTCGTTGTTTCCTGACCGAAGCGCACCGTAAAAGCGTACACTTTTTCACCGTCCATCACATAGGGAATGGTCTTTGTCGCTTCGCCCAAAGCAATCGGCAGCACGCCTGAAGCCGCCGGATCCAACGTGCCGGCATGACCGGCTTTTTGCGCGTTAAACAACCTTTTGACGATACTGACCGCCGTTGTCGATCCTAACCCGGCCGGCTTGTCCAAAATCACCCAACCGTTAACGGGATTACCTTTACGTTTTTTAGCCATACTTTTTCTTTCTTTTTTATGAGGATAATCAAAACCTTTCCCGTTTACAACTTTTTACTGATCCCGCACAACGCTTCTTCGAACACTTTTAAGCTCATAAAAAACAAGCGGTATGGGAACCATACCGCCTGTTTCCTTCGCAACAACAATTTAAAACAGGAACGCCAAACCGGCTCGATAAGCTTTGTAGTTATCTCCGAACGTATAACTGGCTGTTATATCTATTCCCGTAAAAAAGCTGTCGCCGGAGAAATATTTTGTAAAGCTCAACCCCACTTCGTCATAAGCGTCAATATACAAATCCGATCCCGTATAGCGCGTATCATAACCGAAAACAGTCAAAGCCGTTTTCGCGCTTAATTTCTGTTTAACGGCGATCCCGTTTTTAAAAACATCGTTCTTCAATCCGTATTCGATATCATACCCTTTAACGTCCAACGTATAATCCTGAACATGACCGTACATATTGATGATTGTCACGGACGTTTCTTTAATGTCAAACGTATAGCTGCTGGTCACCGAAGCCATATACAAAAGACCGCCGGACAAGGAATCTTCGGAAGCCGTCGCGCCGACACGTCCCGAAGCAGTCAACAACCACTTGTCTTTATATAAAGGAATTTGCAGGCTCAGACCAAGTTGCGCCGCATACGTCACGGATCCGTCCAAATCGATATAAGACAGCGGCATATCGATCCCCAATGCCCAGTTGTTATCGAATTTAAACGTGTATCCCAACGGCAGATTCAATGTCGTCGCCGTTCTTTCGACACCGTCTTCGCCTTTGATTTTATGAGATCCGCCGGAAGGCGAAAGAATCACAAAACCGCCCGTCTGTCCCGACACCAAAGCCCGTTCCGTCACATTCAACGTCGGATTGGAAAATGCCATATCCGTCATCTGCGCCATCAAAGAAGACGGGTTCCCCGCTACGGCGTCATACGGCGTATGGGAAACGCTTTCTTTTAAAATCTTGGTCAACAAATCATCTTGATTCGTTTTTAAATATTCTTTAAACGCGTCAAACGCCTGTTCCTGTGTCGTCCCTTCAAAAGTTAAATTATTAATACCGATCGCCGGAACGTTAAAAACAAGCTGATTGCCCAAACTCCCCCCGTCCGTATAATTCAACTCCATGCGAATGCCGCGGAAATCCAAAACACCCTCCGCCGGAGCATACGGATCGTACCCTGCTAAAATCGTATCCAACGTCCCGTCTTCGTATTGATCAAAAATATCCATGACGGACGCAAAACCTTTCGTCGTGCTCTGACCGTTCTGCGTCAGAGTAATCGAAAACAAATCCGCTTTCGCCGAAAACGGAATAAACATAAACAAAAAAATAAATAGTTTTTTCATGACAACACCCCTTTAAATAGATGAAAGACAACAAAAAGCATCAAATCATTTTTTTCAGTGCGGAAGACCGCTTAAAGAACATATTGGATTCTTTGACTTTTACCGTTTTTTTCCTTTTCCTTGTAAAAAAAGCCCCTGAAAAACAAGGGCTAAAAAAAACGTTGTTAAAAAGCGAAACGAAGTCCGATTGAAAGGTCTGAAGTACGCACTTTCATGCCGTCTAATTTGCCCAAGTAAGAATACTTATAGCCGACATCCAACGCCATATTTTCGTTGATTTGGTAAGCTGTGCCCAAACTCGCTCCGAACGAAGGACGCAATTTGTGCGAATCATCAAGTGACAACCATGAAAGCCCCAACATCACCCCAATATATGGCGTAAATGCCGTAGACGTTTTAAAATCCAAATAAGCGTTACCGCTAAAGGTGTTAATCAAAGCGTCCGTATCCATACCATCCGTATCAAATTCAAATGAACGATATGTCCAATCCATATCCGCACGAAGAGCCATATCTTCCCTATTTAAAAATGTGGCACCGACCGCAGCATTAAAACCGGGAATATAAATATCTGCAGAATTTCCACCGCCTTTTGCTTCCAAAAAACCAAATACCCAATCTGTTTTGACATAAGGATCTTGTATCGGATTTGCTTCTGCCGTTTCTGTCGCCATCGCCGAAAAAGAAGTAGTGACAAGCATCGCGGTCAATATGTATTGGATTATTTTCATGTAATTTTCTCCTAAAAGTAAGAGTTTTTATATCGAAAAAATTCCCTAAAAAACAGTTTTCGGATTTTTACGGAATCAGTTTTTTATCTGTTTTTTCTTGCGCCGGTTCTCTCGTCACTTTTCATCCTTTTACAATTTTTACGGATAGAAATTCTCACCGATTTGACCTCCGCATAACCGGAGAAAACAAGAGAAAAGAAATAAGGATAAAAGTGGCAATCTTCAGTCGTTTTTATATTTTTTACTTGTGTTAATAACGCTTTCATGTATATTTGAATTATGCGGACGTGTAATTAGAGAAGATTATTTTTTCTTAGAAAGCTATAAAGGGTACTGCTTCCGATTTTCAGTATTTTAGTGATTTTCGATTTTGAAATACCTTGTTTCAATAACGTTTCTATCTGTTTTTCTCTGCCGTCTAGAATATGTCGTTTATTCATTGCCCCCGGTTGTCGACCGACCGGCTTTCCCTGTGCTTTTCTGAGGTTCAGCGCTTCTTTTGTGCGTTGACTGATTAAAACACGTTCCAATTCCGCCGATATACCAAACGCAAAAGCCAAAATTTTGCTTTGTAAATCTGTCCCCAAACGATAACTTTCTTTAATCGTCCAAACTTGTGCGTTTTTTGTCATGCAAAAGTTCAAAATCGTCATAATCTGAAACAGATTCCTGCCTAAACGAGAAAGTTCCGAGCATACTAAAACATCTCCCGATTTTATTCGTTTCATCACCTTGCCCAGCTGACGCTTTTTAAAATCAACCGTCCCGCTGACGGTTTCATTAATCCATATATCAACGACAATTCCTTGTGTACGCAAGTGTCGCTCTATTTCAAAGCGTTGGTTTTCTGTCGTTTGTTTGTCGGTGGAAACCCGAATATATCCGAATATAGTCATATATTTGCTCCTTTTTCTTTGCTTTTTGTCTGCGTTTTTTGAAAACGACTCCGGTTGAATTTCTCATCGAAAAGCGCAAAGTTTCGTTAAAAATATTTAAGAGCAGTTGAAATGCGTTATTCACGATAATGCACTGATCACCGCCGAAAACGCGGATTCAGCCGTCCAAAAACAAAAAATCTTCACAAGTAAACGGACTATTCCGCCGTTTAACAGATGTATCTACAACTTTTGTAAGGAGATTTAGTTATGTCTGTTTCTTCCATTTCGGGAACATCTTCTTTGTTTTCTTCCACGGCGACTTCATCAACTTCCGCCACACAAGACGAAGAGGACTCTTATATCGACGTTCCATTGGAAAAGATCGAAGAACAACAAGAAGCTCAAGCGGCACAAAAGAAGCCGATGAAAAAAAAGAACAAACGGCTCGGTATCGTCAATCAAACGATCATGACACTGTTTCTCTATCCAAAGAAGCGGAAGCTTATATGATTTCCCTTTCTGAAAAATCTTAATTGAAACATAAAAAAAGCTTCCCGTCGGGAAGCTTTTTTAAATCACGTTAAAATGTTTCAACGCCTTGAAAACACCGTCGTCATCAACGCTGTCGGTTACATAATCCGCCGCCTGTTTGACCGCCGGCGCCGCATTGCCCATTGCGACGCCCGTTCCGGCAAAACCCAGCATATCAATATCATTTCCCCCGTCTCCGAACGCCATGATTTCATTCACGGAAAAGCCGTATTTTTTACATACTTCGGCAATACCGACCGGTTTTCCGCTCTGTTCGCCGATGATATTGACAAACGTCGGATACCAGCGCAAAGCTTTGCAATCGGGAAGATGTTGCATCAGCGCCGCTTCTTCTTCGGCATTGACATAAACCGTCATCTGATAAATATCCTGTTTTAACGTTGTGACATCAATCGTTTGCGGATCGGGTTCGTTTACGCCGACCAAACGGATCAATTCATAAACGCGTTCATTGACGATATTGAAAAAATTCGCTTCCGCCGTTTCAAAGCTGGACGCAATCTGATTTTCCGTCAGATACGGCAAGACAGACAAAACGGATTGAAACGGGATCGGTTGTTTAAACAAGACACCCGTTTGATCGAAGCAATATTGACCGTTAAAAGCCACAACGCCGTCAAAATCAAAATAATCCCGCATAAAGGAAACGCTTTTAGGGGCGCGTCCCGTTGCCAAGAACAGCTTAACGCCTTTTTGACGTAACCGTTCCAATGCCTCGTGTGTCGAATCCGGCATGTCATGCGTGTTAAAACGAATTAACGTCCCGTCTATATCAAAGAAAACGGCTTTAATTTCCGTCATTAATTTCTTCATCGCGTCCGATCAGGTCCCGCTGCACTTTTTCGGAAGCCAGCAGCGCATCAATCTTATCGGCTTCGGCCTGAGCGCCGTCCGCAAAAAAGCGTATCTCCGGCGTTAAACGCAAACGGATTTTCGTTCCCAGAATTTTACGGAAAAATCCCGCCTGTTTATTCAGAGCCTTCACAAAATCCGTTATCGCTGCCGGTTCGACAGTCAAAACAGACAGATACGCTTTACAATACGAAAAATCCGGCGAAATTTTGACTTCCATGACGGAAACGGGCGGACAATCCAAAAAATCTTTGGGGACATTGCCGCGCTGGAAACATTCTGCCAAAATATGACGCACCTGTTCCGCCACACGCAGCTGGCGTTGTGTCACCGGTTTTGAATCCGAACGCATTAGCCTTCCCCTTTACAGCTGAACATCATCAAGTTTTGCGGCGACTTCTTCGATTTCATAACATTCAACCGTATCGTCAACCTGAATATCGTTGAAGTTTTCAAAGCTCATGCCGCATTCATAGCCTTCGCGGACTTCTTTGACATCGTCCTTAAAGCGTTTCAGCGCCGCCATCATACCGTCATGATAGACGACATTGGAACGCAGCAAACGCACATGTGCCCCGCGTTTCATGATGCCTTCCTTGACCATGCAACCGGCCACTTTTCCGACTTTGGAAATATTGTAAACCTGACGAATTTTCGCATACCCCAGTATTTTTTCCTTCAATTCGGGAGCCAGCATACCTTCCAAAGCAGCATGTATATCATCGGCCACATTATAAATAATGGAATAATAACGAATTTCTATTCCGTCGCGTTTGGCTGCCGTACGCGCCAAAGTATTCGCACGCACATTAAACCCGATGATCAAAGCGCTGGAAGCTTTGGCCAAAGTCACGTCGGATTCGTTGATCGCCCCGACAGCGGCATGCAAAATACGCACTTTGGCTTTATCTGTTGAAATCTTGTTCAGTGTTGCCGTCAATGCCTCAACGGATCCTTGAACGTCTGCTTTAATCACAACGGGCAGTTCCTTGGATTCGCCGGCCTTGATTTTGTCAAACATCTGTTCAACGGCCGAACGGGTCGAACGCACCTGCAAAGCTTCGCGTTCTTTGCGCTGACGATAAGCGGCGACCTCGCGGGCGCGATCTTCGTCATTAACGACAATAAAATCGTCCCCGGCCGACGGTGTGGACTGGAATCCCAAAACTTCAACCGGGAAAGACGGTCCGGCTTCGCTGACACGTTGGCCGCGTTCGTCAACCATGGCGCGAACACGCCCCCAGTCTTTGCCGGCAACAAAGATATCCCCCTGCTTCAGCGTTCCGCGTTGTACCAAAACGGTTGCCACGGAACCGCGTCCTTTTTCCATTTTGGCTTCGATAATCGCGCCTTCCGCCGTATGATTCGGATTGGCTTTCAAATCCAAAATTTCCGCCTGCAGCAAAATAGCTTCAACCAATTTGTCCAGATTGATCCGTTTCTTCGCGGACACTTCAACGGCCAAAACATCGCCGCCCATGCTTTCCACAACGACATCATGCGATAAAAGATCCGTACGCACTTTGTTCGGATCCGCCCCCGGCACGTCAATTTTATTAATGGCGACAACAATCGGAACACCGGCCGCCTTGGCATGCGTAATGGCTTCGATTGTCTGCGGCATAATACCGTCATTGGCCGCAACGACCAACACAACGATATCGGTCACTTTTGCCCCGCGGGCGCGCATTTCCGTAAAAGCTGCGTGCCCCGGCGTATCAATAAAAGTAACCTTCTGTCCGTTTTCCAACGTAATCTGATACGCCCCGATATGCTGCGTAATACCGCCGGCTTCATGAGCGGCAACATCGGTAGAACGCAGATTATCCAGCAAAGACGTCTTACCGTGGTCAACGTGTCCCATGACAGTAACGACAGGCGGACGCGGCAATTTTGTTTCTTCGGGATCAGGCGCATCGCGCAGATTGTCTTCGACATCGGATTCGTTGACGCGCTTGGCCTTATGCCCCATTTCTTCAACGATAATCTGAGCAATATCCGCATCAATCGTCTGAGTAATCGTCGCCATCACGCCCATTTTCATTAACTGTTTGACGACATCGGCGCCGCGTTCGCTCATACGAGCGGCCAGTTCCTGCACCGTAATCGTTTCGGGAATAATGACTTCGCGGTAAACTTTTTCCGCCGGTTTTGCGAGACCGGACATTTTCTGGCGTTCTTTTTCACGGGCACGTTTAATGGAAGCCAAGCTTCTGCCGCGTCCTTCGTCCTCATCACCGCGCATCAAAGCCGACATGTTCACCCGTCCGCCGCGCCATTTATCTTCGTTCATGCGGCGGGAATGGCTGCGGCCGTCTTCATCACGCATTTCACGGCGCTTAAAACTGGTTTTTATACGATGATTTTCGGCGGCTTCCGCGTCTTCCGGAGACAGAACCGGCTGAACGACGACAGGCTTTTTATCGGAAAACGTTTTTTTATGTTCTTCTTTTTTTGCGACGACGGGTGCGGCAGCTTCTTTTGTCGCAGCCTCTGCCGCCCGTTGTTTTTGTTCCGCTTCTTCTTTGGCTTTGCGTTCGGCTTCCTGCGCGGCGCGGCGAGCTTCTTCTTCAGCGCGCCGTTTTGCTTCTTCTTCGGCTTTTATGCGATTTTCTTCATCGGCTTTGATGGCTTCTTTCAGCACTTTTAAACGATGAGCCTTTTCGCTGTCCAGCAGATCAGAAGCGTTTGTTTCTTCCTTCACGCCCTGAATATTGCCGTGTGCGTCCGTCACAAAAGAACGTTTTTTGCGCACCTCGACCTGAACGGGCTTTGACCGGCCGGCGGTAAAGCTTTGATGTACCCGGCCCACATCAACCGTTTTTTTCAATTCCAGCTTCGGGCGGGAAAGAGAAAGAGGAGCGCTTTTTGTTTTTTCATCGTTTGCGTCTGTCATTTAATTCATCAGCCTTTTTTCTACGCATTAAACCAGTTCAATTTTGCAATATGCCGCAAAACGCAGTGCTTCTGCAACAAATAAATCTGCCGCCCCGCCTTGTTTCAACGCCGTATGAACACACATTCCGGCGCCCAAAGCTTCGGCCGTCTGATCGGCAGTCAATATCTGAATCAAAGGAATACCGCCGCGCAGACGATCCAGCTTTTCCCGTCCGTCGGCCGCCCCGTCCGTTGCTTCCAGCAGGCAAACAGCCTGTTTTTTTTTCAAAAGCTCTGCTGTTTTTTCAAATCCGGAAACAACCAGACCCGCTTTTTTGGCCAGCCCCAGCAAAGATTGAAGACGTTTGACAAACAAAGATTTAATCAATCCGTCCATATCTTCGGGATAAGTTACTTTAGCGTGCGCCGCTTTTGCAAACAAGCCTTTCCCGCACGCCGTTTCAACCAAATCCCTGTCCGCCGTTACCCACATGCCCCGGCCGGGCAGTTTATTGGCCAGATCGGGAACAACCATACGTTCCGGAGATACGCAAAAGCGAATCAAACGATTCATCGGCAGCGTTTCACGCGTCACCAGACACCGCCGCACCGTTTCCTTTTTTTTATGCGACAGACCGTCGGGGGACGGAGCCCCCCGCCAGTGTTTTTTGTTCGCTTTAGGCTTTTTCACCGTCATCGGCAAACCAGCCCAGCTTTTCGCGCGCTTTCATAATCAAAGCATCGGCATCGTGTGCCGTCATCGCGTTTTCGCCTAAAATTTCCAACAGTTCGTCATTGGCCAGATCTGCGAAATCTTCCAGCGTTTTGACGCCTTTTTCCGCCAGACGGACAATCATGCCCTGATCCAGCCCTTCATGACCGATCAGACTTTCGTCAACGCCCAGCTCTTTGCTGCGTACGGCAAATTCGGCATTCTGCTTTTCAACGTACGCTTTGGCACGGTTTTGCAATTCGGCCGCAATTTCTTCGTCAAACCCTTCAATTGACGTAATGTCCGTTAAAGGCACAAAAGCGACTTCGCCGACAGAAGTAAAGCCTTCTGCAACCAACAAATGCGCAATCACGTCATCAACGTCCAAAGCGTCCATAAACATCTGCGTGCGAACTTTGACTTCGCTTTGACGGCGTTCGGATTCTTCGGCTTCGGTCAGGATATCAATGTACCAGCCGGTCAGCTGAGACGCCAGACGAACGTTTTGTCCGCGCCGACCGATTGCCAAAGACAACTGATCATCGGGAACAACGACTTCGATTCTGTGCGCTTCTTCGTCCAAAACGACTTTAACCACATCAGCCGGTGCCAAAGCATTGACAATAAAGACCGCCGGATCGGGCGACCACTGGATAATATCCACCTTTTCGCCCTGCAGTTCGGTCACAACCGCCTGAACGCGCACACCGCGCATACCGACGCACGCGCCGACCGGATCAATTGAGGAATCCTTCGCCGTTACGGCCATTTTCGCGCGCGATCCCGGATCACGGGCAACAGCTTTGATTTCAATCACGCCGTCATAAATTTCCGGCACTTCCTGCGCAAACAGTTTTGCCATAAACTGCGGGTGCGTGCGCGACAGAAAAATCTGCGGGCCGCGGACTTCCTGACGGACGTCCATTAAATAAGCGCGAATCCGGTCACCGTTATGAAACTGTTCGCGCGGAATCAGTTCGTCCCAGCGCAAGACGGCTTCGGCACGTCCCATGTCCACAATAATATTGCCCGTTTCAACACGTTTGACAATCCCGTTGACGATTTCGCCGATACGATCTTTGTATTCGTTGTATTGGCGGATTCGTTCGGCATCGCGGACCTTTTGCACAATGACCTGCTTTGCGGTCTGTGCGGCGATACGTCCGAAATCAATCGGCGGCAAAGGATCGATAATAAAATCGCCTGCCTTCAGCGAAGGATCCTTTTTGCGCGCTTTTGTTTCCGTAATCTGCGCGGCCTCGTTTTCGATTTCGGCATCATCGGAAACGACTTCGATATAACGAGCCATCGTAATCGCCCCGTTTTTACGGTCAATCGTTGCGCGGATATCGTGTTCCTGTCCGAATTTGGAACGCCCCGCCTTTTGGATCGCAAATTCCATAGCGCTCAGGACTTCGTCCCTGTCGATGCCCTTGTCGCGGGCGACCGCATCTGCCACCTGCAATAATTCGGGACGCGGTAAAGCTGCCGTATTTTCCATCAGTGTATTTCCTTTTTTATTCCTCATCTGACTGCGAAGCAGACGCCGCCAACAGTTCGTCGGTTAAAATCAGTTTTGCTTTGGCAATCTGATCAAACGGAAGACGAACATCGGCACCGTCAAACGTCAAAATAACGTCCGAACCGTCAACCCCTTGCAACCGGCCGGAAAAACGTTTTCTGCCGTCAATCGGGATCTGACATTCGATTTTTGCTTCAAATCCTTTGAACCGATCAAAATCGTCCAACCTGACCAGCGGCCTGTCAATTCCGGGAGAACTGACCTCCAGCGTATAGTTGCCTTCAATCGGATCATGTTCATCTAATACCGGGGAAAGCGCATGGCTTAAATCGGCACAATCGTCAACGGTCATTGCCCGGCGGTCCTTTCGTTCCGCCATAATTTGCAAAACCTTGCGCGAATTGCCGCCCTGCAACTGCAAACGAACCAAATCGTACCCCATGTCTTCGCACACGGGAACAATCAATTCAGTCAAAGTATCGTTCAGAGTCATTTCTTCCTCCGGCTCTTACCATAAAAAAAAGCGGGCTTTTAAAGCCCACCCTCATAGAAACTATAAGAATGTACGATTTATAAATAACAGACACGCCGCAATCAGGCAAGCTTTTTTTATGATGGTTATTGAAAAGTATAAAATTTTTCAAATCCGGCAGACAACAACACGTCTTTAATCAAAGCCGGAGCCGATCGGATCACACGAGCGGCATTTCTTTTGGCGGCTTCTTCGCATGCAACGACAAGCATACCCATCGCTGCCGAATCAATAAAAGAGCACTGAGCCAAATTAAACACCACGCAACTTTCGGTCATTGACCGAATCTGCATAAACACATCAAAAAATCGGTCTTCGTCGTGCGTTGTAAAGTCGCCTTTGATAAAAAATTCGCGTTCTGTCGGTGACATTTTAACCGATATTTTCATTTTTTCACTTCCGTTTAAAGATCAAATATACAGGTTTTCGACCCTGAGCCAACGCCTTTTGTTCATAACGCGTTTCGACCCAATCCGCGGGCGGACAGCGCCAATCGTTCGCCGTTTCGGCCGTCCATTCAAACTCGGGCGCTTTCATCAGATGTTCCAAAGACCAACGAATATAGTTCATATCATCGCTGGCAATGCGCAGTTCGCCGCCGGATTTTAACAGACGTGCCAACACGGGCAAATTTTTCGGACCGATAAAGCGTCTGTCCGCATGGCGTTTTTTCGGCCAAGGGTCTGGAAACAAAACATAAATCCGTTCAAAAGCCCCGTCTTTAAAACACGGCAGAATATCACGCACATCGTTATCATATATGCGCACGTTATCCGTTCTGCCCGCTGCCAAAGAAACATTTTCAGAAACGTCTCCGCGCCGTTCCATTCCGGTTAAATGCGTCAGCAGACTTGTGATGCCGTTTAAAAACACTTCAGCACCGATAAAGCCCGTATCGGGGTGGAACAAAGCCTGCTGCGACAGATGTTCTCCGCCGCCAAAACCGATTTCCAGCCAGACAGAACGGACGGAAATCGGAAAACAGGACGCGGGATCAACGTCCTTGCGCCCGACCACGTCCGGCAAACGGACTTTCGGCAGAAAATGCTTAAGCAACAGTTCACGCGAAGGCTTCAGTTTTTTGCCTTTTCGCCGCCCGTAAAACTGATATTCCCTGGGGGTTTTGTTTTCCATTCCCGTTTACCGTCCTAAAAAGCACGTTTTAATTCATCGGCCAGATCCGTCTTTTCCCAAGGAAAAGCGCCTTCTTTTTCCGGCGTTCTGCCGAAATGCCCGTACCGGGACGTCGGCAGATAAATCGGGCGATTCAGTTTTAAATGAGTCCGAATGCCGCGCGGCGTCAAATCCATCACTTCGGGCAGCAGTCGTTCCAGTTTGTCTTCGTCCACTTTACAGGTGCCGAACGTATCCAGATAAACAGCCAAAGGACGGGCGACACCGATCGCATAAGCCAGCTGAATCATCGCCTTGTCGGCCAGACCGGCCGCAACAATGTTTTTAGCCAGATAACGCGTTGCATACGCAGCGGAACGATCAACTTTTGTCGGATCTTTTCCTGAAAAAGCACCGCCGCCGTGCGCCACCGCACCGCCGTAAGTATCCACAATAATCTTGCGCCCCGTCAGTCCCGTATCGCCGTCCGGACCGCCGATAACAAAGCGTCCCGTCGGATTGACATAAAATTTTTTATCGTCAACCGTCCACCCGTTCGGCAACAAACGATTGACCACACCGCGCACCGTTTCGCGAATCTCTTCATAAGAAACGTCTTCCGTATGCTGGGTCGATACAACAACCGTGTCCACATCGACCGGCCGGCCGTTTTCATAACGCAGCGTCACTTGGCTTTTGGCATCGGGACGCAGCCATTTAACCTCGCCGTTATGACGCAGACGGGCAAGTTCCTTTAATATACTGTGAGACAAAAACAACGTTGCCGGAGAATATTCCGTTGATTCCAATTCATTGGTCGCATATCCGAAAATAATTCCCTGATCGCCGGCGCCTTCTTCTTTATTTTCGCTTTCATCAACCCCGCGCGCAATGTCTCCGGACTGTTTATGGAGATAATTTTGAATGTCTACCGTCTGCCAGTCAAAGCCTTTTTGTTCATAGCCGATTTCTTTGATGCATTTGCGTACGGCGTCTTCCATCATGCGGCGGTCAACGGTTTCGGGCAGCCGGGCTTCGCCGCAGATAATCACACGATCGGTAGACGCCATCGTTTCAACGGCGGAACGCGCCTGCGGATCATGCGTTAAAAACAAATCCAACAACGTATCGGAAATGCTGTCGCAAACTTTATCCGGGTGTCCCTCGGATACGGATTCGCTGGTAAACAAATAGTTTTTTCTCATAAAATGTACTCCTCATGTCCTGATAAACGATTTTTCAGGTATAAAGGAGATTGCTTTTTTTGAAAACAGATTTTTATGTTCCGGCGCGTTTTTAATCAAAAAAAGAAAAATGCGGCTTTAAACAAACCGCATTTGACTTTTAATTTCACCGGATCTGGGAAACACCCTTATTTTTTTTCTTCGTTTTCATCGGCGGAAGACGCCATTGTTTTAATCAGATCCAGCAATTTTTTCGCCAGCCGACGATCCGGAATCATATAATAGCAACGAACCAGTTCCAATGTTTCGCGTTTTGTCATCGGATCATAGTCAAACAAAACGGGTTCTTCGGACAATTCGGCGGCACCGGCCAGCATACGCGGCGACAATTCCGCGACCTGATCGTCCATTTCTTCGAAAAAGAAGCCGATAGGCACTTCCAAGACTTTGCTGATATCGAACAAACGGCTGGCGCTGATACGGTTCAGACCGCGTTCGTATTTTTGCACCTGCTGGAAAGTCAAACCGATTGCTTCCCCCAGTTTTTCCTGACTCATTCCCAGCAGCGTACGGCGCATTTTTACTCTGGCACCGACGTAAACATCAATCGGATTGGGCGAACCGTCCGCTGTGCGGCCGCGAGAAGACCTTCTAAGTTTTACCATATTTATCTCCTTAAAATAATATGATTCTTTTTCCAGATAATCCCTATTTTATACAAGAAAATCAATTAAAAAAAAGATATCTTTTCAAAAAGATCTTTTGGATACAACTTAAATTTTTATTTTGCTGTTTTCTGCAAGCCGCGCTATTTTAAAAAAATGATGGCAGCTTTTGATTCACTTTTGACGAAAATGATGATTTCGGCGTTTTTCTACCCGAAAACATTGCTGTTTATCTGTTTTTTCATTGTTTTCATTTGCGCCGCCGCCGTTTTTTTGCTGATCAGACAGCATAAAAACCTGTTGACGGCCGAAGAACGGCTTAATCTGGCCGAAGAAACTCTGGAAAGCTTTCCGGACGGCTATTATTTATGGCTGTACGATCCGATCGGATTTATCCGGGAAACACATTGTTCCAGGCGCTTGGCCGTCATGATGGATTTATCGCAGGGCACAGATTCTTCTTTTGATGCTTTGCTGGAACATTTCACCCCGGACAGCGCCGAAACATTAAACGCCGCCTTAAATGAAATGCGTGCCGGCGGGCGCCCTTTTATGCTGGAGTTGCAAAACACGACCCGAACAAAAAGTTTTTTGGTTTCCGGATTCAGAACATATACGACAAAATACAAAAACATTATTGATTTGCTGTGGGTTCAGGACACGACGGAAACAACTAAAAAGCTCGATTTTCTCAGCAAAAAAGCGCGTGAACAGGGAAAAGAAAACACTTTATTCAAACAAGCGTTCGACAGTTTGCCGTTTCCCGTCTGGCTGCGCAATGAAGAGCTGCAGATTGCCGCGTGCAATCCCGCTTATGCCAAAGCCGTGCACGCAGATTCGCCCGAACAGGCCGTTTTGCTGGGCAGCGAACTGGTTTATGAAAAATCGCCGCGTGAAGCCAAAGTGCTGGCTGCCGCAGCGCGCACGGCGGGAAAAGAAAAGAAAACACGGGAATTTGTCGTCATCGAAGGCAAACGCCGCTGGATTGAAGCTTCTGAAATTCCCCTGCCCGCCCAGCTGTATTCCAAAAACAAAACCATCGGTTTTGTGCGTGACATTACGCAAGAGCAGGAATTGCAAAACAGCCTGCAAAGCCATATTGCGTCGCATAACGGCGTTTTGGAACATCTGAAAACGGCCATTGCCGTTTTTGATGCGGATATGCGATTACAATTTTACAATACGTCTTTCATGAACCTGTGGGATTTGGAAGCGGAATGGCTGGACAGTTCGCCGACTTATTCCCACGTACTGGATATGTTGCGCGAAAAACGCCGTCTGCCCGAAAACAGAGACTTTAATGCCTATAAAACACGCGAAATAAAATATTTTACTTCGCTGGTCTCGGCAACGGAAGACGTTCTGCATCTGCCTTCCGGGATTACTTTGCGCCGCATGCTGACCCCTCATCCGCTGGGCGGGTTACTGATCACGTACGAAGACGTCACGGGACATCTGACCATGGAAAGATCCGTGACGGTTCTGAATGAAACGCAGTACACTGTCATTAACCATTTGCGCGAAGCCATATTGCTGTTCGGTCGGGACGGACGGCTGCGTTTGGCAAACACGGCTTATCTGACTTTATGGCAAATCAGCGATTCCGATTTCAACAATCCGCCGTTAACTATTATGGAAGTCATTGAAAAGCAAAAATCTTTTTTTGAAAATGAAAGCAATTGGGAAGCGTTGAAAGAACAACTGCTGGGCGTTATTACTTCGCATACGGGGGAAATCTTTCAGGTTTTAAGGCCGGACGGAAAAGTTCTGGAATTCGTTGCCGCCGGCCTGCCTGACGGCGGAATATTTGTTTCTTTCCTAGACGTAACCGAAGAAGAAAAGAGCTCTTCTTTGGCCGAAGAAAAAGAAACACTGCTCAGCCGGTTCAAACAAACAACGGTTCAGACGGAAAAACTGCGCGCCGTATTTTTGGATCAACTGGGCAAAGAAATTAATCCGCAGCTGTCACTTTTGAACGAAGCGGCCGAAAAACTTTCCGAAGGCGCCCCGCCGCGGTTGAACCGGCGGCAGAAAGCCTATTTACAGGCCATTGCCGACGCATCATCCGAATTAAAAATCCTGTTTGCCGATCTGGCCGATCTGGCGTTAATCGAAACGGGATCTGCCGTGTTGGAACTGGATTCCGTTGATGTGCGCGCTTTGCTGAACGGCCTGATGAACACCGTCAAGGAACAGGCAAAAAATAAAAACGTCACCCTGTCTTTGGATTGTCCCGAAACGCTGCCGACTCTGATTGCCGATAAAAAACGGTTAAAACAAGTGTTGTTTTATCTGATCAACAATGCCGTATCGGCCGCTTTTAAAGACGGGACCGTTTTGCTGACCGTACGTACGGAAAACAAAAATATCGTTATTTCCCTGGAAGAAAAATCTCTGGACGTTAAAAACGACTCCGATACCGTTAATTTTGCCGCTCAAAACGGTTTTGCGGCCTCTTTAATCCGCGGTTTCATCGAAATGCACGGCGGAACGTTGGCCGTTTCGGACAAAAAAGGGACAAAGAAAACACAAATATATCTGCCCGTACATTAGATTTTTTTGAGTCTTTCAGACTGATTTTTTTATTTTTTTGTCGATTTTTTTCAAAAATTCTTTTTTTTTCTTTCCTTTGCTGTATAATTAAAAGTGTGATAAAAGAAATTCGGTTTTTCTGATGAGTAGGATCACTTAAAATGGAAGAAAACAAAAAAAGACGCATTCGTCTGGCCGACAACAGCAGCTTGGTGTGGCAACAGCGCCGCGCTTCGGAAGAAAAAAACGTTCATTCGAATACTGTGAAAAACGACAATATCCTGTACAGAACGGCTCGTGCAGCCAAAGAAGCCGAAGATCGTCTGTATGCGGAAAAGGCCGAACAAAACCGTCAGCCGCGCGAAATTTCGGCGGCGGAAAAACAGCGCCGCGAAGAAATACGCCAGATCGGTGAAAAACTGGAAGTCCGCAACAACCTGCTGCGTCAGGAACGCAAGCTGGGACTGGAAGGATTGTTGTCCGCCGAAGACATCAAACGGGCACAGGAATCAAACCAATATGTCGGTGACAAAACTCCTTTGGGAATCAAAAAACGCGATGTGCGTGATTTGGAAGGTAAAACAAAACGTCAACAAAGATCCTCTCACAAGCTTTTGCCTTCCGAACGCAAATCCCGTTTGTCGCGCGCCAAAATCGAACGCAGCCGGAAAAAGCATCTGGAAAGAGAAGCCAAAAAAGAATTGTATATTACCGATGCCAACGGTCATAAAATCAGCGTTGAAAGATTACGGAAACTGCGCGGGTTGAACAAAAATCAGGCCGTTACGAAACGTGATACCGATTTTGCGAAAAAATATCAAAAGTCCAAACGTCGCGAACAGGAAGATTTCCGCAGAAATCAGATACGTTTGCGCAAACGCGACGAATATACGCGCTGAACAAAGATTATAAAAAATAAAAGCGGCGGATTCTTGACTTTATCCGCCGCTTTATTTTTAATGACATAAATATCTTTTTTTTCAGAAAGGATTCTGAGGTGTTTTTGCGACTTACTCTTCTTGCCGTCGGTTTGGTTGCGTCTTATATCGGCAGCCTGTGTTTTCAAAGCGGATCAGGGCCGGACATGGCTGTCGGCGGCGGATCGATCTTAATCGGCATATTGTGCTTTTTCTTTTTGGGAAAGGGATTATGGCGTTTCCTGGGATGTATGTCGACCTTCGCTTTGATGGCCGTCATCGTTGGCGTTATATTCTTTTTTATTTCCGGGTCCGATATGCTCAAGGGCGTTACCGCAAAATTTTTAAATAAATCAGAATCTGCCGCGCCGGCAGCAGTAATGCCGATGCCGGCTCCCCTTCCTGCCGGCGGAGCTGTTGTTCCCGCACCGGGAACACCGTCAACGGCGCCGGCTGCTCCGGCAACATTGCAACCCAATGAACTTGTCGGTATGCCTCCGACGGCAGGACCGCAGCCGATGCAGATGCCTCAGGTCGTCACGGGCAGAATAGAATCGATTGTCAGCGCGGACGTTTTCCGAATCGGCAAGCATACGATTCGTTTGTACGGTATTGCTTCCCCGCTGATTGATCAAAACTGCATTGATCAAAACGGTCATTCTTATGAATGCGGCTATGTCGCCGCGCGCATGCTGCGTGATTTTATCAGCGGAGACGAAGTTTCCTGCAGAATTATGAACATCAACGCGCAAAATGAATTAATGGCTGCCTGTTCGGTCGGAACGTTTGACATCGGCGCGGCAATGGTGGAAGAAGGCTGGGCAATTGCTTTGCCGGCCGTGACACAAATCTATATTCCGTATCAAACCAAGGCGCAGCAGGCAAAGAACGGTCTGTGGGCCGGACAATTCCAAATGCCTTGGGAATGGCAGGCGGAACAGCAACAAATCCAAAAGAAAAAAGCGACGATTAAAGTGCCGAAACTGCCTTCGCCGAATGCAAAGAAAAAGGACAGCGTTTTTGATTTCTTCTAAGCCGTTGATCCTGACGGATCTGACCCGAACGCAGCTGGAATCGTTTGCCGCCGGCCTGTCCGGATTGGTGCGGCCGCGTGATGTTATCGCTTTATCCGGCGATTTGGGAGCAGGAAAAACTGTTTTTGCCAAAGCGTTTATTCGTGCTTTGACCGATGAAAACGAAGACGTACCCAGTCCGACATTTACTTTGGTGCAGACTTATGATGCGGCGGTCGAACGAACCGGAGGCATTTCTTTAACGCTTTGGCATTTTGATTTATACCGATTAAAAACGGCACAGGAAATTTACGAAATCGGCTTTGAAGAAGCTTTAAGCGACGGAGTAAGCCTGATCGAATGGCCGCAGCGCGCCGAACGGTTGCTGCCGCGGGAACGTTTGGAAATTCAAATTCAAATTCCTTCGGGAAAACCGGACAAAAGAAATATGATCCTTACTGCCTGCGGGGCAGACTGGAAGCAACGAATGGAGAATTTTGATTTATGTCGGAACGCCTTGAACTGCTGAATCGTTTTTTAAAGGAAAATGGCTGGGACAATGCACAGCGCAAATTACTGGCGGCAGATGCGTCTTTTCGCCATTATGACCGTCTGACACGTAACGGCGAAACCATGGTTTTAATGGACGCTCCGCCGCCGATGGAAGACGTCAGGCCGTTTTTGCTGATTGATCAAAAGCTTGAAGAGTTGGGATACAGCGCACCGCATGTTTATGCTCAGGACAGCGAAAACGGTTTTGTCCTGCTTGAAGATTTCGGCGATTCGACTTATACCCGGCTGTTAAAAAACGGCGCGGACGAAAAAAAACTCTACGAGCTGGCCGTCGATTTGCTGATCGATCTGCATTCACGCGATGAATCCGAAGTCATTCCCGAAGGACTGGCCTTGTATGACGAAGAAGCGTTAAAACGCGAACTGATGTTGTTTCCCGATTGGTTTATGCCGGCAGCTTTCGGCAAAGAAACGGACAAAGACATTGTCGATGATTTTATTTTATTATGGGAAGATGTTTTTCCGATTGCCAATAATGTCCCCAAAACGCTGGTTTTGCGTGATTATCATGTTGACAACCTGCTGTTGTTGGAAAACAGAAAAGGCATTCATGCCTGCGGGTTGTTGGATTTTCAGGATGCTTTGCACGGCACGATCACCTATGACATCATGTCGCTGATGGAAGATGCCCGGCGCGATATTTCCGCGGATTTATTGGCACAGATGCGCGACAGATACATAACGGGACTGGCCGCAAAATTGCCGAACGAAAAGGATTTTCTGGCGTCATGGGCTGTTTTGGCCGCCCAACGTCATATCAAAGTGTTGGGGATTTTTGTCCGTTTATGTGTTCGGGACAAAAAAAATCGGTATTTACAGCATCTGCCGCGTTTATGGCGGCTGTTGGAACGCGCGTTGGAACACCCGGCACTGGGAAAGATAAAGGTTTGGTTTGATAAAAATATTCCGGCCGAATACAGAGGCATTCCGCCATGTCTGCTCAAATAAACAAAGCAATGATTTTAGCCGCCGGACGGGGAACCCGCATGCGTTCTTTGACAGACGAATGCCCCAAACCGCTGATTAAAGTTTCGGGTCGCACATTGATTGATCGGGTCGCCGACAAGATTGCCGCCTGCGGAATTAAAGAATGTGTCGTCAATGTCTGTTACCTGGGCGAATTGATCAAGACAAATCTGAAACGGCGTACGGATATGCACTTTATTTTTTCGCAGGAAGAAACCGCTTTGGAAACCGGCGGCGGTGTCAAAAAAGCGTTACCGTTGTTGGGAGATCGTCCTTTTTTCGTTTTAAACGCCGATCCGCTGTGGACGGAAAAAACGCCTGTTTTAGCGCGTATGGCACAGGCTTTTGAAGAAGAAAAAGCCGACATTTTGCTGTTGTTATGGCCGATGGAACGGACGTTCGGTCATACGGGCAAGGGCGATTATTATATTGAAAACGGCCGGCCGCGCCGGAAAAAGCCGCAGGAAGAAACGGCGCCTTTTGTTTATGCGGGGGCGCAGATTTTAAATCCGCGAATTTTTGATGACACACCGCAGGGAAAATTTTCTTTAAATCTGCTGTATGATCGGGCAGAAAAAGCCGGACGGCTGGCGGCCGTCATCGGCGAAGGCGAATGGTATCATGTCGGCACGCCGGAAGCATTGGCTGCGGCAGAAGACAGATTAAAGGACCGGCCTGATGGCGGTTAAACACGTATTTACCATTGATCCCGTTTTTTCTTTTGCCGACACGTTGGCGGCAGAATTGCTGCGTCGGCATCGTTCCGTTCCGACCGATTTGGCAAAAACGGTTTTATTCCTGCCGACCCGGCGCGCCTGTAAAACCGTGCGGGAGGCTTTTTTGCGCCAAAGTAACGGACAACCTTTGGTGTTGCCGCGCATGATTCCTTTTTCCGCCGTTGAAGATGAAGAAACGCAGGGACGACTGTCTTTGTTAAACATCGTTGATCTGCCGGACGCCATCAATCCGCTGCGCCGGCGTTTGCTGCTTGCCAGGCTTATTCAAAAACGCACTCCCGTCAATGCCGAAAAAGCCCTGTATCTGGCAGATGCTTTAGCGCAGTTTTTAGATGAAACTTATATTGAAAACATGCCGTTTGACCGGTTGAACAATCTGGTTCCCGACGAGTTTGCCGCCCATTGGCAGGAAACACTGACTTTTTTGGAAATCATTACGACCGCCTGGCCTGAAATTTTAAAACAGGAAAACGTCATTGATGCTGCCGACCGCCGGGTACGTCTGTTCAAAGCTCAGGCGGATTTTTGGCGCAGCAATCCGCCGTCTTTTCCCGTAATCGCGGCGGGGTCAACGGGGTCTCAGCCGGCGACGGCCGAATTGTTGGATACGATTGCGGGCATGGAAAACGGAGAAGTTATTCTGCCGGGACTGGACAGGCTGTTGGACGAAGACAGCTTTGCGCTTTGTGAACCTTCGCATCCGCAGTACCATCTGAAAAAACTGCTGGATAAAATGGGATTAAAGCGTTCGGACGTGCGTTTGTTCGGCGATAATACGCCCGTCCGCGACGAACGCCTGCGCCTGATCAGCGAAGCCATGCGGCCGGCGTCGACAACAGAGCTGTGGCGGACAACAAAAAAATTTCAAAAAGAAGCCCTTGCCGGCATTCAAAAATATGATTGCGCCAACGTCCAAGAAGAAGCTTTGGTCATTGCGCTTGCTTTGCGCGAAACTCTTCAGACGCCGGGAAAAACGGCCGCGCTGGTAACACCGGACAGATCTTTGGCTCGCCGCGTGGTCGCCGAAATGAACCGATGGGGAATCGTTATGGACGATTCGGCGGGAACAAATCTGACTTTAACGCCGTTGGGAACGTTTTTACTGTTGTTGGGACGCGCGGCCTTAACCGATTGGGCCCCTTGCGATTTTCTGGCGTGTTTAAAACACCCGCTGGCTTTGGGCGGCCAAAAATTTGCGCCGTTTCGATCTTTGGTGCGAAAAACGGAAAAAGAACTGCTGCGCGGCAAACGTCCCGGCAACGGCTTTTCGGGGTTGAAAAAAGCAGCCGAAACAAGCAAAAAGCAGGATTTGATTAATTTCATACACGATCTGGAACAACGCCTGTCCCCCTTTACCCGGCAGATGACCGATCCGTCGGCGCAGGATTTCGAAACACTGTTGAATGCGCATTTAACCGCGGCGGAACAGCTGGCGCAAAGCTGGGATAAAACGGGATCCCAAAGACTGTGGGACGGTGAAGCCGGCGAAGCCGCCGCAGCTTTTTTTGTCGATTTAAAGGAACAGGCGGATTTAATCGAACCAATCACGCCGGAGGAATATTTATCCCTCTTATCGGCTTTGTTTAAAGGAGTTGTCGTCCGTCCGAAGTACGGCATGCACCCGCGACTGGATATTCTGGGAACGATGGAAGCGCGCCTGATCCAGCCCGATGTTTTAATTCTGGGCGGATTGAACGAAGGAACCTGGCCCCAAACGCCAAACGCCGATCCGTGGCTGTCCCGCCCAATGCGCGAACAGTGCGGTTTATCTGCTCCGGAACAAAAAATCGCTTTGTCCGCACATGATTTTGCACAGGCTTTTTGCGCCGAAAAACTGATTATGACCCGATCCGTCAAAGAAGGAGGAACCCCTTGTGTCCCGTCCCGCTGGTTGATGCGGTTGCAAACCGTTTTGGACATTTCCGGTCTGCAGTTTGAGGGGGGAGATTTGCAGCATTGGGCCCGAAAGATTGATGAACCGCAGGCTTTTTTATCTTTTCTGCCGCCGCAACCGAATCCGCCCGTTCAAGCTCGTCCTCGCAAGTTGTCGGTCACAAAAATAGAAGCGCTGATGCGTGATCCGTATTCCGTTTACGCGCGACATATTCTGGAACTACAGCCGTTGGACGATATTGACGCAGAATTTAATGCCGCCGATTACGGCACGATCGTTCACAAGGCGGTCGAAATGTTTTGCGCCGAATATCCCGCAAAATTGCCGGCCAATGCCGAATCCGAGATATTAAGAATCGGTTCGGATTTATTCAAAGAATTAAATTTTTCGCAAACTGCCGCAGCCTTTTGGAAACCGCGTTTGGAATCCGCTTTAAAGTGGTTCGTCGGCCAACAGAAAAAAAGACAGGAAGAAACCGCCAAAATCCTGTGCGAACAGGAAGGTAAGATTTCTTTTAAGACCAAAGGCGGCGATTTTACTTTGCGTTGTGTTGCCGACAGAATCGACCTTAAAAACGACGGCAGCATTACTTTAATTGATTATAAAACGGGCAAACTTCCCGCAACGAATACGGTTTTGGCCGGTTATTCTCCGCAACTGCCGCTGGAAGCTGCCATTTTACAGCAAAACGGATTTGAAAACATCAAAAACAAAACCGCAACCGCCATGGAATATTGGCGCCTGCGCGGACAACAAGACGGTGCAATGATCCGAAAAATCACGACGGACAAAGAAAAAACCGCGGAAGAAGCCGATAAAGCTCTGCAACGGCTAAAAGATCTGATCAACACTTATGACGATCCTCAAACGCCTTATCTGGCAACACCGGACACAAGCGTTTCGTTACAATATAACGATTTTGATCATTTAGCGCGTTTTGATGAATGGGCGACTTCCGGTTCATCGGAAGATCAGGAGGAATAACATGACTTCGACGGATCCGAATGTTTTACAGCGTTTGGCGGCCAATCCTTTTGAATCGGCCTGGGTGGCGGCTTCGGCCGGATCGGGCAAGACAAAAGTTCTTTCCGATCGGGTATTGAATCTGATGCTGACGGGCACGCCGCCCGAAAAAATTCTGTGCCTGACGTTTACACGCACGGCAGCAGCACAGATGGCCAACAAAATTGCCGAACGGCTGGCACAATGGGCGGCCGAAGAAGAAAGCCTGCTGATAACAGAATTAACGGAACTGCACGACACCCCGCCCGATTCGGATATGATCGCGCGGGCAAGGCGGTTGTTTGCGCGGTTATTGGATACGGCCGGCGGATTAAAGGTAACAACGCTGCACGGTTTTTGCCAATCTTTGTTAAAACGTTTTCCGTTGGAAGCCGGCGTTTCTCCGCAGTTTGAGGTTTTGGACGAACGCGGCGCCACCGAATTAATCGAACAGGCTCGAAATAAAATTTTAGGACAGAGTCGTTTCGAATCTTGTCTGGAAACGATCGCCGCCGTTACGACGGAAGATAACTTTTTAGACGTTTTAAAAGAAATTACGACACATTTGCCGGCCGTTCAACGGATCAAAACCCGTTTTAGTTCCCGTTCGGAATTAATAAATGCCTATGAAACAGCTTTAAACTTGCCGCAGGGCTGCACGGAAGACTCTTTAAAAACAGACTTTTGCCGTTTAACAAAAGCACGAGAAGACGAACTGCGCTTGGCCGTCGCCGTTTTAGGCGTTTCAAAGAAAAAAACGGATACGGAAAAAGTCCCGAAAATGGAAGATTTTCTAAATGCTTCCGAAAAAGAACGGCTTTTCCTGCTGTCCGAATACCTTTCGGTATTTTTAACGACGGAAAATGAAATACGCAAACAGCTCTGCTGCAAAGAATCCGAAGCCGCCCTGCCCGCCATGACAGCCGAAGCACAAAAAGCCGAATTGTTGCAAAAGCAGCTGACTTCCGTTGCGACAGAGCGTTTTTCGCTGGCTTTATTTGAACTTGCCGGTGCCATTTTGGACGAATACACGGTTTTAAAAAACGAACGTTGCATCATGGATTATGACGATCTGATCGCAAAGGCTCGTGCTCTTTTGGAAAAATCCGGCGCGGCAGCCTGGGTGTTGTTCAAGCTGGACGGCGGCATTGATCATATTTTGGTGGACGAAGCACAAGACACCAGCCCCGATCAATGGGCCGTCATCAAAGCACTGGCCGAAGAATTTTTTGCCGGCAGCAGTATGCGCACGCAAAACAGAACCGTCTTTGCCGTCGGAGACAAAAAACAATCGATTTTCAGTTTTCAGGGCGCCGTTCCCGAAGAATTTGAAAAAATGCGCACTTTTTTTAAAACACGAGCCCTCAATGCCGGCAAAAAATGGAATGACGTACCGATGTATATTTCTTTCAGATCCGTCCGAGCCGTTATTGACGTTGTCAATTTTGTTCTGCGCTTTGATCCGGCGCGACGGGGCGTTGTTGATCCAGACGAAAATGCCGCTCATTTATCCTGGCGCAAAAAACAGGCCGGACTGGTTGAAATATGGCCGACGGAAAAACCGCAAAAAAATGATACGCAGCGACCTTTTACAAAGCCGGTTGAACGCGTTTATTCCGAAACGCCGTCCGCCCGTCTGGCGCGAAAAATCGCAAAAAAAATTGCCGATATGGTCTTTTCCGAAGAACACTTGGAATCCGAAAACAGACCGATCCGACCGGGAGATATTTTAATTTTAGTGCGCCGGCGCAATACTTTTATTGACGATTTATCGCGGGAATTAAAAACACTCGGCGTGCCGATCTGCGGTGTTGACAGATTAAAAATCACGTCCCACATTGCCGTAAAGGATTTAATGGTTCTGGGGGATTTCCTGTTGCTGCCCGAAGATGATTTGGCGTTGGCTACCGTTTTGCGTTCCCCTTTATGCGGCATTTCAGCCAAAGATTTATCCGCAGCCGATCTGCAAAAAGCATCAGAGAAAAATATACCCCTGGACGGTATTTCCGAAGACGATCTGTTCAGCCTGGCCTATAAACGCGGCGAACTGTCTTTATTTGACCGGTTAAAAACGTACGAAGACAAACCGGACACCGCTTTGGGCAAGGCGTATTTGTTTTTAAAAGATCTGCTGGCTCGCGTTGATAAAATGCGTCCTTATGAACTTTACGCCTATATTTTGGGGCCGCTGGGACGACAAAAAGCTTTTGTTTCGCGCTTGGGCGTGCAGGCCTTGGACGCTTTGGACGAATTTATGTCCCTCGCTTTGCATTACGATTCCGCGGAACCGCCTTCTTTACAGAACTTTTTAAACCATCTGCGCCAAAACGATGTGGAAATCAAACGCGATCCCGAACAATCCTTTGACGCCGTGCGCATCATGACCGTGCATGCCGCCAAAGGCCTGCAGGCACCGATTGTTTTTCTGCCCGATACACGTCAATTGCCCGTCCAGAAATCAAAAACATACTGGCCGGCGGATCAAAACGGTGAAATCATGCTGTGGGCGCCCAAAGCAGAATACAATAACGATCTCATTGAAAATGAAATCAAAAAATTAAAAGAAAAAAGTAACGACGAATATAACCGTTTGCTTTATGTCGCCCTGACACGCGCCGCCGACAGATTGTACATCACGGGCTGGGACACGACAAGGAATGCTCACGGCAACTGGTATGAACTGGTCAAAGAATCCTTAAATATCAAAAACGCCGACGGATCCGATTGCTATGCGGCACAAGAAGTGCAAACAGACCTGTTTGACGAACCCGTTTTGCGTCTGACCTGCCGACAGGAAGAACCGCCGAAAAAATTCGAAGAAAAATCAGATCGGCCGCCCGACACCGTTCTGCCCGACTGGATAACGCAGCTGCCGCCGGCCGAACCCGTGCCGCCGCGGCCTCTGGTTCCGTCAAAGCCGGATATTGCGGAACCGTCCGTATTATCCCCATTGTCGCAAGGCCGGCAAAAAGCCGTTAAAAAAGGTTTATTGATCCACACTTTGCTGGAAATTCTGCCGCAGTACCCGCCCCGACTGCGTAAAATCAATGCCCGAAAGCTGGCGGCTTTGCAAGCCGTAGGACTGTCTGATGAAGAAAAAAACTCTTTGATCGACAGCGTCTTGTCTTTGCTTGAAAATCCGCAAACGGCCGGATTATTCGGTCCGGAATCTTTGGCGGAAGTCCCCGTATCCGGCATTATCGGCGAACGTATCATCAATGCAAAAATCGATCGGTTGGCCGTCTTTGAAAACGAAGTACATCTGATCGATTACAAATCCGGCCGCCTTATTCCGCAGAACATTCAGGAAACGCCGCCGGCTTATATCCGGCAAATGACGGCCTATAAGGATTTAATTGCAAGAATATATCCCGGCAAAAAAATCAGATGCTTTTTGCTGTGGACCGAAGCCCCGAAATTAACCGAGATCACGTCACTGGTTTGTGATACAATGGAGTATTGACCGTTTTTTTAAAGCCTTTTATAAAGGCTGTACGTTTTTATACAGAAAGGAAGACAACATGAAAACAATCAAAGACAATGAATTTGCCGATGAAATAAAAAATTCAGGCGTGCCCGTGCTGGTTGACTTTTTTGCCGAATGGTGTTCTCCGTGCCGGCAGTTAAGCCCCGTTTTGGAAGAAGTCGCGGCCGAATTGGGCGATAAATTAAAAGTCGTCAAAATGAATATTGACGATTCGCCCGAAACACCGACAAATTTCGGCGTCCGCGGCATTCCGACACTGATTATGTTCAAAAACGGCGAAGCCGTTGCAACACATTCGGGCGCCATGACAAAATCAAAACTGTCCGCCTGGATCAACGAACAATTATCATAAAGTCCTTGAAAGGCAGAGTTAAGGCTCTGCCTTTTTTTGTGTTCCGCAGCAGCGAACGATCAAATAGGCAGATCCCACGCCCAGCAGGCTGCCGATTAAAATATCCAGCGGGAAATGAACATACAGATACGTTCTTGAAAAAGCAATCATTGCCGCCAGAATTAATGCGACAAGACCTCCTTTTTCGTGTCTGAAAAATAACACGCCGGCTGCGGCAAAAGACGAAATCGAATGTCCCGACGGAAACGAAAAACCGGACGGACAAATAAAAAAGAATTCTTTCGGAAACTGTGCACACGGCCGCAAACGTTCAAACAAATTCTTCAGTCCCAATGTACTGACGACAAAAGTCACGCTTAACGCCGCCACCATTAAAATACCTGTTTTTCTGGTTTTCGGAAAGAAACACAATAACGTTGCCCATGTCAGCCAAAATACACCCGCGTCCCCCAAAGACGTCACCGCCGGCATAAACACATTCAAAAAATCCGAATGCAGCGTTTGGATATACTCCAAAACGGCTTTGTCCGCCTGCAAAATTGTTTCAATCATCTTAATTTGGCTGCCGTTTTCAGACACGACAGAGAATCTTTTTGTTTTGCATGAAAAGACGGCGTACCGATTTCCATATGCCGCACCAAAGCCGAACCGTCGTCCAAATCATTCATATAAATAAACAAAACGCAGCCTGTTTGTGTGTAAACCCAGACTTCGGACGGCGGTTCGCGGCGTTTCAGTGTCGGCTGTCCCAAAATCCGCAAAACATAATCCGACTTTAACAACGGATCTTTTCGTCCGGATCGCTTTGCCGAATCCGAAACGGACGCGTTATTTTCCGCGGCAACGACAGGCAATTCTTTGGGAACGCGCGCACATCCCGCCAAAAAACAAAACATAAACATCAAAAAAACTTTTTTCATTTCGAATCCTGTTGTTTCTTTAAAAACAACCGCTGCATAAAAGACATGGCTATCAGCGGAGAAATAACATTAATCACCGGCACGGTCATCAAAACAGCAATAATAATTCCTCCCTTTGTCCAATATCCGGCATATCGGTCAAATATTTCATCGGCGTCGTTTTTCGCGGCATAACGCAACGCAACGGCATAAAAATATTCCCTGGCCAACAGCCGACCGTTTAACACATAATATAGAACAATCGGCACCATGTTGACAAAAGGAATCAGCCCCACCGTCAGCGAAACAGGAATCAACAGCGCCGACAACGAAACTCCTTTAAAGGCTCCGACTCCCGACAACACAAGGCTTTCGGACAAAGGAACCGCTCTTAAATTCGAAATATTGTTTTTTTTCGCGGTCCGATCAACGACCGAATCGATAAAAAAGCCGGACACAAACGTTGCCACCGCCGGAAAAAGCATAAGAGACATAATAAAAAACAATACATATCCAAGGACTTCCAGCGTTTTTTCCAACCACGGATACTCGGCCAGTTCAAAAAACGACATGGCAAAAACAAACAAACCAAAAAGAACGATAAAAACCAGCAGAGTCGTTAATGCCGTAAGCCATATTAACCCTCTGATTTGTTTAGAAAAAACATCTTTAAAAGCTTCCTTTAATTCTGACAGCATGGCTTTATCTCCGAAAAAAAATCATTTAATTTTGTAGCAGAGTCTTGTTTGAATTGTAAGTTTCTTTATACTGTCGTTATCTGCAACCCCTGACGGAGGTTTTATATGAACGCTCTGACACGTTTTGACGTTGTGGCAATCGGCAATGCCATGGTTGACGTGCTGGCCAATATGGACGACGAATTTCTGACACAGCATAATATGCCCAAAGGCATGATGACGTTGATTGATGCGTCTTTGGCCGAAAAAATTTACGGACACATCGCCGAAAACGGCGTCGAATGTTCCGGAGGGTCGGCCGCCAATACGGCAGTCGGAATCGCGGCTTTGGGCGGAAAGCCCGCTTTTATCGGCAAGGTCGCCGATGACAAACTGGGCGAAGTTTTCCGCCAGGATATCACAAAATCCGGTGTTCATTTTACAACCCCGTGCCTGGAAAACGAACGGCCGACCGCACGCTGTATGGTGATTGTCAGCCCCGATGCCCAAAGGACAATGAATACCTATCTGGGGGCGTGTTCAAAATTATCGCGCAAAGATATTGACGAAGAACTGATTAAACAAACCAAAATCGTTTATATGGAAGGCTATCTGTGGGACAGACCGGAAGCAAAAGACGCGTTGACCTATGCCGTCGAACTAGCGCATAAACATAACCGCAAGGTTTCTTTATCCCTGTCCGATCCGTTCTGTGTCAATCGTCATCGCGACAGTTTTCTGCAGCTGATCAAAGACGGCATTGACATTTTGTTTTGCAACGAAGATGAAATCAAAGCCTTGTTTGATACCGATGATGAGGAAACGGCTTTTGAAAAATGCAAAGACCTGTGCGAAATCGTTGTCATTACCCGCGGTGCCAAAGGAGCCGTGGCCATTTGCGGCGCAAAACGGTATGAAATTCCCGCCGAACCGATCAATCGTGTCATTGACACGACCGGGGCTGGCGACTTGTTTGCCGCCGGTTTTCTGACGGGAATGGCACGCGGCAAATCAATATCGGAATGCTTGCAAATGGGGGCTTTGGCCGCGGCGGAAATCATTTCCCATTACGGGGCCAGACCCGAAATCTCGCTCAGTGAACTGATTGCCAAAAAAGTCGGGTAATTCACACTTTACGGACAATCGGATTCGGTCAGCCGGCAGGACGCCAGTTCATTGCCGGATTTATCGTTGTAATGGGTTACCAGCGGAATTCCTTTTTTCAGAAAAATATCTTTAACCACCCCGCACATGGACGGCATGATTGTTGCACAGATTTGTTTTTCCAAAACCGGTTTCAGTGCAGCGGATTGTTCCGGCGATAAAGTGCTGGTGTCCATTTCGACTTTATACGTATAATGAATTTCGTTGTTTTGGGCATAAACGTCCGTCCATACCGTGGAATCGTCTATTTTATACGGCAGATTCTGTTTGGTCTGGGAAATCGCCTCATCAATAATTTTTTGTTTTTCCGCGTCAGACACCGACTGTCCCGAAACGCCGGCGGATTCTTTTGATTCTGAAGTAGCACGCATACCGTCCGAAAATTCTTTTTCGGATAAAAAACCGTCTTGATTGACGTCCATACGCAAAAATTGTTCCGTCAACGTTTCAGCCAAACAGGGAAACGCAAAAATCGTTAATACAGAGGCGGCTAAAAAATTCATGACATTCCTTTCAAATGTTTTTCTAAAGAGTACGACAGATCTGTAGAAAAATCCACGAAAAAACACGGCAAATCCGAACAACGGGAATTGACAAAAAGCCCGAGAATCCGTAAAAGCATAATGACATTTAACTTTTATAAAAGAAGAACTTCCATGCGTAATATTGCGATTATTGCTCACGTTGACCACGGGAAAACGACACTGGTCGATACCATGCTGCGTCAAAGCGGAACTTTTCGCGACAATCAGGTTGTCGCCGAACGGGCTTTGGATTCCAATGATCTGGAACGCGAACGCGGCATTACGATTTTGGCAAAATGCACTTCCGTTGAATGGAAAGGCGCGCGTTTTAATATTGTCGACACGCCGGGGCACGCCGATTTCGGCGGCGAAGTCGAACGGATTTTGGATATGGTGGATTCGGCCATCGTTTTGGTTGACGCCGCGGAAGGGCCTTTGCCGCAAACAAAATTCGTTGTCAGCAAGGCCTTGAAAATCGGTTTGAAACCGATTGTCGTTATTAATAAAGTCGATCGTCCCGATGCCAGACCGCAGGAAGTCTATGAGGAAGTCTTTGATCTGTTTGCTTCTTTGGACGCAACGGACGAACAGTTGGATTTTCCGGTGCTTTATGCGTCCGGACGTGAAGGCTGGGCGGTCAAAGATCTTGACAAAGATCCCCGCGAATCCATCGCGCCGTTGTTTGATTTGATCATGGACTTTGTTCCTCCGCCGAAATGCGATCCGCACGGGCCGTTTTCCTTATTGGTCACGACCATTGAAAACGATCCGTTCGTCGGCCGTATTTTAACGGGCAAGATTCATTCGGGATCCGTCAAAGTTAATTCAACGATCAAAGCCATCGGACGGGACGGCAAAACGATTGAAACGGCGCGTGTCAGCAAAATTCTGGCTTTCCGCGGATTGAAACGCACCGGATTGGAAGAAGCTCACGCCGGTGACATTGTCGCTTTGGCCGGACTGGCAAAAGCTACCGTCGCCGACACGTTATGTGATTTATCCGTCACCACTCCCATTCCGGCTCAACCGATTGATCCGCCGACTTTGGCCATGACTTTTTCGATCAACACCTCTCCTTTAGCCGGAAAGGACGGAGACAAAGTCACTTCCCGCGTTATTTGGGATCGTTTACAAAAAGAAGCCGAAGGCAATGTCGCTTTGCGCATTTCGCGCACGGAATCGACTGACGCTTTCGAAGTCGCCGGTCGCGGTGAATTGCAGTTAGGCATCTTAATCGAACAAATGCGCCGCGAAGGCTACGAGCTTTCGATCAGCCGTCCGCGCGTGTTAATGCAGGTCGATCCGGTATCGGGCAAAAAACTGGAACCGATTGAAGAAGTCATCATTGACGTTGACGAACAATATGTCGGCACCGTTTGCGAAAAACTGGGCGAACGCCGCGCCGAAATGACCGATATGCGCCCGTCCGGCGGCAACAAGACGCGCGTGACGTTCCTGGCCCCTTCCCGCAGTTTAATCGGCTATCATTCTCAATTTTTAACCGATACATGCGGCACCGGCGTCATGAATAAAGTTTTCCACAGCTACCAGCCGTACAAAGGTGCCATTCCCGGCCGCAGAACCGGCGTTATGGTTTCGACCGACAACGGCAAAGCGGTTCCTTACGCTTTGTGGAAGCTGGAAGACAGAGGCCCGATGTTTATCGAACCCGGCGTAGACGTCTATGCCGGCATGATTATCGGCGAACATACAAAATCAAACGATATCGAAGTCAATCCGGTTAAAACAAAGCATCTGACCAATATTCGCGCGGCGGGAAAAGACGACAACGTCATGCTGACCCCGCCTAAGAAAATGAGCCTGGAAGAAGCCTTGGCCTATATTCAGGAAGACGAATTGGTCGAAGTCACGCCGAAGACATTCCGGTTGCGCAAAGCCATTTTGGACGAAAACCTGCGTAAGCGCGCTGCCAACAAGGCCGCCAAACTGGATCAGGAATAAGACATGGCCGGATGGAAAGAATCCGTCGGCGTTTACCGCGATCCCAAAATGATCGTGATGTTTATTTTGGGATTGTTCAGCGGTCTGCCGTTTGTTTTGATTTTTTCCACTTTGGCTTATTGGTTGGCGGCGCAAGGCGTTTCCAAAACAGAAATTGCGTTATTTTCCCTGGTTCGCTTTCCTTACAGTTTTAAATTTCTGTGGGCGCCTTACGTTGATCATTGTGAAATTCCCGTTTTAACAAAAGCTTTGGGCAAAAGGCGATCCTGGGCATTGGTTTTTCAATTTTTTTTAATGCTCAGTCTGCTGCTGTTGGTCAGAACAAATCCGGCGCAAATGCCGTTGTTAACGGGTATTTGTGCCGTTTGCGTGGCTTTTTTCTCAGCGTCTCAGGACATTGTTTTTGATGCATTTCGCGTTGAAGACTTTGACCCGCAGGATCAGGGAGCGGCTTCGGGCTGTTTTGTGTTCGGTTACCGTGTCGGTATGCTGATCGCCGGCGCCGGAGCGTTGTACCTGGCCTCAATCCTTTCCTGGGAAAACGTTTACACGCTGTTAGCCCTTTCAAGCCTGATCGGAATAATAACAATCCTGATCGTCAAAGAACCGCCGCATCACCCCTTAAAAGACAATACCGCCTTTTTTCAAAACGCGGTCATCGCACCGATTAAAGATTTCGTTTCCCGTCCCGGTTGGATCTGGATCGTTTTGTTCATTATGCTTTACAAGCTTTGTGAAACAACCATGGGGACAATGACGGCGCCGTTTTATACGGAAATGGGATTTACTTACGAACAAATCGCCACAATCGTTAAATTGTACGGCATTGTCGCAACCATTCTGGGCGGGCTGATCGGCGGCGTAATCGTTGTACGATTCGGCGTTATGCCAAGCTTGCTGATCTGCGGCATTTTACAAGGAATCAGCAATCTGCCCTTTGCCTATTTGGCAACGCAAGGAAACAGCCTGACCTGGCTGACAATTTCCGTCATATCGGATAATCTGGGGGCTGCCATGGCCACTTCGGCCTTTGTTGCTTATATGTCCTTTTTATGCAATACCGCCTATACGGCAACACAGTACGCTTTGCTCAGTTCATTAATGGCGTTGCCGCGTGATCTGTTGTCTTCGGGCAGCGGGTGGATTGCCGATCATACGACCTGGCCGGTCTTTTTTATCATTACGACTTTGTTGAGTCTGCCGGGACTGTTGATTCTGCTGGTTCTGAATCGGAAGTTTCCTCAGAAAAATCCTCAGGGTACATCGGCAGATAAACCGTAAAAACCGTCCCCGTTTCATTCGAACTTTCTACAGTGATCACACCGTTATGATGTTTGACGATCTGCTGAACGATCGACAAGCCCAAACCGGTTCCGACAGCCTTGTTTTTCGTGGACGCCACGCGATAAAACCGTTCAAACAGATGCGGCAGATATTCTGCGGCAATCGGTTCCCCGGTGTTATGAACGGCAATGGCATAAACCATCGGCGCGTCCATTTCGGGTCTGCCCCGATCCTCAATATGGCAGGAAATCGTAACCTGTCCGCCGGGTTTGCCGTATTTTAACGCGTTATCCGTCAGATTTTGAAAAACCTGATTTAATTCGCTGACATTTCCGAATATCTTTCCGGGCTGGGCACAAGGTTTTAAAGCAATCGTCATTTCGGTTTTGACGGCTTTGGCGTCCAGCATTTGCTTGACGGCCGTTAAAATCTCCGGAATATCCACAAGATCGGACAGTTTTTCCCCCTCATTCATCTGCAGACGCGACAAACACAGCAGGCTTTCGATCAGACCGGACATCCTGAGCGCCTGCGTCTGCATAATCGATAAAAACTTTTCCCTGGCCTGTTCGTCTTCTTTGGCCGTCGACTGCAACGTTTCAATAAAACCGGACAACACGGACAAAGGCGTCCGCAGTTCATGACTGGCGTTGGCTATAAAGTCCGCCTGCATTTGTTCAAACTGCTTGCGTGCCGTCATGTCATACAACGTTAAAACCATAACGGCCCCGGCTTTTGCCGCCGCGGGCAAACGTTCCAGTTTGGCGTTAAACACCTTTTGTTTCAGACAGATTTCCAAATCTTCTTTGCGGGAATCACCATTTAAAATACGTTCTGCCGCCAACGGCAGGTATTGAGAATCAACCAACATGCGCAACGTTTGACCGCGCACATTAAAACCGAACAGCTCACGTGCCGCCAGATTGGCGCCGATAACCTGACTTTCATCGTCCAACATCAACAAAGGATCGGGCAGACTGTCCAACACCGCAGCATCGGATAAAGTCTGTGCTTCCAATTGTTCCGTACGCGTTGTCCAAATATTGCGCATCTGATTGATTGCGGCAATAATACGGGCGGATTCTTCGTCCTTTTTGCCGAAAGTCGGCATATCGGGCACGTCTTCTTCCTGTGCGATCTGGTGAACATATTGCGTCAGATTTTTCAAATTCATCAAAAACGGCATTGCCAATACAATTGTCAGACTGACAACCATGGCAAAACCGGTAATTGCGCTCAGTGCGTCAATTTCCCCGGCCGCAACCAGAATAATCAGCATAAGAGCCGTTGGCAGAGAAACCGTTAAAACACGTTCCGCAAATTGATACGGAACGTCTTTTTGATCAGAATTCTGCTGAGTCATCAGGAGTTATCCTTTGTTCAATTTAGCGCGCAATTCGGTACGATAGGCGTCCGGATCCGTTATCGGCAAACGCGCTACTCCTGTTTCGCAGGCGGCCTTTGCCACGGCCGGCGGTACCGTTTCGATCAGCCGGGGATCAAACGGAGACGGAACGATTTTGTCTTTGGACAAGCCGTCCGCACGTGCCAATTCGGCCAAAGCATGAGCCGCGGCCTGTTTCATCTGTTCATTGATTTGCGATGCCCGAACGTCCAAAGCGCCTCTGAAAATATACGGAAAGCCCAACACGTTATTGATTTGATTCGGATAATCCGAACGCCCCGTTGCTATAATCGCTTCGGGAACGGCGGCCAAAGCTTCCTGCGGCGTAATTTCCGGATTTGGATTAGCCAGAGCAAAAATCAGCGGCGCCGCGGCCATTGTCCTGACCATATCGGGCGTCAAAGCCCCCTTCACCGACAGCCCCAGGAAAACATCAGCCCCCCTGACGGCTTCGGCCAAAGTACGCGCCGCGGTATCGGCGGCAAAAGATTCCTTAAACGGATTCATTCCTTCGGTCCGACCCTGATAGATCACGCCTTTGGAATCGCACATAATGATATTCTTAACCCCCATTTCCCGCAACAAAGACGTGCAGGCAACGGCGGCTGCACCGGCACCGTTGACAACCAGTTTAATGTCTTCGATTTTTCTGCCGGTTAATTCCAATCCGTTGACCAAGCCGGCGGCGACAACGACGGCCGTTCCGTGCTGATCATCGTGAAAAACAGGAATATTCAGCCGTTTTTTTAATTCGCGTTCAATATAAAAACATTCGGGTGCTTTAATATCTTCCAGATTAATTCCGCCGAAACCGTCACCGATCAACGCCGCCGTTTCCACGACTTTATCGGGATCTTTGGTATTAATTTCAATATCAACGGCATCAACATCGGCGAAACGTTTGAATAAAACGGCTTTGCCTTCCATCACCGGCTTTGATGCCAAAGCCCCGATATCCCCCAGTCCCAAAACCGCCGTTCCGTTTGATATAACGGCGACCAGATTTCCTTTGGCCGTATAGCGAAAAGCATCGTCCGGATTTTTTTGGATTTCCAGACACGGCGCCGCCACTCCGGGCGAATAAGCCAAAGACAAATCTTTCTGAGTTTCAAGGGGTTTCGTTGCTTTGATTTCTATTTTTCCGGGACGACCGGCCGTATGCAAAGCCAAAGCTTCCTGTTCAAGTGTTTTTTTATTTTCGGTCATTGTCTTTTCACGTCTTTATTGATCGGTTAAAAATGGATATATTACAGATATCATAAATAAATAAAGAAGTGAATTGCTATGAATCAGATAATCAACGCGGCGCAGAACGGGGCTCAGAAATTAACGCCGATGATGGAGCAGTATTTTGAAATAAAGCGCCAAAACGAAGGTTACCTGCTGTTTTACCGCATGGGTGATTTTTACGAAATGTTTTTTGACGATGCCGTCAAAGCGTCGGCAGCGTTGGATATTGCCCTGACAAAACGCAACCGGGAAAAAGGACAGGACATTCCGATGTGCGGCGTCCCGGTTCATTCTCATGAAATTTATCTTTCCCGCCTGATCAAAAAAGGATTCAAAGTCGCCATCTGCGAACAGATGGAAGATCCTGTCCAAGCACGTAAAGAACGCGGCAGCAATACGCTGGTCAAACGCGAAGTCATTCGTTTAATTACGCCGGGAACATTGACCGAAGACAACATTTTGGAACCGCGCCGCTGTAATTATTTATTGTCATTAACGCAAACGGCCGACGGAATCGGCATGGCCTGGGCGGATGTGTCAACCGGCGATTTTGCCGTACAGACTTTGCCGGACAGAAAGCCCGTCGCTTTGGCGGCCGGATTGTCGCGTCTGGAACCCAAAGAAATTATTGTTTCCGAAAAAATTCTGCAAACTCCTGAATTTTTTGAAGTGTTTAATGACTATAAACGCTTTCTGACCCCTTTGCCGACAGCGCGTTTTTCCCCCGAAAACGGTCAAAAAAGACTGGAAAATTTCTTTAACGTTCAAACGCTGGACGCTTTCGGGCATTTTAACAAATCCGAATTGGGGGCGGCCGGCGCTTTGGTTGATTATATCGAATTAACCCAAAAAGGACAGATTCCCAGACTGAACCCGTTGAAACACTTTACTGCCGGTCGGCTGATGGAAATTGATGCGGCGACGCGACGTAATCTGGAACTGTTTCATTCCTTGAGCGATGAAAAAGGACCGACTCTTTTTTCCTGTATTGACAAAACCGTTACCGGTTCGGGCGCTCGGCTGTTATCACGGTATTTATCTTCTCCGCTAACGGATGCGGCCGCCATTAATAAACGATTGGACAGAATCGAATTCTTTATCAAAAATCCTCTGATCCGTGCGACGATCCGCGACAGACTGGCCGAATGTCCGGACATGGAACGGGCTTTGGCGCGGTTGTCTTTGGGACGCGGCGGCCCGCGTGATCTGGCGGCAATCCGCGATACGTTAAAGCAAACACCGGAAATAAAGCTGGCTTTGCATTCTGATCTGGGAATGCCATCGGCGATAGAAGTCTGTTTGAACGCCTTAAACGAATTAGAGGCATTAACGGATACTTTGAACCGCGCTTTGGCGCCGGATCTGCCTTTGCTGGCCCGGGACGGCGGATTTATCGCGCCGCTGTACTGTGCGGAGCTGGACGAAATGAAACGCCTGCGCGATCAAAGCCGGCAGATGATTGCCGAATTACAGACAAAATATGCCGAAATGACGGGCGTTTCCGGTTTGAAAATATCCCATAATAACTTAATGGGATACTTTATTGAGATATCTGCCAAAAATGCGCAGAAAATCCTGCAGGAAATCCATAACGGAAATGCCGTTTTTATCCACCGCCAGACGATGGCAAACGCCGTGCGTTTTACAACGGTTGAACTGTCGGAAATGGAAAACAAACTGCGCGGTGCGGCAGAAAAAGCTCTGGATTTGGAATTAAACCTGTTTACGGATCTGGTTACCAAAGTGACAAGCGCGGCCGATCAGATTGCCCGCAACGCCCAAATCCTGGCGGTTTTGGACGTTGCTGCCGGATTGGCGCAAACGGCGGAAGAAAACGATTACTGCCGCCCGGTTTTGGAAGACAGCCTGGCGTTTGATATTGTCAAAGGCCGCCACCCCGTTGTCGAACAAACAATGAAAGCCGCACATGAAACCGATTTTGTCACAAATGACTGCCATCTGGGCAATCATGAAACAAAAGACGGACGGCTATGGCTGATCACGGGACCGAACATGGCCGGGAAAAGTACTTTTTTACGCCAAAACGCTCTGATTGCCATTCTGGCACAGGCGGGGTGTTATGTGCCGGCACAATCGGCGCGAATCGGCATTGTGGACAAACTGTTTTCCCGTGTCGGCGCGGCAGACGATCTGGCGCGCGGACGATCGACTTTTATGGTTGAAATGATCGAAACGGCGGCGATTTTAAACCAATCCACCGAACGGTCTTTGGTCATATTGGACGAAATCGGACGCGGGACGGCCACTTTTGACGGACTGTCCATCGCCTGGGCCGTTGTGGAATATTTGCACGACATCAACAAATCCCGCGCTTTATTTGCCACACACTATCATGAATTGACGGCATTGACCGAAGTCCTGGCTCATCTGTCGCTGTACACCATGCGAATCAAAGAATGGAAAGGCAACGTTGTTTTTTTGCACGAAGTCATCAAAGGAACGGCGGACCGATCTTACGGCATTCATGTCGGCCGGCTGGCCGGATTGCCTCCTGCCGTTATTGTCCGCGCCGGACAGGTTCTGGAACAAATGGAAAAACAAGGATCCTATGAAATCAACTTTATGAACGATCTGCCTTTGTTTGCCATGGTTAAAAAAAATGTAAAAAACGAAAAGCCCGAACCGCAAACAACCGTTGAGCCCTCTCCTGTCGTAATTGAACTGGACAAGATCGTGCCCGATGATTTAACGCCCCGACAGGCTTTGGACGAATTGTACCGTTTAAAACAATTGGCGGATCAAAACAAATGACTTTAAAACACGATTTAAAACAAGCCTGGGATACCGCCGTTAACGAAGCCGGGAAAAAAACGGCTTTGACCGCTGTGTTAAAACAAAAATGCGACGAAATGCCGGACCATTTAAAAGCTGCGCTGGATATACCGCAAAACAGCGGACTGGAAGCCATGTTCTTTCACGCCGACGAATTGGATCAAACTTTATCCGAAACCGTTGACTTTTTAAACGAAACTCTTTTTCCCGGAACAGAAAACAATCTGGCATTGGTTGCCGTCGGCGGTTACGGACGCAAAGAACTGGCCCCGTATTCGGACATTGATATTTTATTTTTAATACGCGAAGAAAACAAAGAAAATCAAGAGCTTATATCTTTTTTAACGTCTGTGTTATGGGATACGGGGTTAAAAGTCGGTTCTTCTGTTCGGACACCGGCGGAATGTATTTCGGAAGCCGAACGGGATATGAGTATCCGAACAAATCTGCTGGAAAGCCGTCTTGTCTGGGGCAACGAGGATCTGTTTAATGATTTTTGTGCCCGTTATGAGGCGTTGCGCACAAACGGGACGCAGCGGCACTTTGTCGAAGCCAAACTGGACGAACGCCGGGCACGTTATCAACGTATGGGGCAATCAAAATATATGCTGGAACCCAATGTCAAAGAAGGGCGCGGCGGGCTGCGTGATTTGCATTTAATGTTCTGGCTGGCAAAATATCTGTTCGGCATTACCGACATGCCCGATTTGGTCGGCTTGGGGATTTTAAGTCCCGTCGCCTGTCATAAGTTTTTAAAAGCGCACCGTTTTTTGGCAACCGTACGCTGTCGTTTGCATCTGATCAATGCCAAAGCCGGAGATATTCTGACTTTTGACGCACAAAAAAAGATTGCGGCCGAAATGGGATACGTGAATCGGACGGGACAATCGGCAGCCGAAAGATTCATGAAGCATTACTATCTGACTTGCAAAACGGTCGGAGAATTGTCCGGACAAATCACAACGGCGATTACCGATGCTTTGGACGGTACGCCCGTGATCAGGCCTTTGGACGACAGGGCGGATTTTTACTTAATCAACAACAGGATTGCCTTTAAAGATCATGTTCATTTCAATGAAAATCCGTTGATTTTGCTGCAGGCTTTTGTCTTAAAACAACGTTTAAAGCTGTCTTTAAACCCGCAGACGTTGCAGTTGATTACGGATAATTCCAAACTGATGCGCCGTGTGCGCAATATGCCCGAAGCCCGGCAGATGTTTTTTGAAATTTTGTTGTCCGACAATCCCGAATCGGCTTTGCGGCAAATGGCGGAAAGCGGCGTTTTGGGCTATTTAATTCCGGAATTTCAGAATATTGTCGCTCAGGTTCAGTTTGATTTGTATCATGTTTATACAACGGACGAACACACGTTCAAAGCCGTCGGATTTTTATCCGAAACGCCCGGGGAATTAATGCCGCAGTCAAGACGCGCTTTGTATCTGGCCGCTTTGCTGCACGATATCGGTAAAGGACGGGGCGGAAAGCACGCCGAAAAAGGAGCCGAACTGGCAAAAAAAATAACAACAGAGCTGGGATTGGAAAACGATGATGCCGAAACGGTCATCTGGCTGGTTGCGCATCATCTGATCATGAGTGAAACAGCCTTTAAACGGGACATTTTTGATCCCAAAACCATCAAAGATTTTGTTGACATTGTCCAATCGCCCGAACGTTTAAAACTGTTATACGCTTTAAGCATTGCGGACATCAAGGCCGTCGGTCCGAACGTATGGAATTCGTTTAAAGAAAAACTGCTCAAAGAATTATTTACGCTGGCCTTGGAAAAAATGCAGGGAGCCGACAGCCGGACGCGCCGTTTAACCGACACACAAAAACAAATGGCGCAAAAAGCCGTGGCCGGACAGTATGCTTTTTCAATCACGACGGACAACGAACGCGGTGTCAGCGAATTTATTGTGCTGGCGCCCGATCATAACGGCTTGTTTGCGGAAATCACCGGTGCCATGGCAACGGAAGACGTTTCCATTATCGAAGCCCAAATCACCACCCTGGACAACGGCATGGCTCTGGATACTTTTTTAATTCAGGAAACCAACCTGTTAAATGAAAAAAAACCGCTGACTTCCGCAAAAAAAATTCAACGTCTGCAAAACAATATCGCCCGATCCGATTCCGCCCTTATAGAGGAAAAACTGCGATCAAAACGTTTAAAAGCGTCTCCGTCCGCCGCTTTGTGGAGTCCGCCGCGGGTGTTTATCAACAATGCGGCATCGGATTCTTGTTCGCTGATCGAAATCAACGGAACGGACAGTATCGGATTTCTTCATGCCGTTACGCATACAATGACAAAATTAAATTTAAAGATTGTGTCCGCGCACGTTTACACGTATGGTTCCCGTGTCGTTGACGTGTTTTACGTAACAGACGCGGAGAACGCCAAAATCACCGACACGGACAAAATACAACACATAAAAACAGCTTTACTGGATACGATCAATGGCAGCACCGCTTTCTGTGATTAAATCAATTATAACCGTCGGCGGCTGGACAATGGTCAGCCGTGTTTTGGGATTTATCCGCGATTTGCTGATTGCGAATTTCCTGGGCGCCGGCATGACGGCAGATGCTTTTTTTGTCGCATTCAAACTGCCGAACCTGTTCAGAAGCCTGTTTGCCGAAGGCGCCTTTAACGTCGCTTTTGTCCCCATGTTTTCCGAACGTCTGGAAACAAAAGGAAAAGAACAGGCCCGTCTGTTTGCCGAAGAAGCCTTTTCCGCTTTATTTTATATCGTGCTGTTCTTTACGGCCGTTGCCGAAATCGCCATGCCCGTTTTTATTATGATACAGGCACCCGGCTTTATTGAAGAAACCGCCAAATTTGATGCCGCCGTCATCATGTCGCGGATTACGTTTCCTTATTTGCTGCTTGTTTCGTTAAATTCGCTGCAAAGCGGTATACTTAACTCGATGGGGTATTTTGCCGCGGCAGCGCTGACGCCGGTTTTATTGAACATTACGATGATTGCCGCTTTGTTTGCTTTCACGCCGTTGTTCGGCGGCAATTACGGCTATGCTTTATCTGCCGGTGTAACGACGGCCGGCGTTTTTCAGTTGTTATGGCTGATCTGGCATACGCATCGCGCCGGTCTGTCCTTAAAGCTGTACGGGCTTAAACGCGTTGTCCGAAATAAATCCGCCGAATTAAAACTGCTGATGAAGCGTATCCTGCCCGGTGTATTCGGATCGGGGATTTATCAGATCAATTTGTTTTTGGATACGTTGTTTGTTTCTTTTTTAACAACGGGCGCCGTTTCATGGCTGTATTATGCCAACAGACTTTATCAGCTGCCGGTCGGAATTATCGGCGCGGCCATCGGTACTGCGCTTTTGCCGATTTTAACCCGCCAGCTGAAAGCCGGAGAAAACGAACTGGCTCAAAACAATTTAAACCGTGCTTTGGAATTTGCCTTGTTGGCGTCTGTCCCGGCCATGGCGGGATTAATGATCCTGAGCAATCCGATCATTGCCGTTTTGTTTGAACGCGGCGCTTTCGGTGCCGAAGACAGTGTTAAAACGGCAGCTGCTTTGTGCGCTTATGCCGCCGGGCTGCCGGCTTATATCCTGACAAAAACGCTGGCTCCCGTTTTTTATGCGCGCGGAGATACCGTCACGCCGGTACGCATCGCTGCCTGGGCCCTGGGATTGTATATTGCCTTATGCGCGGTTTTTTTATCCTTTTTCGGATATATCGGTATTGCTTTAGCCACCGGCATTGTTGCCTGGATCAATGTTATTCAGTATATCTTGCGCATTAAAAAACAACAGCTGCACAAAACGGACAAAATCTTTAAAAAACGTACTGTTTCCATTTTATTTTCAACGCTGATCATGACGGCAACCGTGGCCGTTTTAAAAAAAGAAACCGACCTGTATTTCCCGAATTGGATCCACGGTGATCCGCTTTTAAAATTCGGACTGCTGACAGCGTTAATCACGGCCGGCGGTATTGTCTTTGCCGTTTTTGTCCTGATTTCCGGCGGGGTTAATCCGAAAGAAATCAAAAATAGGCTGATAAAACAAAAATCGTCAGATTCTTAAAAAAGGCTCACAATGATCAAATCCGTTCTTTTTTCCGCGTTTTTTCTGATTACCGCAAACGCCTGCGCCGCAGAAGCCGACAAGATATCTGTTTCCGTTCAATCCGAAACAAGTCGTATTCAATTTAAAAATAATGACGTTAAACCCGTCCGGTTCAGCCGGGCTTTTCTGAACGCGGCAGAGACTTGTTCCGCTTATTCGGAAAACATTGCCGAAACAAATCCCGACTGGAAAAAATATGCCGGATTGTTCGGATTGCCGTCGGATGGCGCCGTTGACGTCGTTATCAAAGGAAAAGACGAAAACGGACAGTGCCTGTTTTCTGTAAAAAATTCTTTGATCGGCCTGAACACGATCAGCTACGACTGCAAACTTTCCCGCCAGCAACACCGGGAACTGTATGCTGCCATGATCGATCCCGACACAACGCCTGTTACCGAAACTTTTACGGTTTACAGTACGATGGAATTACCTGACGGCAGCACGAAAAAAATCCCTTCCGAAATGCAAATGACGGATTCAAAATTCAATATTGCCTGGAACAAATTGCTGCATACGGCCTGTTCGGAACAAATCAACGATCCGAACGAAGAAGAAATAAACATTTTGAAAGAAAAAATATTTTCCTTTTCCCCGTCATTTACGGAAAAGATAAAACAATGTTTGCCGGCACAGGAAACAAAACAAATTTTTCTTTTAACCGTCACGGTTTCTGTTAAAGGATTTTCGGGCGACAGATGTCAAATTTCCGTTTTGCCGTTTGAATTGTTTGTAAAAAAAGACGAATTAAACGATTTAACAACACTGGAAAAAATCTATTCCTTTATTGAAACTGCGGACGAAAACAGCCTTAAATACATTCCCGAATATCAGTCGGCCGGTATTATTTCGGCTTTAAAAGCCTGTCAGAAAGGAACGCCGCGTCACGAAGGTCCCAAGATGTCCAAATCATTCGGAAACGCCAAAATCCAAACGGGAATCCTTGCCGCGTTCGCCAACGGCGTTTGTCAGATAAAATTGGCCAACGTCTTGGAACGAAACAATCAAAAGAAAGGATTTGGAAAAATCTGTACGCTTTCATCGGCGGATTTAAAAAATTTTGTTGCGCCGGATTCTTTAAACGATCCGGACGATTCTTTTGTCAGCCTTAATTCACCGGAAGACAAAGACACCTTAAAAAAAATAATGGAATCGAATTTATGCCGATAAAAAACCCCGCAACGGCGGGGTTTTTTCTTTATCGTCCGGATCCGATTGCTTTTCTGACCCGTTCGATTGTTTCTTTGGCAATGACACGCGCTTTTACGGCACCTTGCGCCAGAATGTCGTCAACCTCATCATGATGAGCCATGTAATAATCGTATTTTTCACGCATTGGCAACAAATAAGCGTTCATGACGTCAAACAACTGTTTTTTAGCTTCCGACCACAGAATTCCGTCATGAAAAGCCTGTTCGTAGGTCGCTGTCTGTTCCGGCGTCGCAAATAGTTTATACAATGTAAACAAAATACTGTTTGTATCTTTCGGATCATTCGGCGCGGAACAATCCGTCTTGATCGCCATGACGCATTTATGCAGCTGTTTTTCCGTGCAGAACAACGGAATAACGTTATTGTAGCTTTTTGACATTTTGCGTCCGTCAAGACCGGCCAGCGTCGCCACCTGTTCGCTGATTTTTTCACACGGAACCATCAAAGACTTACCGTATTTTTTATTAAAATACTGCGCAATATCCCGCGCGATTTCAACGTGTTGTTTTTGATCCTGCCCGACCGGAACATATTTCGTATTAAACAAAACAATGTCTGCCGTCATTAAAATCGGATAATTATACAACCCCATATTAATATCGGCATCACGATCAAGACCGGCGGCTTCGTTTTTTTCAACGCAGGCTTTGTAAGCATGGGCGCGATTCATCAGTCCCTTTGGCGTGACATTAGATAAAATCGTTGTTAATTCAAAAACTTCCGGTATATCCGACTGTCTGTAGAACACGGCTTTTTCCGGATCCAGTCCGGCTGCCAGCCATGTACAGGCGATTTCATAAAAATATTTTTTCATATCGGCGGCGGATTGCAGCGTTGTCAACGCATGATAGTCCGCAATAAAATAAAAGCATTGAGCTTCCGGTTCCCGCATCAGATCTATTGCCGGTTTAATTGCACCGAAATAATTTCCCAGATGAGGCGTTCCCGTCGGTTTAACGCCCGTAAGAATAATATTTTTCATAAAAAGCCTCCCAATAACACAGCTGTCCTGTAGTAACATAAAAAGCCCGTTTTTGAAAAGCGGGCTTTTTTTATTTTTCAAAATACTTTTTTTAATCCAGATGTTTCAAACCTGCCCGCAGGTAATCATAGCCGGTAATGACCGTTAACAAAGCGGCAACCCAAATCAGGATTTCGCCGACTTCGCCGAAATAGCAGAACCACGGGGAAAAATCAGCCACCATCAGCATCGGAATTGCTGTCATTTGAATCCCTGTTTTCCACTTTGCCAGACGAGTCACCGGCAGACCGATCCGAATTTCGGCCAAAAATTCGCGTAATCCCGAAACCAATACTTCGCGGCACAAAATAACGACCGCTGGCCATAGTCCCGTATACCCCAGCCGGTCATAAGCCGCCATCATCAACAACGTTGCGGCGACAAGCAATTTATCGGCAATCGGATCAAAAATGCGCCCCAGGCTGGACGTGCTTTTAAATTTTCGTGCCAGATAGCCGTCAAAATAATCCGTTACGGAAGCCGCAATAAACAATCCGCAACCGATCCAAGCCGCCAAGATACCGGGGAACAAAAAGGAAATCACCACGCCCGGAATGACCAAAATCCGCATAAATGTCAGATAATTCGGCAATTTTTGCTTAAAAGAAGTAGATTTTTGTTCTGTCATTAGTTTTACCCGAATATCAAAAGTTTAAAATAATATATACCAAGATCCGCAAGATCACCAGAGTGTAAAAAAATTTTTTCTGCCGTTTTCTTTATTTCTGCTGCTGTTGTTTAACCCATGCTCTTATGCTGTCGGACAATTCGCCGTCAGCCGGCGGCATCGGATATCTTTGCGTATCCAAACCGACGGTTTCGGCATGAACAAAATCGATTTCTTGGCCTTCCGCCCCGACGGGACGGCCCTGCCACGACCGGCAAACAAATAACGGCATGACCAGATGAAACCGTTCGTAACGAAAGGACGCAAACGTCAAAGGCTTTAATGCGGCGGGATCAACGATAATATTCAGTTCTTCCTGTAACTCACGACACAAAGCGTCCTGCGGCGTTTCGCCCCGTTCGATTTTCCCGCCGGGATATTCCCAAAAACCGGCCAGATTTTTACCAAACGGCCGACGCGACAGTAAAACTTTAAAATCAGGTGTCATCAATGCCCCTGCCGCAACCCAGACAATGTCCATTTCGTACTCCTATTTCGGCAGCCAGATCGATTCCGGATTTTCCAAATCGCCGCTGTTAATATCAATAACGTCAAAACGATATACTTTTACCGTCGGTGACCAGTAATCCATCGGCAGTCCCGCTTTTTGTTTTAAATAGCCCAGAAACTCTTCCGGAGAAGAAAACGTTTCCCAAACCTGCGGCAAAAACAAAGCTTTGTTTGAACGTTCCCGTAAAATCAAACCGTCTTGTTTCGGTTTGATCTTTGCCAGCAATTCTTTTTCGTTTTCAAATCGAATCGGCATCGGACGGGTTAAAACGGAAATTGTTATTTCGGCTTTTTTGATTTCTTCTTCGTTCAAAGGAATAAAGCGAAAATCCGAAAAAGCCGCCGCATAGGCATTTTCGGCAATATCTTTTAAAATTGACCGTGTCGGTTCGCCGGATCCCGCGCTGCCGCGCAAAACACCGTCATAATAAATGTTAACAAAAGTTGCCCCTTTTTGGCGCAATTCTTCGGGATAACGCGTTTCCCGCAGACGCAGCGGACGACCGCGTTCAAAACCGGTCACAATGGATTGCGCCGCAACACGCAGCAAAGATTCCTGATTGGCTTGCAGTATGTTTTCCATCTGCACTTTGTTGTCTTCGGCTCCGTCGTTTGTTTCATAAACACCGAAGGCCCCGAATCCGATAACCTTGTCGGCCGTCAGAAAAGAATCGGCCGATGTTTGCAACTCGATTGTCTGAACGGAAAAATGATTTTCCCGAACGTATGACAACAGCCCTGCAACGGGCAGCGGCGCGCAAAAATGTCTGGATCTGATTTTCGTATACTCTTCTTTTTCCAACAGCTTGGATATATCGTAAATATCCGATCTGACTTTTTCGTCCTGTTTGCCCGAAGACATATCCGTTGAAACAATAATAACCGTTTCGGGCCCGCCCCAAACGGCGGCAATCAGATCCGACACCTGTTCAATACTGGCATCTTCGACCAAAATCGGCATGATTTTGACGTCTTTATTAAAAACCGCACTGACAAAAGGCAGCTGCATTTCCAAAGACGATTCCGCTTCATGGGCGTCATCGTCAAATCCGATCCCCTGAATTTTCAATAATTTTTCCGTCAGTTCCTGATCGACTTCAAAACGCTGATTGGGCATTTCCCAATACTTTGCCCGAGACAAAGAAATACCGAAATACTTTCCCTGATGAGATGATCCGATTAAAACAACGCGCCGGATAAAAGGCTTTAACCGCCGCAACGCCGCGTATCCCGCCGCAGCCACATCGCCCGAAAAATAAAACGCATTATGCGGCACGACGATTGCTTTGGGAATTTCCGAAGCCGGCAAACGCAACCGACGATCCGCAGATTCGATCAAATCCGCCGTTTTTTTGGATAACTCCCGGGCGTCACGAGGATAAAAAGTCCCGGCTGCAACGGGATATCTGATCTTTTGCGGCATAATGGTCTGAGCGGACAGATCAAAAGGCAACAGGAAAAAAAACAAAACCGCAACTATCGAAAATTTCACCGGACTATCTCCCACCCGTTCCCTGTTCCGCCAACCGGGAAAAGCACCCGGCAAACGATTCAAATAAATTATTCATCAACTCCGCGTAAAATCCAACCCCCGGCTTTAAATTAACGCCCGACGGATCCAGCGTCCCGAAAATGACGGGCAGATCTTCCGCAACGATTTTTATTCTTTTATCAGAAAACTGCGGTTCTGCAAACAGGCATACTTTGCCTGCCTGTCTTATTTTTTCGCGCAAACCGGCGATATGTCCCGCACTGCCGGCATGATGAGGATCAACAAAAACAAACCCGATCGGTGTTAAATGAAAACTTTTTTCAAAATACTGATAGGCATCGTGAAATGTCACGTACGGCCGATCAAGATACGCCTGCAGTTTGCTTTGTCCGTTTTCTTTCAGTTCTCGCATCTGTTGTTCAAACCGGTCGGCATTTTCGGAATAAAGAACCGCATGAGCAGGATCCGATACTGCCAGCTTTTCTGCCGCGATCCGGGCTGCCTGCGCCATGTTTTCGGGATCCAGCCAGAAATGTCCGTCGACATCGGCCGTCGAAGCGCTGCGAAACGGATACGTTTTCAGCCGCGGATCCGCCAAAAAAGCAACGTTTTTATCCGACAGTCCGGCAGATACCAGCGGCTTTTGCAAAAACGATTCCAATGCCGCCCCGCCCCAGAACAAAATATCAGCCTTTGCCAGACGCTGCATATCGGACGGCTTTAAATGATAATCATGAACGGACACGGCCGGATTTAACAACAATTCCGGCGTACCGACACCCTGCATGACGGCACTGACCGCCGAATGCAGCGGCGCAACGGAAACAATCACGGCCGGCTGAGCCGATACGGTTTTTCCAAAAAAAACAAAACCGCAAAACAGCGCAAAAACAGTTCTGAAAAACATCATTTTTCCTCTTTTCCTTTATTCTGTATTACGCTATGACAGGAAAAACAAGTGCTAAAACCGGATACTTTCATGTCTGAACAACAACAAGAAATATTGGTCAATCTGGAAGACGTTTGCCTCAGTCTTAATCACGTCCGCGTGCTGGAAAACATTACTTTTGACATACCGGCCGGACAAATCGTAACGCTGATCGGGCCGAACGGCGCGGGAAAAACAACGCTGCTGAAAGTTATTTTGGGCATTGTCCGCCCCGACAGCGGCCGCGTTTGGAAAAAAAGCGGATTAAAAATCGGCTATGTTCCCCAAAAATTACACTTACCCCGCAGCATTGCTTTGACGGTTAAGCGTTTTTTATGTTTGGACACCTCTTACGACGACCGGGAATTGGTCGGCGTGTTAAATCAAACCGGTCTGGCGCCGGAGATTTTGCAGCGCAGCATTCACCCCTTATCCGGCGGAGAAATGCAACGCGTCATGTTGGCCAGAACATTGTTAAAACAGCCGGATCTGTTGGTATTGGACGAGCCGGTTCAAGGATTGGATCCTGTGGGAGAAGAACAATTTTATGCTTTATTGAACGAACTGAACCAAACAAAAAAATGCGCCATCTTAATGGTATCACATGACCTGCACGTTGTTATGGCCGGTTCAAACAGAGTCTTGTGCATCAACCGCCACATTTGTTGCAGCGGACACCCCGATGAAATCGAATCTCTGCCGGGATATCGCACTTTATACGGCGAAAAATCGGCTTTGGCCGTTTATCGCCACCATCATGATCATCTGCATCTGCCGGACGGGAGTATTCAATATGTGGACTGAACCTTTTATTTTACGCGGGTTGCTGGCCGCCGGCACAATGGCTGTTCTGGCCGGACCGATCGGCTGTCTGATGATTTGGCGGCGTATGGCTTATTTCAGTGATGCTCTGTCTCATTCGGCTTTGGCCGGCGTACTGCTTGGCATCGGGCTTGGCATCGGACAAAACGCCGGCGTTGCCGTTATTGTTTGTCTGACGGCTTTGTTGCTGGTCAGAGTTTCGGAAAAGTTTATAATCGGCACGGATTTATTGTTGTTGATTATCGGACAAACAGCGCTGTGTCTGGGGCTGATCGGCCTGAACTGTCTGCCGGGAATCAGAACGGATTTAAGCGCCTATTTGTTCGGCGATGTCCTATCGGTCAGCAGCCGGGATCTGTTCTTTATTGCCGTTACAGGCAGTCTGTGCGCCGTATTATTGTTCTTTAACTGGAAAAAACAGATCTTTACCGCCGTTCTGCCCGATGTCGCCCAAAGCGAAAACGTTTCAACGGCACGACAATCCGTCATTTTTATGCTTTTAACAGCTTTATTTGTTTCTTTGGCGTTAAAAACGACCGGACTGCTGTTGGTTTCGGCATTGTTGCTGATTCCGCCGGCGGCCGCACGTTTTTTGGCAAAAACCCCCGAAGGCATGGCCGTCACCGGGTCTTTGATCGGTCTGTTCAGCGTTGTTTGCGGGCTGGCCTGTTCCGTTTATTTCGACATGCCGGCCGCCCCGTCAATGGAAATCGTCTGCGCCGTTTTGTTTTTGTTGTGCTGTTTGTTACACCGACGTCATAAAATAATCATCTAAACTTACTTGCATCTTTTACGCTTTTTGTTTTATATTTTTAAAATCTTTAAACGGATTTAAAATATGGCAACAATCGACGAACAACTTTTTTCAGATATTTGGTATACTCCCGATCATACTTTATATGTTCATGACGGCGAAACACGTTTCGGACTGAAAGTTTTGGAAGTAGACGATGCCGAAGAATTTCACCAGGCTTTGGAACGGGCTTATACGGGACGATCCAGTTATTCCATGGCCTACGGATCCACAATGTACCGCGTTGAACGCGTTGCGACATTAACGGGAATTATGTATTCCGCCCGCCGAATGCCGCGCAAAACGCCGGACGTTGTCAGGTTGGGTCTGCCGGAAGCCGTCACGAATCACTTAATTTCTTTAAACCGCGAATCCGGGCTGATCTTATGGGCCGGACCGACAGGCGCAGGAAAAACAACGTCCATTTCCTGTCTGATGCGCAAATTCCTGGAACGCGAAGGCGGCTATGCCTATACGATTGAGGATCCGCCCGAAATGCCGCTGGACGGTATTTATCAGTCCAAACGCGGCGGACTGGGTATGTGCAAACAAACGGAACCGGATAACAACGATTGGGGCGAATCCTTAAAATCTGCCTTGCGTTGCCGTCCCAGATATATTCTGGTCGGCGAAATCCGTACCCCCGATTGTGCCAGCCAGATTTTGCGCGCGGCGACATCGGGACACTTGGTGTTGTCAACCATTCACGCCAACAGCGTGGAAGATGCGCTGAACTCTGTCATCAAATATGCCATGAGCGCGGATCTGAGCGAAGAACTGGCCGCAGACCTGCTGGGACGCGGCATTCTGGGTGTTATTCATCAAAAACTGCAGGGAATTAAAACGTTGTTTCCCGAAGTCCGTTTTGTTTTTGCCAATCCCGATCCGACCGCGGCAGACCAATTGCGTATCAGCATCAGAGATCGCCAGATTGCGCTGGGGACCCTGATGGAATCGCAGTCGGCGCGTATGTTTCAGGGCAAACCTTTGTTCCGAGAACCTGACGCTTAAAATAGATACCCACCCGCCTAGCGGGTGGTTCTTCACAGGACGGGCGAAGCCCTCATGCTACTGGCGACGCCTAAACGGCGTACAACGGTCTGGCGGGAGTATTTTGTTACTTGCTACCCGTAAACGGGTCAGACACAGAGCATCTTCTTTCAACTGATTTTGTATGTATTCCGCAATCTTATGGGCATTCTTACCGGCAGTGTCCACATAGTATCCCTTGCACCAGAATTCTCTGTTACGATATTTAAATTTTATATTGCTCCACCGTTCGTAAACCATCAAACTGCTTTTACCTTTCAGAAAGCCCACAAAACTCGACACACTCATTTTCGGCGGTATCTCAACCAACATATGCACATGATCCGGACATACTTCCGCCTCTATTATCGTTATTCCTTTCCATCCACACAGTTCTTTGAGTATTTTTCCTGTCTCATAGCGTTTTTCGCCATAAAATACTTTGCGGCGATATTTCGGCGCGAATACTATGTGATATTTGCAGTTCCATGCTGTATGTGATAATGTCTTTATGTCATTCATCTTTAACTCCTTAGTTTCAGTCGCAGTTGCCAGACCGCAATCTGAATTTACCTAAGGAGTTTTTTTGGGCATAGCTATAAGCTCTCCCGAACCACGTGCCTAGCACGTGGTTTTCCATATTACAAAAAACCCGCAGTATTCTGCGGGTTTTAATTGGCGCGCCCAGAAAGATTCGAACTCTCAGCCTTCTGATCCGTAGTCAGATGCTCTATCCAGTTGAGCTATGGGCGCTTAAGCAAATCTTATATACGACTATGCCGTACTCCTTGCAAGACTTTTTTATAAAAAAATGACAAGAATTTTATTTTATAATAAAAATTCTTGCAAAAGCGCTATTTCTCGGTACATTCTAAAAAGGCCGTTTTTTATAAAATAAAAGACTGGCCGGAAAATTGCGCAGTTTTCTTAACTTTTTAAGGTATTCAAACCCATGTCCATTTTAAAAAGACTCTCTTTGGTTGCCGCTTTACTGACTTTTGCAGGGTGTGCCTCGTCTTCTGATCCTTATCCCGACGATTATTTTGCCGATGATTTTGCCATGCAAACGTCCGAAAGCGCACAAACAACGCAAACAGAAGAAAAAAATGATGATTCTTCCGAAAAAGAGGCCGTAAAAACTTCGGATTCCTCTTATACGCCGGGGACTCAGATCGTTTCCGAAGTCAGCAAAAAAGTTGCCGCCATCGAAACTAAATTACAGCAGATTCAGGAAAATATTCAGAAAAATACCGGCGTTTTTCGTGAACTGAAAAATAAAAATGCCGAAGAATCCCGTCAATATTATGAATATATCGCCCGCATTCATGCCCGTTTACGTAACGGAACAACGCCCGGAAACCCCGAATTGACCGCCATGTGGAAACAGGCGTCGACTCTGCTGGGCGGATCGGATAAAAACATGTCCGAAACGGCAAAGCTTTCCAGTGAAATCATCCGGACAAAAAATGAACTGAACTCACTTTTGGACACAATCAACGAAACATTTCTGATTCCCGGCGCCATGGAAATTGACCATGAAAACTTAAAAGCGCTGGAAGACAAGGCCAATCAAACCGTTGTTTCTTTAAACCGGTTAAGTTCCGACGTTTCTGCCCAAATCGCCCGCCAGCAACAGTATTTCAGCACAGAAAGCCAGAATATCAATCTGCTGGGGACGGATATTCAGAAAGGCAGCATGTTAACGGTCAGACCGCAGGCCGCCGTCACAACAGTTCCCGCGGCTTCGATTGCGCCGGCATTATTGCCGGCCGCCGCCAGCCTGCCCGAAGCCGAACTGAACGGACGCAAACCGCTGATGGTAATTCGGTTTAACAAAAAAGACGTTGCCTTTGAACAGCCTTTGTACAAAGCCGCCAAAGCCGCTTTGGACAAACGCCCGAGCACGGGGTTCGAAATAGTTGCCGTCAGTCCCGCCAATTCAAAATACGGCGAACTTGAAGCCGCTAAAAACGCCGATGCCGTTCGTTCTTCTTTAATCTCGATGGGATTGCCCGAAAGTCGGATCTTTTTATCAAAAATAAAAAATCCGTCCATTCAAACAACGGAAGTTCATCTGTATTTAAGATAAATCATTCCCCTAAAAGAATCGGAAAGGATTTTTTGTGAGTGCGGCAAAAGCGGAACAGCAGCTTCTTGACAAATTAAAACGCATTGAACCGATGAAGGCGGGATCAACAGCGATTCTTGTCAAAATATCGGCGCTGAACCCGGCCAACCGAACACAAAATCACGTTCAAATGACGCTTGGCGCCCTAAATGAACTGATGATTAAATCCCAATCCGGTTTGTATGCTTTGGCAAACAATGACATTATGGTGGTCGGTCAAAATATTTTGCCGCAGTCTTTGACCGATACCGTTGCTTCTGTCAGACGCATATTCCAATCCGATTCTTTTGCCGCGTCCAACCCGAACGATTTCATACGCGTTTATCCTTTAAATCGCGATTTCGACGTTGTCATGGCCTATGCCAAAGAACGTAAAAAAGCCGTTGAAAATCAACTGCTGAAGAAAAAAGAAATTCCGCTGGCGCCGGAACACCTGGACGCCATTTTGCGCAACATTCAGGGGTTTAATATTTTAAAAATCATTCGCCGGCAGGAAGCCGTCCGAATCACTCGCGAAGGCGGAATATCTTCGTTGTTTTTGGAATACTTTACCTCCATGGCCGATTTGAAAAAAGCCATTGCGCCGGATGTAAACGTATTATCCAACAGATGGTTGTTTCAACATCTCAGCGAAACGCTGGATAAAAGAATGCTGGGTATTTTTAAGGAATTGTTTGCGCATACGCCCAAAAACATTTCTTTAAATTTAAATATATCCACTATTTTCACGCCGGCTTTTGAACAATTTCTGGCGGAAATGCCGGAAAAAATGTCAATCATTGTCGAAGTCCAGCTAATGGATATTATCCAAAACACACAAAATTATCTGGTGGCCCGGGATTTGCTGCACGAAGCGGGACATCAGGTTCTGATTGACGGACTGCACCCGATTTCTTTTGAATTTATGGATATGAACATTCTGGATTCGGATTTAATGAAGCTGAACTGGACGCCGGCTTTGAACAGAGAATCGGAATCCGACTGGCTGCAAGGAATTGATCCCGGACGCATTATTTTAATGCGTTGCGAAGACGAAGATTCTCTGCGTTGGGGGTTAATGCACGATATCCGGTGTTTCCAGGGATATTTCATAGATGCCTTAACAGCGGCCAACATCAGAAAAAGCTGCCCGAAGAAAAAAAACTGCACACAGGCGCAATGCGTGTCCAGAAAAGCCGGGATCGCCGGTGTACAAAAGGCCGGCTGTTTAATGCCTCAACGGCTGGATATGCCGATTGAATACAAAAGGAGCTCCGCTGATGATTAATCAGGAAGAACCGCTTCGCAATTATCTGACCGGGCAAATAAAATCCGGACAGCCATTTACTGTTTTGCAGCTTAAAATTTCCCTGATTGACGAAGCTTTGCGCAAAGACAGCCTGTTAAATACGATTATCAACGGTTTTTATGATGTTTTGGCTTTGTACGGGCAGGCTTTTTGTTTAAAAAACGACGACATTTTCATTATCTATTCCCCCAAAATCAACGACAACACCATCAGAGCCGCGCTGATTAAAACATGGATGCATTTTTCCGCCGATAAAAAAACAATGCAGCCGGAAAAATTATTGGAAAAAACCTATCGCCTGCCCGATGACAAAGAGGCTCTGATGTTCGAAATTTCCCGAATCGGCAAAGGTCCTTCCAGGGAATTAGGCGATAAAAAAGAAAAAAGAAAATTTGTCGCCCCGTTTGTTTTCGATAAAAATCAAAAACTGTTCACCCCGGAAATGCTGGCGCGCGTGTCCAAAGCGCTGCAAAACACCGATTTTTCAAACATGATCCGCCGTCAGTCCGTCTGTATCATTCTGGAAGAAGCCCAGCCGCAACCTTTGTTCGAAGAAGTCTTTGTTTCAATCGCGGACTTAGGCGAATCGATTTTGCCGGGCGTTTCCTTAACCGCGACGCCGTGGTTGTTTCAGGATTTGACGGAAACATTGGACAAGCGGGTTTTAAACAGCGTTTCCCGGCATGACGACGGCGCCTTTACGCATGATTTTTCTTTAAACCTGAATATTTCCACGATTTTATCCGAAGAATTCCGTGAATTTGACGACAATATTCGTTCCGGCATGAAAAACACGATCGTGTTGGAATTGCAGCCGATTGATATCTTCAGCGATTTGCGCTCATATTTAACGGCTCGGGATTATGCGCAAAATCTGGGATACAAGATCTGTATTGACGGTATAACGTATAAAACGTTGAAATTCATTGACCGGGAACGTCTGGCGGCCGATTACATCAAGCTGACATGGAATCAGGATCTGCCTTTTGCTTTGCAAGAGGACGCCGCTTTAACCGAAAAACTGTTAAATATCGGCCCGAACAGAGCCATTTTATGCCGCGTTGATGATGAAGAGGCTCTGTTGGTGGCAAGAAAATACAACATTACCTTGTTTCAGGGACGTTACATTCAGCATTTATTGTCCAAAAATCCGCGTAATCGGCGTGTCGGCACAACGCTTTTGCATAAATATTAAGAGCAGGAGGAAAAGGCCATGTGGTATTGTTTATCCGGAAATCAAAAATACGGTCCTTTCTCTCAACAAGACGCCGCCCGGTTTATTGAGGCTCACCCGGACTGCCTGGTTTGGCAGGCAGGAATGCCCGAATGGGTGCCGGCAGACAGGTTTTCTTCGTTGACGGGATCATCGGCATCGGCGCCGTCTTCCGATACTTATTTTAATTCGGGGCTGAATTTTAAAATCTGCGGCGATGACATGCAGTATGTCGAAATTACTTTACAGCCCGGCGAATCCGTTATCGCCGAACCCGGCGCGATGGTTTATAAAGAAATCGCCATTGATCTGGAAGCTTTGCTGGGAACCGGCCGAAAACAAGGGATCTTCGGCAAGCTTTTCGGTGCCGGCAAACGGGTTTTATCCGGTGAAAGCGCTTTTCTTTCTTCTTTTATCAACACGTTGAACTCTCCGGCAAAGGTGGCTTTTTCGGCTCCGTATCCCGGAAAAATCATACCTCTGTCCCTGTCCGGATTCGGCGGAGAAATTATCTGTCAGAAAGACAGCTTTCTATGCGCGCAGGCTGACGTTGACATCGGCATTTATTTTCAAAAAAAGATTATGACGGCTTTGTTCGGCGGGGCGGGTTTTATTATGCAGCGCCTCAGCGGCGACGGCGTTGTTTTTATTCATGCCGGCGGAACGATCGGCGAAATAACATTACAGGAAGGCGATGCCTTGCAGGTTGATGTCGGCTGTTTGGTTGCCTTTCAGCCGTCCGTATACTTTAACGTTACCGGAACGGGCAGCATTAAATCGCAGATTTTCGGCGGGTCCGGACTGTTTTTTGCCGATCTGCGCGGTCCCGGAAAAGTATGGGTGCAATCTTTGCCTTTTTCTCGTCTGGCGCAAAGATTCGCCGATCAGATTCACCCGCGAAAAAAATAAATGCACCGGATATTAAATATCCTGTTGACAATTCCCTGATTTTCCGGCTATAAAAAGCTCTCTTTAAAGCGGAATAAGTCCGCTTTGGTTACAGATTTCTAAGATGGTGGAAAAAATGTTCGCAGTTATTAAGACAGGCGGCAAGCAGTATAAAGTCGCAAAGGACGATGTGATTGTTATTGAAAAACTCAATGCAGAGGTTGGTTCTACTGTGACATTTGACAATGTGCTTGCCGTGAATGAAAAAATCGGTACGCCGACTGTTGCCGGCGCCAAAGTTTCGGCGAAGGTCGTCAAACAGACTCGCGATGATACGGTCATTGTCTTTAAAAAGAAACGCCGTCACGGTTACCGCCGTAAAAATGGTCATCGTCAGCATATCTCGATCGTCAAGATCACGGATATCGCCGAATAATCACTTTAATTAAGGAGATAAGCTATGGCTCATAAGAAAGCAGGCGGCAGCACCAGAAACGGACGCGATTCCGAAAGCAAGCGTTTGGGATTGAAAAAATCCGGCGGTCAGGCAGTTATTCCGGGAAATATTATTGTCCGCCAGCGCGGTACAAAATATCGTACGGGCGAAAATGTCGGCTTGGGGCGTGATCATACTATTTTCGCAACGGCCGCAGGGCGTGTCGCCTTTACGCGCAAAGCCGATGACAGAGTTTATGTTTCTGTTGTAACGGAATAAGGGTTTTCGACTGAAAGGCTTTTATTTTAAAGGGGAGTGGTCTGCCATTCCCCTTTATTTTATGTAAACGGAGAAACGAATCGATGAAATTTCTGGATCAAGCCAAGATTTATTTAAAATCCGGCGACGGCGGAAACGGCTGTTGTTCGTTTCGCCGCGAAAAGTATATCGAATTCGGCGGCCCGAACGGCGGCAACGGCGGACGCGGCGGCGACGTTATTTTTGAAGCCGTTCCGAACCTGAACACTTTGATTGATTTTCGCTACCGCCAGCATTTCAAGGCCGAACGCGGCCATAACGGCGAAGGCAAAGAACGATTCGGCCGAAAAGGCGAAAATCTGATTATCAAAGTCCCCGTCGGTACGGAAATCGTTGCCGATGACGGGGAAACCGTCATCAAGGATATGCTGATCCCTTACGAACGTTTTACAATTGCCAAAGGCGGCGACGGCGGATACGGCAACGCGATGTTTAAAACTTCGACAAATCAAGCGCCCCGCCGTGCGGATCCCGGCCGTCCCGGCGAAGAAATGTGGGTTTGGCTGAAACTGAAAATGATTGCGGACGTCGGATTGCTGGGATTTCCGAACGCGGGAAAGTCAACGTTTTTATCGGCAGTCACTTCGGCGCGCCCGAAAATCGCCGATTATCCGTTTACGACTCTGCACCCGAATCTGGGAATAGCCAAGATTGACGATGACGAAATGCTGATTGCCGACATTCCCGGCATTATCGAAGGAGCGCACGAAGGAATCGGATTGGGCGATCATTTCCTGCGCCATGTGGAACGCTGCGCCGTTTTGCTGCACCTGATCGACGGAACGGAAGAAGACGTCGCCGGACGCTATAAAGCCATTCGCAAAGAATTAAAGCTGTATTCGCCCGTTCTGGCACAAAAACAGGAAATTATTGTTTTAAACAAAATCGATGCTCTGACGGCGGAAGAAATTACCGAAAAAGCCAAAGCGCTGCAAAAAGCCGGCCGCAAAAAACCGATGCTGATGTCCGGCGCGGCGCATACGGGAACGACGGAAGTTCTGCGCCGGCTGATGCCTTATGTTTTAAAAGCACGCGAACAGCGCGCCAATGCAAATTCTGCTTCAACAAAAACGGCTGAAGAAAATGTCGACTAAAAATCCTTTACTGACGGCCAAACGGCTGGTTTTAAAAATCGGTTCATCTCTGTTGGTCAACGAAACGACGGGACAGGTAAAAAATACGTGGCTGAACGCTTTGGCGGACGACATTCTGGCTGCGCGCGAACGCGGCCAGCAGGTGATTATCGTGACTTCGGGCGCGGTTGCCGTCGGACGCAGAGCTCTGGGGCTGCCGACCGGCAAGCTTTTGCTGCCCCAAAAGCAGGCTTCGGCCGCCGTCGGGCAGATCCGTCTGGCGCATTATTATCAGGAAGTGCTGGGCGAACGCGGGTTAAAAGTCGCGCAAATTTTACTGACTCTGGACGATTCGGAAGACAGAAAGCGTTATTTAAATGCGCGCAACACCTTAAACACGCTGCTGGATTTGGGAATTATTCCGGTTATTAATGAAAACGATACCGTAGCGACTTCGGAAATCAAAGTCGGCGACAACGACCGGCTGGCAGCCCGAGTCGCGCAAATGGCCAGCGCGGACGCTTTGGTGATTTTTTCTGACATCAAAGGATTGTATACGGCCAATCCGCGCAAAGACCCGTCGGCAAAACTGATCCCCGTCGTTGAAAAACTGACGCCTGAAATCGAAGCGATGGCGGACGGCGCGGGATCCGCGGTCGGCACGGGCGGCATGGCGACAAAATTAATGGCCGCGCGGCTGTGCATGGAAGCCGGCTGCGATATGGCCATTGCGCTCGGATCGGCGCTTGACCCTTTGACGCGTATGTAAAGAATGGGCGAAGGAACGTGGTTTTTAGCGGACAAATCGCCGATTTCCGCGCGCAAAGCCTGGATCGGCGGCGCGATTAAGCCGCGGGGGACTTTGGTGCTGGACGCCGGAGCGGTTAAAGCGCTGGACAAGGGAAAAAGTCTGCTGCCCGCCGGAATTAAAGCCGTTAAAGGTTCCTTTGAACGCGGCGACGCCGTTACGCTGGAAGACGAAAACGGGCTGTTTTTGGGAAAGGGATTAACCGCCTATAACGCTCGTGACGCCAAAGCAATCGCCGGCAAACACAGCAACGAAATCGAAAGCATTTTAGGATACCACGGACAAGACGAAATCATTCACCGCGACGATTTGTTTACGGAAAAAAGAGGATAACAATGAAAGAGCTGATGCGTTCCATGGGGCAAAAAGCCAAAGCGGCCGCCCGTATTCTGGCAAACGCGCCGACAGAACAAAAAAACCGGGCTTTGACGGCCGCCGCAAAGTTAATGCGCGCCGGCGTTGATGAGCTGCTGAAAGCCAACAATGCCGATATGAACGCTTTATCTGCGGAAACGTCGGCCGCCATGCGCGACCGGCTGCTGCTGAATGCGGACCGGATTGAAGCAATGGCTAAAGGATTGGACGACATTGCCGCCCTGCCCGATCCCGTCGGCAGAAAACTGGCCGAATGGACGCGTCCGAACGGGCTTGTCATCACGCGCGTCGCCGTTCCTTTGGGCGTTATCGGCGTGATTTACGAAAGCCGCCCGAACGTTACCGCCGACGCGGGAGCCTTGTGTTTTAAATCAGGCAATGCCGTCATCTTGCGCGGCGGATCCGACAGCTTTCGTTCTTCGGCAAAAATCGCCGAAATCATGCACGCCGGTTTAAAAGCCGCCGGATTGCCCGAAGACTGCATTCAATCCGTCCCGACGGCCGACCGCGCGGCGGTGGGCGAAATGCTCAAGCTGGACGAATATATTGACGTGATCGTCCCGCGCGGCGGAAAGTCTTTGATCCAAAGAATTACGGACGAAAGCAAAATTCCTCTGTTTAAACATTTAAACGGAATCTGCCATACCTATATTCACGCGGCGGCGGATATCGAAAAAGCGCGCCGGGTCGTTTTAAACGCCAAAATGCGCCGGACGGGAACGTGCAATTCCACGGAAACAATTTTGTGTGACGATGCCGTTTCCCAAACCATTCTGCCCGCCGTGATTGACGACTTGATCACGGCCGGTTGCGAAGTGCGCGGCGATGAAAAAACGCGGCGGCTGGACAGCCGTGTTATTCCGGCAGTCGACGCGGATTGGGATACGGAGTATCTGGCGCCGATTGTTTCCGTGCGTATTGTCAGCGGCATGGATGAAGCTGTCGCGCACATCGCGCGGCACAGTTCGCATCATACGGAATCCGTTTTGACCGAAGATCCGGCAGCCGCCGACCGATTTTTAAACGAAGTCGACAGCGCCGTCGTCATGCACAACGCATCAACGCAATTCTGCGACGGCGGCGAATTCGGCATGGGAGCGGAAATCGGAATTGCGACGGGCCGTCTGCACGCCAGAGGACCGATCGGTCTGGAACAGTTAACCACTTTTAAATATCAGGTGCGCGGTGCCGGTCAGATTCGTCCGTAAAACAGTCGGGTTGTTAGGCGGATCTTTTAATCCGGCTCATGACGGCCATCGTCATATCAGTCTGCAGGCTTTAAAGCTGTTGGGATTAGACGAAGTATGGTGGCTTGTTTCCCCCTTAAATCCGTTAAAACAAGCCAAAGATATGGCGTCTTACGATCGGCGGGTCGCCAGCGCCGAAAAAATTGCGTCCCACCCGCGGATCAAAGTGTCGCGCGTCGAACAGGAAATCAACACGCGTTACACGATCGACACGATTTCCAAATTGCAGGAAATGTATCCGGATATCAGCTTTGTCTGGCTGATGGGGGCAGACAATTTATTGGAATTTCATCACTGGTATCAATGGCGTTCAATCATGCATGCCGTGCCTATTGCCGTTTTTGCCAGAAAAAACTATGCTTTAAGAGCGCTGCACGGCAAGGCTGCACGCCGGTTTCGTCTGTACCGACATTCACCGGAACACGCCCGTTGCCTGCCTTATTTAAAGCCGCCGGCGTGGATTTTCCTGCCGATCAGGAAACACCCGGCTTCGGCCACCGAGATTCGCAAAAAAGGATTATTTCAAGTAGGAGATTAAAATCATGCCCGTAAAAAAGTCCGAAAAAACGACTGAAAAAGCAAAGAAAACAACAAAAACAGACAAAACCGCTTCGGAAAAAAAAGTCGTTAAGGCGGCGAAAAAAGAAATCAAAAAAACCGTCAAAAAAACGGTTAAAAAGATTTTAAAAGCCAAAGAAAAAAATGAAAAGCTTTTGAAAAAAGCCGCAAAACCCAAAGAAAACGCCGAAGAAAAGAAAATCGTCGCGCTGATCGAAAAAACGTTGTCCAACGGCAAAGCCGAAGACATCAAGGTCATTAACTTAACCGGTAAAACAGCCATTGCGGATTATCTGGTAATTGCTTCCGGACGGGCGCCGCGTCATGTAACGGCTCTGGCCGAACAGGTGCAGCTGCGGTTAAAAAAGACCGGCATTCCGGCTTCAATCGAAGGCGAAGACGTCGGCGACTGGGTCATTGTTGATGCCGGTGATGTTATTGTTCATGTTTTCCACCCCGAAACGCGCGAACTTTACTGCATTGAAGAATTGTGGGGTGAAGAAACACCGCGCCGCAGCGCAAAATAATGGATATTATCATCGCCTGCATCGGGCATATGAAGCAAAGTCCGGAACTGGATTTATTGTCTAAATACATTAAACAGACACGCTGGAACGTTGTCGTGCGCGAATTTGAAGACAAAAAACCCGGTTCTGCCGAAGAACGCAAAAAACGCGAAGGCGCTCTTCTGCTTTCCGCCGTTCCCGCCGGCGCAAAAATTGTTGTGATGGACGAACGGGGAAAGCAGCTGTGCTCTGAAAAATTTGCCAAACGGCTGGGCTGCTGGCAGGACGAAAGCGTCCCGGCGGTTGTTTTTCTGATCGGCGGCGCGGACGGGCACGGCGAAGAAATCCGGCAGAAAGCCGATCTGATTTTGGCATTCGGAGAAATGACCTGGCCGCACATGCTGGCGCGCGTCATGCTGGCCGAACAGATTTATCGGGCAAAAACCATTCTGGACGGCCACCCGTATCACAGAGCATAAAAGCTATATCCCTTTCTTTTTAAAAGCGTGGTTTAATTTCGCAGTTATCTTTTTAAGGATTAATCCGATGCTGCGTTTCTTTTTTCTTTCCGCCGCTTTTTGCCTTTTTGCAAAACATTCTTTGGCCATTACGTCCGTTGTCGATGCCGAAACGACAATTAACGGCGGATCCGTCCCTTCCGTCGTTACCCAAAATGTTTACGGTACCGTCAACGACATGACCGTTTACGGCACACAAAATATTATGTCCGGAGGAAGCTCCGTTAATTCAACCGTTTATACTTACGCTTTACAAACCGTGAATGCCGGCGGATTGTCCGAAAACAGTCTTATTTTGCAAAATGCCGTTCAAAAAGTATACGGAACAGCCAATTTTTCAACGATCAATGCTTACGGTTCAATGTCCGTTTACGCCGGCAATGTCAATATGACAACCGTCAACGGCGGCACGCTTTATGTCCGAAACGGCGCCGAATCCAACAACACGATTTTAAATTCCGGCAAACAGTATGTCTACGGAACGGATAATGACACGCAGATTTATAACGGCACACAAATCGTTACCAACGGCGGCACGGCAAACGGCACGACGATTCATGCCGGCGGGATTCAGCAGATTGACGCCGGATCCGCGGCTTTTGATACCTATATTGACGGCGGACGGCAAAACGTTTACGGCACGGTTGAAAATTCCGTTCTGGCTGACGGGCGACAGATCCTTTACAGCGAAGCCGTTGCAACTGATCCTGTCGTCAAAGGCGGAGAACTGGAAATCAACGATATGGCCGATGTAACGAATCTGACGATTGACGGCGGATCGGCTTTTGTTTACGGCGATGCTTCTTTTAGCGGACAAACTACCGTTAAAAACGGTGATTTAAATTTGTATTCCGGTGTTTCTTTTCCCGATTTGTTGCTGGAAAACGGCAACGTAAACATCAAAATCAGTTCAGCCGAAATCCCCATCGACAATTTAAACGGCACGGGAATATTCCGGCTGACAACAACTGTTTCGGAACAAATCGCCGATGTTTTAAAAATCGGAAACGGCAGCGGTACTTACGGCATTGCTTTTTATGACTACAGCGCTTCGGAAGACTTTCCGGGAACGCTGACATTGATTAATACGAATAATACCGATCAGAATTTTTATCTGATCGGCGGCGCGGCGGACATCGGTGCTTATCGTTATGATCTGGCGCATATCGGCAATACCTGGCAACTGCAAAAAACACCTTATCTGAACGACGGATCAATCGTTGCCAAAAACACTTTTGCCGCCGTTAATTCCATATTTTACGCGCATCTGCACAGTCTGGGGCGGCGACTGGAAGAAGTCCGCTTTACAAAAAAAACCGGCTTGTGGGTTCGCGGCATGGGTCGTGAAATCCGCCTGCATTTCAAAGACGACAGCAAAAGCCGTTTAAACGTCCGCGGCACACAAATCGGGTTTGACCTGCCGATCAAACAGGACTTTTTCAAAGAATGGATCGCGGGGCTTTATTGGGGATATTCCGAATCAAAACAAAAATTCGACAATCCCGGCAAAGGATATTCCCATACGAACAGTATCGGGCTTTATACGTCGGCGGCAACGCAAAACGATTACACGTTAAATCTGGAAGGCGTTTTTTACCACCATCGGCAAAAAATCGACAGTTATTTAACAAACGGGTTCAAAGTCGGATCAAAATACAGCCTGAATGCCTGGAGCTTTTCCGGCGCCGTCGGAAAACGATTTTCCAAAAACGGTTGGTTTGTCAAACCGCAGCTGCAGGCTTATTATATGCGTTTGCCTGATATATCTTACCGTACGGACATGAATACGCCCGTTTTTGGAAAAAATGCCGATTCGATCATGGGACGCATCGGCCTTGCGGGCGGCAAAAATTTCAGACAAACGCATCAGCTGCCTGTCGAAGTATATTTAAAAACCGCCGTTTTGCGGGAATTTAACAAAAAAAGCGCTGTTCGATTCGCCGGATACGACTTTATCGAAGACATGACGGACACCATTTACGAAGCCGGCGCCGGTTTCAGTGCCGAAATCAGTGAAAAGTTTGCCGTCTTTTTAGATTTTTCCTGTTTTTTCAGCTCAAAAGCCGATATTCCCGCAGACTTAAGTTTCGGCGGACAGCTTTTCTGGTAAAAGCGTCTTTTTCAGAGTGTCAAACGCAAAGTTTTGTATTATAGTAGCTGCGATTTTTGATTTTTTAACGGAGAAAAAGCAATGGAAGAAACCAAAAGACCTCGTCCCGTCATGCTGTGCATTCTGGACGGCTGGGGACATCGCGACAGCAAAGAAAACAATGCCATTGAAATGGGAAACACACCGAATTGGCATCGTCTGGTCGATACGTGTCCGAATACGCTGATCGCCACATCGGGGCTGGATGTCGGACTGCCCGAAGGTCAGATGGGAAATTCCGAAGTCGGACATATGAACATCGGCGCCGGCCGCGTCGTCATGCAGGATCTGCCGAAAATCGACCAGGCCGCGCAGGACGGTTCTTTGGCGAAACAGCCTGCGGTTGTCGATTTGATCGATTCTTTAAAAGCTTCCAAAGGAACCTGCCATTTAATGGGATTGATGAGCCCCGGCGGCGTTCATTCTCATATGAATCATATTATTGCTCTGGCTAAAATCCTCAGTGATGAGGGAATTCCCGTTGACGTGCACGCTTTTCTGGACGGCCGCGACGTCCCGCCCGATTCCGCCTTAAGCTATGTCAAAGATTTCGAAGAAAAAACAAAGGCGATGAACAACGTTAAAATTGTTACCGTTGCCGGCCGCTATTACGCCATGGACCGTGACAACCGTTGGGAACGCATCGAATTGGCCTACAATGCCTTAATGCTGGGCGACGGGGTACGTATGCACACGGCCGAAGAAGCCGTTGACGCTTCCTACAAACAAAAAGTTTACGACGAATTCGTCCTGCCGGCCGTTATCGGCGATTATCACGGCATGAACGACGGCGACGGACTGCTGTTCGCGAACTTCCGTTCCGACCGTGCGCGCGAAATCATGTACGCGCTGGCCGATACGAAATTCGACAAATTCAAACGTCCCAAAACAGTCAATTTTGCCGCTGTCGTCGGTATGACGCAGTATTCCGTCGATCACGACCGTTTCGTCAAACCGATCTTTCCGCCCGAACAGCTGAGCAATATTTTCGGCGAAGTGGTTTCCAATGCCGGACTGACTCAGCTGCGTATCGCGGAAACGGAAAAATACGCGCATGTCACCTTCTTTTTCAACGGCGGCGAAGAACGTCTGTTTAAAGGCGAAGAACGCATTTTAATCCCCTCGCCGAAAGTCGCCACTTATGACTTAAAGCCGGAAATGAGCGCCTTTGAAGTTTGTGACGCTTTGGTTGATGCCATTAATGCCGGCAAATTCGATGTCATTATCGTCAACTTTGCCAACGGTGACATGGTCGGTCATACCGGCGTTTTGGAAGCCGCCGTCAAAGCGGCCGAAGCCGTTGATAAATGTCTGGGCAGATTGCAGGAAGCCATCAAAAACGCCGGCGGCGTCATGTTGGTTACGGCAGATCACGGCAACTGCGAACTGATGAAGGACGAAAAAACAGGGGCGCCCTATACCGCTCATACAACGTTTAAAGTTCCCGTCGTTTTGTTTAACGATGAAAACGGTTACAAACTGCGTCAAGGCGGCCGCCTGGCTGATCTGGCACCGACTTTGCTGGAACTGCTGCACTTGGATCAGCCTGCGGAAATGACCGGAAAATCGTTGCTGGTAAAATAACCGATGGCTGTTAAAAAGACGACAGGGTTGTTTTTTCTTGTCCTTGCGACAGGACTGGCCGTGTCGTCTTTTTCTTTGGCCGCACAGAACAATCCGGCTTCGGCAAAATCCGAACTGTCCCGAGTAACCAGCCAAATCAAACAGGCCGAAAAAGAACATAAGACTCTGCGCGAAAAAGTAAAAACAGTTCAAAAAGAAATTCTGGACGTTCGCCGAAAAATGGTCGCGGCGGCCAGTTCCATTCAGGAACAGGAAGAAAGCCTGGATCGGCTGGAACAAAAACTGGCGGAATTTGAAGCGCAACAAAGCCTGATGAAAAAACGTCTGGAAGTCCGCAAAGCCCAGCGTATGCGTGTTTTGGCGGCTTTGCAGTCTTTGGCGTTCAAACCGACGGAAGCTCTGATTGCTCAGCCTTTGGCACCGCAGGATACGCTGCGCAGCGCTTTATTGTTGCGCGAAGCCGTTCCGCAGCTGGAATATTCGACGGAAGGCCTGCGCAAAGATTTAACAAAAATTGCCAGCCTGACAACGGCAATCCGCGCACAGTACGCCCAAATAAAAACCATGACGCAACGGCTGAACGAAAAACGCCGCGGCATGAACGTGCTGATCAAGAAAAAATCACAATTACAGACGGCCTTTGCCAGCGAAAGCGCCCGAGCCAAAACGCGTGCCGAAAACCTTGCCCGTCAGGCCGGAAACTTAAAAGAACTGCTGGCAAAACTGGAAGCCGACAGCAAACGCCGCAGCGGCGGTTCCAAAAAAAGCGAAATACCGACCGGCGCTTTTATGGCGGCACGGGGGCGCATTCCTTATCCGGTCAAAGGCACCATTGTTAAAAAATACGGCGAACAAACCGAAGCCGGCATTACCTCCAAAGGCATCACAATCCGGACCCGCCCGAACGCGCAGGTGATTTCGCCTTATGACGGAACGGTTTTGTTTGCGGGACCTTTTCGCGGATACGGTCAGTTGCTGATCATCGAACACGGGGACGGCTTTCATACCCTGTTGGCCGGCATAGGACGCCTGGATACGTCCGTCGGACAGTCTTTGCTGGCCGGAGAACCCGTTGGAATAATGGTAGCGCAATCCAAACCAACGTTGTATATTGAATTAAGAAAAAACGGACAGCCGGTTAATCCTGCCGGTTGGCTGCATCGGAAAAACAAAGGATAAAAAAGGAAAAAAACATGAAACGTTTCGGTTTAACGGTTTCGACTATTTTATTGGTTCTTTTTTGTTCCGGCGCCGTTACGGCAAAAGAAACAGAATCCAAAAACGAAAAAGACAAAGAAGATCAATCCGCTTTGGTCTATAAATATTTGAACATTTTCAGCGAAACGCTGAAACGGGCCAAAACGGATTATGTTGAAGACGTTTCTGAAGATAAATTAATCGAATACGCCATTAACGGCATGTTGTCCTCTTTGGATCCGCATTCATCGTATCTGGACGCCGCAACATTCAAAGACATGCGTGAACAAACCAGCGGTGAATTCGGCGGACTGGGCATTGAAGTGACCATGGACAACGGCTGGATTAAAATCATTTCTCCGATTGATGATACGCCGGCGTTTAAGGCAGGACTGCAGGCCGGCGACTATATAACGCACATTGACGGCACAACCGTTTTGGGTGAAACCCTGACTCAGGCGGTTGACAAAATGCGCGGCCCGTTGAATTCAAAAGTCAAACTGACAATTCGCAGAAAGAACAAAGAACCCTTTGACGTCACGCTGACACGGGACAACATTAAAATTCAATCCGTTAAAAGCGAAGAAAAAGACTCTTCGGTCGGATATATTCGTATTTCTTCGTTTTCCGACACGACAACAAACGATGTCAAAAAAGCCATCGAAAAAATCCAAAAAAACATTTCCGAAGACGATTTGTTCGGTTACATTCTTGATTTGCGCAATAATCCGGGCGGTCTTTTGGATCAGGCCGTATCCGTCGCCGATCTGTTCTTGGAAGAAGGCGAAATCGTTTCCACTCGTCCGCGCCGTGACGAAGAAATGCAACGTTACAGCGCGACAAAAGGCGATATCACGAAAAACAAACCGGTTGTCGTTTTAATTAACGAAGGATCGGCTTCTGCCGCGGAAATCGTTGCCGGAGCCTTGCAGGATCACAAACGCGCCGTTGTTGTCGGAATGCGTTCATTCGGTAAAGGATCCGTTCAGACGGTTATTCCCATTACGGGATTCGGAGCAATCCGCCTGACGACAGCGCGTTATTATACGCCGTCCGGACGATCCATTCAGGCCAAAGGCATTGAACCCGACATTAAAATTCCGCCCGGCCATGTTGAATATTACGCTCTGCGCTCTGACGATTTTGCCGAAGCGACTCTGCCGAATGCTTTGGCCAAACAGGACGAAAACGATTCTTCGAAAAACAAGACACTGAAAGAAAAGAAGAAACAAAAATCAAAAGAAAAAGAACCTGATCCGTTTGATGAAAAACCCGCAGAAGAAAATAAAATCGAAGACTATCAGCTGGATCGGGCAATTGATATCGTCAAGGCAATGGGCATTTACCAGGCAAGACAGGAATAAAATATGTCGTCCGCCGATAAAAACGCCGAAGCTTCTCCTTTTTCAAAAGAAGGCCTGATCGCCGGAAAAAAACGGGCATTTAACGTTGTCCTGTTTCTGGCGACGGTTTCTTTTCTATGTATGCTGTACGGTCTTTATATTGATTTTTTTCGTTCGCCCGTTGTTTCGGCAACGTATTACCTGACACCGGAAGAAAAAAATACCGACGCATCCTCTTTGATTGATCCGCAACCGCCGGAAAAAAAGGCAATTGATCAAAACCAGCCTTCACAAAATGCGGAACTGATCGCACAAATGGAACAGGAAAAAAAGACAATGGAAGAAACGGCCGTTGTCTTAAAAGAATTGGTAGAAACCGCTTCCGAACAGCCTGTTTTGCCCGAATCCCCCGAATTGCAGCAACTGCAACAAAAAAAAGACACGGAGGAACAGGAAAAAATAATCGAAATCGCACAATTGCAAAAAGAACGCGATGAACAGGAAAATAAAAAACTGACCGCTTTAAATGATCTGGAGGCCGCCTTGGCCGCTTTTGAATCCGTCAAGGCCGAAACGGCATCCGTTTCTTCGGATTCTTCAAAACCGGTTCAACAGACAAATCAAAAAAAACCGGAAGAAAAACAAACACCGCCAAAACAGCCTGAACAGCAAAAAAAGACAGAACAAAAAAACGATCATTCCCCTTTAAAACGTTTTCCCGTTGAATCTTATCAGGCAGAATTGCCGCAGCCGGATCTGATCAAAACAACGTTACTGGATTCTTTGCCGGATTTTTCATTGATAAAAAAGGGAACGCCGGCAAACGCCATACCGTTGCACATCATTGAACCGTTGCCGGAATTGCAAGAAGAATCCCGTTACGGCAAACTGCCCGTTAAAAATGAAAACACCTCTGCTTTCCAAGCATACAGCAGGCCGGTTGATCTGCCGCCGCAGACGCCGTATATTGCAATTTTATTCGCAGGGCTGGGAAAACGAACAAATGCGACTGAAGCCGCCATTAATACATTGCCGAACTGTGTTTCTTTATCTTTCAGCCCTTATGCGGACAAGCTTAAAACATACATCGCCGATGCCCGACGGACCGGACATGAAACGCTGTTGGATCTGCCGATGCAGCAAGGCGTCTTTCCCGATACGGATCCAGGGCCTTTGGGATTGGTAACGGGGTTGCCGGAACAGGAAAACAGAAAACGGCTGAGAAAAGTTTTGGGACAAGATGTCGCCATTATCGGGATCAGCGCTACGGCAAATGAAAATTTTTCGTATTCCGGCACGCAAATGAAACCTTTTTTTGACGAGATTATCCAGCGCGGGCTGATTTATGTTGACGGAACGAATGATCCGCGTATGCCCAAATTTAAAACGGCAATTCGTCCCGACATTCATATTGCCGATAATTTTCACCGGGCCGCGATCCGGGCCAGACTGGAACAAGCCAAGCAGATTGCTTTAAAAAAGGGATCCGCTTTTGTCCGGGTGGAAACGGTTCCCATTTCCTTGCTGGTGATTGAAGAATGGATTAAATCTTTTGAACCGACAGAGGAAAACCCCGTCTCCGAAATTACATTTGTGCCGCTGTCTTACTATGTTCAGCAAAAAGAGGCAAAAAAATGAAAGAAAAAAAACTTTACCGCCCGAACGTCGGCATAATGGTATTGAACAAAAACGGCGATGTTTTTATGGCACACAGAACGGATTCGCGCAAACAGGCCTGGCAGATGCCGCAGGGCGGTATTGATAAAGGCGAAGACGAATATACGGCTGCTTTGCGGGAATTATTTGAAGAAACAAATATTTCCTCCGTCACCTTAATTGCCGAAAGCAAACATTGGTATGCTTATGATTTTCCGGCCGGCGTTCAATTCCTCAGTGAAAAGAAAAAAGCCTTTGTCGGCCAAAAACAAAAATGGTTTTTATTTCAATTTACCGGACAGGAATCAGAAATAAACCTTGATCAGCCGGACGCCGAATTTAATCAATGGCAATGGGTACCGGCAGAAGAAATCGTTGACATGATCGTTGCGTTTAAAAAAGACGTTTATCGTCAGGTCGTTGACGAATTCATGCCGTTTATCGAAGCCGTCAGAAACAGTTAAGAAGCAGAAACCAGTTTCAGCCCGACCAGGCCGATGACAATCATTGCAATAAAAGTCAGGCGCAATGCCGTCACCGGTTCACCGAAAAAAATCATGCCGTAGGTTACCGCGCCGACAGCACCGATTCCCGTCCAAATCGCATACCCTGTTCCCAGCGGAATTGTTTTTACGGCCACCCCTAAAAGGCCGACACTGAAAATCATAGCGACAATCATAATGACGGACGGTACGATTTTCGTAAAACCTTCCGCATACTTCATCGCGACCACCCACACCATTTCAAAGATGCCGGCCCCCAACAGATAAACCCATGCCATAAATGCCTCCCTGTTTTAATTGCCGTCCGACGATTATGCTTCTGTCAGATGAATGGCGCCCAAAGTATGGCAAACGGGACAGGTCGTATGATCCTTTTCAAACGAAGTATGACAAACTTCGCAATAATACGGCAATTCGGTCGGCGCTTCAGAAGCCTTTTGACGATACTCTTCGGCGGCCTTTTCGTCATGATTATAGGCAGCGATTTCCTGCGCAATCATCAATGCCCGCCGAGAATCGGGGTGAACGGCCAGATATTTGTTCACAGCTGTTTTTGCCTGCCCCCACAGCCGAGCTTTCAACGAACAATCGGCAAAGATTAAATCATTGATCACGGCTTTCGGATTTTCCGCCATCAATTCTTCGACATCTTTGACCGCTTCAATCGGTGATTCCTGCGCCGTCAGCGTCAAATAGACTTCATAGACAGCCCAGCCGGGCGATATTTTCCATAATTTTTGCAGCAATCGACGGGCCTTTTTGGTCTGTCCGGCACGAACGTCCAGTTCAGCCGTCTGTATTGCCGCCCGAACAAACGTTTCATCCGTATGATGCGCTTCCCGGATCAGTTTTTCGCGTTCGGATTCTTCCAAAGTGCCGGCCGCCTGTTCCAACAAAACGGACGCCTTCAGGCGTTTTGCCGTCAGCTTGTCAAACAGATTTTGCTTATATGCCTTTTCCAACGTCGATACGGCCGGTTGCCATTGCTTTTCGTGTATCTGCAGTTCAAACGTTTCGGACAAGACCCAGGCCGGCGGCGCCTTTAATTCTGACAGCCGGGAACATAATTCCAGCGCTTTGGGCAGGTTTCCCATCAAACGATACAACCTGATTTTTCCGCGCATTCCCAACAAATACGTTTCCGAATGATCCGTTAATTCCGAATACAAACGCATTGCTTCGGCCGTATTGTTTTTTGCTTCGGCCAACTGTGCCTGAAACACCGTTATTTTCGTTTCGTCGTCCGTAAAGCTTTTTTGAATCAATCCAGCCAGCTTTTCCGCCGCGGGAATATCCCCCGCCGCCAAAGCCGTCAATCCTTTCCCCAACAGTGTATAGCGGTCAACTTCTTTATTAATTTTGTTTTTTGCGATTTTTTGCGCGCGTTTGTCCGCCCCCAGCCAATAGGATATTTTTTGCGTCACCAGCAAAAGCGGTTTGGCCAAAAAAGCATAAAAAACAGCATAAAGAATAATCACCGTACCGATCACGACCGCAACGGACGTCTGAACCGAATAACCGATCCATTCCAGATGCAGCGATCCGGGATTATTGGACAGCCAGGCAGCCGCCAGAGCAATAACGCCCAACAGAACAGCATTCCAAATAATTTTAATCATGGTTTATTCTCCTTCGGCCTGATTGGAATAAACCACGCCCAAAACCGCAGAAATGATCTCATTAATTGTTTTCTGCGTTGTCAGATAACGCTGGGCGGCCTGCACCCAATCCTTCATGATTTCCGCCGCCGACCCTTGCAAAGCTTCCAACTGAATAACGGCAACGGCAAGATCCGATTCATCAACCGCCTGCTGAGCGCGTGCCAAAACGGCCTGCGTGGACAGATCATCCGACGGCACACCGCCAATGCGTCTGATGACGACCAGCTTTTTTAAGGAATTCAGCGCCTGATGAAACCAGTCTTTTTTTACGCTGAGCGTTTCGGACAAAACAGCCTTGTCCGCATAGGAAGAAAACGACTGCAGCAATGCCGTTTTTGTCCATACGCCCTGATCGGCCGCAACGGACAAAGAACGAATTGACGCGGCAATCTGCGGAAATGAGGACGCCAGAACCAACGCCGACTGTTGTTCGGTTAAAAATCCGTGCCCGGAAACGGCGGCTTCGCGCAGCTGGTAAACGGCCAGCAGCAAAGCGGCGGCCCGTTCTTTTTGCGCATTTGACACACGCAGCTTTTGTTCCGTAATTTCCATACGCGTCATCAGGGATAAAACAGCCGAAGCGTCCGCTTTGTTCTTTTCCATGCGTTCCAGTTTGACGCCGGTTTCGACCAGCTGCTGTTCAAAAGCATCTTCGCGGGCATTAACGGCCAGCAGACGTTCTTCCAACAAACCTGTTTTCGGCATGGACTCCCGAATTTGATCAATTTGCTGTTGATTTTCGGCTTTCAGCTGATCAATTTGTGCCCGCAAACGTTCGATTTCGGCCAGCAGCGCTTTTTGCTGATCGGCCAAAACGGCATAATCCTGCGCCGAAACGGCAGGAGGTTCAGGCGTTTCGACACTGGAAACAATGACTTCGGCATTTTCAAAATCACGTTCGTTTTCCAGCTGTTCCAAACGGACGACAATTTCCGCCGGTTCCACCGTTTCTTTTTGCGCAACGGCAGCGGATTCAACGGGTTCGGGCGTTGTTTCAACACTTTTGGCAGACATGCTGCGATACTTTTCCAATAAAAATTCCCGGGACTGCGGAATTCCGAACACACCCCCGAGGACAGCAACAACAATCAACAAAAGAAAAATATATTTTCCCTTGCCGCTTTTCTTTTTAACGGCCGATTTTGGCGACTGTTCCGACTGCTTTTGCTGATCTGCAGCCGTTTCCGCCTGTTTTGGGGGAACAGATTTTTTTTGAGATTCTTCTGCCTGTCGGTTGTTTTTTTCAACTGCCATAAATGCCTCCCTGATTAAATCTACTGGATTTTACCATTTTTTCCGAGTATGGGTAGAATAATTTTACATCAGAGAGTCAAAATGCTTGTTTTAGGAATAGAATCCAGTTGTGACGAAACGGCGGCAGCGATTGTCAGCGATGAAAAAAAGCTGTTGTCTTCCGTTGTGTATTCTCAATCGGAACATCAGGAATTCGGCGGCGTCGTCCCCGAAATCGCCGCGCGCGCGCATTTGCAAAAAGTCGGATCCGTCGTACAAAGCGCTCTGGATCAGGCCGGCGTTTCTTTTAAGGATCTCAGCGCCGTTGCCGCAGCGGCCGGGCCGGGACTGATCGGCGGCGTCATCGTCGGCGTCATGACGGCCAAAGCAATCGCGGCCGTGCATAATCTGCCGTTTATTGCCGTCAATCATCTGGAAGCACATGCTTTAACGCCTCGTTTAACGCAGGACGTTCCTTTTCCTTATTTATTATTATTAACTTCGGGCGGGCACTGCCAGATTCTGATTGCCGAAGGTGTCGGAAAATTTAAAAAACTGGGCGCAACCGTTGACGATGCCGCCGGCGAAGCTTTTGACAAAGCGGCGAAAATGATGGGGTTGGGATACCCCGGCGGCCCCAAAGTCGAACAATGCGCCTTAGCCGGCGATCCGAACCGGTTTGATTTTCCGCGCCCCATGGTCGGCAAGCCGGGCTGCGAGCTTTCTTTTTCCGGATTAAAAACTGCGGTTCGCCGCGCAATCGAAAATTTTTCGCCCGACGGTATTTTGGAACACGCAAAATTAACACAGCAGGATATTGCCGATCTGTGCGCCTGTTTCCAGCGCGCCGTCTTGGAATCACTTTGTTCCAGACTGGAAAACGGGATCAAACTGTTTAAACGACAGGCCCCCGACGGGACTCATCTGGTCGTTGCCGGAGGCGTTGCCGCAAACAAAGCTTTGCGACAGGCCTTGGAAAATCTGGCAAAAAAATATAAACTGACTTTTGCCGCCGCGCCTATGAACCTGTGCACGGACAACGGTGCCATGGTGGCATGGGCGGGAATGGAACATTTCCGGATCGGCCTGACCGACCCGCTGAATTTCAGCCCGCGGCCGCGCTGGCCGCTGGATCCGTCAAGCAAAAGATAAAAGGAGCAGACATGAAAAAAATTTCCGTCCTGGGAGCCGGCGCATGGGGAACAGCCCTGGCGCAGATCGCAGCAAACAACGGCAAAGAAGTCACTTTATGGGTCAGAGAACCCGAATTAATCGAAGATATTCAAACTAAACACACAAATACTCTGTTCCTGCCGGACGTTGCGTTAAACGAACATATCTTTCCGACCGAAGATCAAAAACAGGCCGTTTTAAATGCCGAAGCCGTTTTGATGGTCATTCCCGCGCAATATCTGCGCACGGCCTGTCATTCGTTGCGATCCGTATGGCCCGCCGGATTGCCGGCCGTTATCTGTGCCAAAGGTATTGAAGAAACAACGGGCGCTTTGCTCAGTGAAATTCTGGCAGAAGAACTGCCGCAAGCAGAAATTGCCGTCCTGTCAGGACCGACATTTGCCCGGGAAGCCGCCTTAAACAAACCGACGGCGTTGACGCTGGCCTGCAAAAACGAAGCTTTGGGCAAAGAGCTGGTTGAAACTTTGGGAACATCTGCGTTTCGGCCTTATTATTCCGCCGATGTCATCGGTGTGCAGATCGGCGGTGCGGTCAAAAACGTCATGGCCATTGCCGCCGGAATTGTTGCCGGCAAACAACTGGGCGACAATGCGCGCGCCGCCCTGATCACACGGGGGCTGGCGGAAATTTCCAGACTGGCCGTTGCTTTGGGCGGGCAAACCTATACGCTGATGGGATTATCCGGCCTGGGTGATCTGGTCTTAACGGCCAACAGCACGCAATCACGCAACTTTACGGTCGGACTGGAACTGGGAAAAGGACGAAAACTGACGGATATTCTGGCCGAAAAACGAACGGTGGCCGAAGGCGTGTTCACCGCCGCGGCCGTTTTGAAACGTGCGGCTCAGGCCGGAGTCGAAATGCCGATTTGCGAAGGATTAAGCAAAATCATGAATGAAAACGTTCCCGTGGACGCCGTCATTCAGTCTTTATTTGCCCGTCCGTTTAAAAACGAAGCCTGATTTTTTCTTTTTTTTCAAATCGAATAAATATTTATATTTTATTTAGAAAAAAAAGTTTATCCTGAAAAAAAAAGCGTTGTTTTTTCGGGGACGGCCATGTCTTTAACTGTTTTAACCATTTTATGCATCAGCATTACTTCCTGTATCGGCATTTTTATCGGCAGTCTGAAATTCAGAGGGATCGGCCTGGGCGTCGGCGGTGTTTTGTTCGCCGGGTTGTTGTCCGGTTATTTGCTGGAACATTATTCTATTGTTTTAAACCCGGAAGTTCTGGCTTTTTTAAAAGAATTCGGGTTGATTTTATTTTTGTATTCAATGGGGTTGTCGGTCGGTCCGAACATCTTTTCTTCCCTGCGTAAAAACGGTTTAACGCTGAATTTGATTTCGTTGGGGGTTGTCAGTCTGGGAACGCTGTGCGCCGTTCTGATTTTTAAATTCGGCACAATTTCTTTGCCGGAATTGATCGGCCTTTATTCGGGGGCCGTTACCAGCACGCCGGCGTTGGGATCCGGGCAGCAAATTCTGACGGAATTGGGCGAATCGGCCGAGCTGATTGAAAAATCAGGTTTTACTTATGCCATTGCTTATCCGTTCACGATCATCAGCAGTATTTTGATTTTTGTTTTTCTTAAAGTTATTTTCCACGTCAAAATCACCGATGAAGTCGCAGCTTACGAAGCCGAAAAAGTCGATGACGATCCGCATATGCAGGCATTTAACGTTCTGGTGAACAATCCCAGTTTTGACGGCCTGGAAATAGGCAAGTTCCTGAAAATGATGCATTATACCATGACCATTTCACGTATGAAACGCGGCGATGAGTATATAATTCCTCATGAACACATCAAATTGCAGATCGGAGATATTTTGTTGATTTTCGGTCCGCGAAAAATCTTTCAGGAAATTTCGTTTTTATTTAAAACCGACCCGGATCGCGATTTAATGGAAGAAAGCGCAAAACAAATTCAAAGTCAAAAGCTGCTTTTAACCAATCCGGCCCGTGTCGGCAAACCGTTGAAAAAAATCCTGGGCGATACCAGACATCACTGGGTGATTTCACGCGTAATTCGTAACGGGATTTCGATGTCTCCGACTCCGGATTTAAAGCTGGCCTATGCCGATCAGATTGTTGTCGTCGGGAAAAAAGAAGAAACAAAAACGCTGATCCGGTATTTGGGAAATGATCTGGAACGGGCAAACGATACGCGTTTTATTCCGTTCTTTTTGGGTATGATCTTGGGGATTTTGGTCGGGTTGATCCCGTTTCATATTCCCGGCGTTGAAATTCCTTTAAAGTTGGGAACGTCCGGCGGGCCGCTGATTATTGCAATGTTTCTTTCATACCGCGGTTCTTTGGCGCGGATTGTGTTTTATACGCCGGCACATGTCTTAAATGCCTTTAAATTCCTGGGAATACTGTTGTTTTTGGCCGTTGTCGGATTGGCTTCCGGCCCCGGTTTCGCAAAGCTGATCAGCAGTACCGAAGGACTGTATTTTGTCGGGCTGGGCGTTTTAATAACAACCGTTCCGTTGTTGATTGTCGGCATTGTCGTTCGTTTGACAAAGAAAATGAATTATCTGACGCTTTGCGGTGCTCTTTCGGGCTGCATTACCAGCCTGCCGTCCATGACGTTTGTCGCCAATATGTCAAATACGAACGCTCCCGCATTGGGATACGCCACCGTTTATCCCGTCACGATTGCCCTGCGTGTTATCTCGGCTCAGGTGCTTGCTTTGATGCTGTTTTGAAAAACAAAAACCGTCATTATACAGACAAAGGCTGAATCATGGGCAAAAAATATCTGGGACTGTTGCAAAATGAAGACCCGCTCTATGATTATCTGAAATATGACATTCAGCCGCAATTGACGGATTTTTGCGATTTCCCCGTTTATCAGGTGTATCGGTTAAATGCTTCCAACGCCGTTTTCCTGTATGAAGAAAAAAGCACGCATATCGAAATAATCGGCAAATACTTTTATTCCGAACGCGAAGAAAACCGTCAAATCGCCGCCCGCCGGCTGCAAAAAGAATACGACAGTCTGCAAACCGTGCGTGATCTCGGGTTTGATCAACCGCCGTTATACGTTGCAAAACCGCTCGGAAAGAATTCCGATCTCGGGGAATTACTGATGGTCGAATGCTGCGAAGGGGAATTGTTAAGCAGCGTTATTTCCCGCGCCATCTTTGAAAAAAACAACGATTTGCTGTTTGACCGGTTAAGCCTGCTGGCTTTCTTTTTTGCCGAATTGCACAACCGGACGGCCGTTATCGAAAAAGATGTCGATTTCGACCCGATTTGCAATTATATGAAACGCGTCATTCGGCAGTGTGACGATTTATTAAACAAAGAAGACATCGAGCTATTCCGTTCTTTTTGCCGCAATTGGCATGACCGTGCCGAAATGTGGGAAGACTGCCGAGTACTGGTGCACGGTGACGCGACACCTGAAAATTTTATGTTTTCACAAGACGGCAGCGTAAAAACTTTTGATTTGGAACGTTGTACTTATGCGGACAGAATTTTTGATATCGGCCGCATTGCCGGCGAATTAAAGCATTTTTTCCTGATGAATGCCGGTAATAAATTCGCCGCAGAACCGTTTATCGGGCATTTTTTATGGGAATATGCAACGCATTTCCCGGACAGAGAAGAAACCTTTGAATCCATAACGCGGCGCGTCCCGTTTTATATGGGATTAACACTGTTGCGCATTGCCCGAAATTTCTGGATTGATCGCGATTACCGGCGCCGTCTGATCACTGAAGCCAAAACCTGTTTTCAAGAGGAACAAAAATGATTCGCGGATTGATATTTGATATTAACGGAACGCTGATTGACATCTTTACAAACGAAGAATCTGACGACATCTTTCGCGTTTTGAGCAATTTTTTTATTTATCAGGACATTTTCCTGTCCGCGCAGGAAATTCACGATCTTTATTTTGCGATTAACCGACGTCAACGGCATGACAGCGCAGAAGAATTTCCCGAATTTGACATTACCGCTTTGTTTGACGAAATTATTGCAAAATACAGCCGCACACATACAAAAAAAATAACAAAAAAGAAAAGAACCGTCTTGGCGCGGACCGCAGCGGAAATTTTCCGTGCTGTTTCATTATTTCAGCTGCAGTTGTACCCGGAAGTCAAAAAGGTTCTTAAAAAACTAAAAAAGAAATACCGTATGGCCGCCGTTTCGGACGGACAATCCGTTTGGGCGCAAGCGGAACTGAATGCCGTTAATCTGTCCGATTTTTTTGATCCGCTGATTGTTTCCGGCGACTTCGGCTATCGCAAACCGGACAAGCGACTGTTTAAAAAAGCTTTAAAAAAAATGGGATTGGCAGCAGATGAAGTTATTTTTATCGGCAACGATTTATACCGCGATGTTTACGGAGCCAACCTGATCGGCATGAAATCCGTTTTTTTTAAATCAAACCAGGGGGATCATGATTTTGAAAAAGCCCGCCCCGATGAAACGATTTACGCTTTTGAAGAACTGGAAGGAGCCATTCGCCGTCTGGCCCGCAGAACCAAGAAGAAATGCAAAAAATAACCGTTTTTTTCGCACGGCAGATTAAAGTTCCGTTTTCAACAATCTGCCGGCAGGATGTGAAAAAACTTCGTTACTGCCAAAAGCATCGGACGCAAAAGAACGAAAAAGACGAAATTTAATTCGCTTCGGCCGAACCCGTCGCTAAGCAAAAACAGAACAAATTTCTGTTTTTGTCTGCAAGACCATAAATTCGTTATTGAACGAGGACGGCAGGACGAGTGAAATTAAGAATTTATGCAAACGGGTTCAAGCCCCTCCCTATATCCAATAAAAAAAACCGCCTCTTGGCGGCTTTTCCCCAATTCCGCCTAAATGCGGCCGCGGCTACCGCCTTGCCTTGTTAAGGCTCATTGATAAAACACAAAAAACGCCCGTCATAGGGCGTTTTTGTCGTGTTTTATTGGAGCGGGCGAAGGGATTTACTCGCTACCGCTCGCCCTAAAGGGCCGCCTCCTCTTCGTTCCGGCGTTGCCTGCGCTGTCGCTTCGGCCGAACCCTCTGCTCGGGTTCAAGCCCCTCCCTATATCCAATAAAAAAAACCGCCTCTTGGCGGCTTTTTTTATTGGAGCGGGCGAAGGGATTTGAACCCTCGACATCAACCTTGGCAAGGTTGCGCTCTACCCCTGAGCTACACCCGCACTCCGTTTTACACTGCCGGATTATAACGGGTGATTCTGCTTTTGCAACAAAAATTTTTATTTTTAACGACTTTTTTTATCACTCTCGTCAGATCGACTTCTTTACAAAATATGTTTATTTCCCGTTTTAATCGGATTTTTTTTCATATATGATAATGCCGCTGAATGTTTTATTCGATTTTTTTTACGGGGGATTTTATGGCTTTGCTTTTTGAAGATATAAATCACGTGACCGCCGCGCCGGATAATATCGTAAAAAAAGGAACAACGCAGTCTTTTAAAACAGATGTTGTCGATGATTCCAAAAACCGTATTGTGCTGGCTTATTTTTCTTCAGATCAAAATCAAGTCTGCAAACAATTCGAACAACTGTTGGAAAAATACGTTCGACTGGCCGACGGCAAGGCTGCTTTGGTCACCTTTGACATTGAAGAAGCCGGCCCTTTGGCCGTTCAGTTGGGGGTTCAGAGTGTTCCGACAACCATGATTTTTGCAAAAGGCGGATTGGTTGACGGATTCGCAGGCACCGTTGCGGAAACACAACTGAAGGCCGTTATGCAGGCACTGGTCGGAAAAGCGGCCCTGTCCCTGGACGAAATGCTGAAAAGCGCCGCCGAAAAGTTAAAAAACAACCAAACACAGGAAGCCCTGGAAACATACAGCGCCGTTTTGGAAAAAGATGAAACGAACCCGGCTGCCTTTGCCGGCATGATCCGCTGTTTTATCCGCCTAAATCAACTAGAAGCCGCGCAAGATCTGGCGGAAGGACTGGACGCTTCGGTCAAAAGCCCTGAACTGGACGCCGCAAAAACAGCGCTTAAATTGGCGTTGGACGCGAAAAATGCCCCTAAACCGGATGATTTAAAACAAAAAATTGATCAAACTCCGAACGATCTTCAGGCACGTTACGATTATGCCAATGCTCTGTTCGCCGCCGGACAGCCCGAAGAAGCCATAGATCAATTAATCGAAATCATTAAAACGGAACGCGAATGGAATAATGATGCCGCCCGACAAAAGCTCTTTCAGTTTTTTGCCGCTTTGGGACAGACAAATCCGGTCACCGTTGCCGGACGGCGGAAATTGTCTTCCTTTCTGTTTTCATAAAAGGCCGCTGCAATGAGCAACAGCCTTTTTGATGTTACAATGGTGGAACTGCCGGCAAATCTGCCGATATTACCGTTTTCGGGGGCATTTTTATTTCCGGAAACAAAGCTAAATCTGCGCATTTACGAAATGCGTTATATTCGTCTGGTTTTCAATGCGCTGGCCGCTTCACGCCTGATCGGCATGGTTCAGCCGATTCAGCAGGATATGGCGATGAAAGTACCGACTTTGTATAAAACCGGATGCGCGGGACGAATCTCCGGTTTTACGGAATCAAACGATACGCTGTTGATTACGTTAACGGGCATTTCCCGATTTAACGTGATCAAAGAAATTGATCATAACGGCATTTACCGGGACGCCTGCATAGACTTTGCTCCTTTTGCCGCAGATTTCAGTCTGGACGAATTTAAATTTAATAAAAAAGAACTTTTTGCCCGGCTGGATTTTTACGCTTATTCCAATAAAATCGATCTGACATCGGATATGTTAAAACAACTGCCTGACGAACAAATCCTGATGACTTTGGCTTCGTTGCTGCCGTTTACGCCGGCGGAAAAGCAGGCTTTGCTGGAATGCGTACAGTTGCAGAAATTTTATGATACGCTGCTTTTGTTGTTGGAAATGAATTCAAACGGACGGATAAATTAAACGGAGCTTTTACTTTTTAGTGTCATAAATAAAACAGATTTACCTTCCTTTAATCTGCGGATAAAGATGATCAGCTCTGAAAAACATACTTTTTTACCCGATAGCTTAAAAATTTTTCTGCGCAGGCTTGCCATACGCTGCGGCGGAATCGGTGTTGCGGCGGCCGGAATTGCTTTGGGCGCGGCATTGGCCACTTATAATTCAACGGATCCGTCCTTAAACACGGCGTCCGGCGAATTGCCGCAAAATGCTTTGGGCGGAATCGGAGCCGTGTGCGCAGATCTGCTGTGGCAGTTTTTCGGTCTGGGCGCCGTATTGTTTCCGCTGGCGCTGATCGCATGGGGATTTTTGATTTTCCGGCTGAAATGGCATAAATTTCAAATTCTGCGCGTTTTATGTTTCATTCCGACATTGTTTCTGTTGCTGATATTGTTTTCCGCGCTGCCGGCCGTTTCGTTCACCCCTGTCCTGGCCGGTTTTTCGGGTGCCGTCATGCCGGCCTTTTACCACCCTTTAATCCATTGTTTAAAGGTTGCTTATCTGCCGTATTTGGAATACCTGATGCTGGCAATCGTGTTTGTTGCCGCCATATTCGGACTGGCCTCCACGCTGGGAATCCCGTTTTATCTGGTCAAACGTTGGATCGCCGCTTTGTTTAAAGGACTGAAAATAACAGCTTTGTTTGTCTGGCATAAAATACGGCGACATCGTGATCTTGCGCAAAAAGCCGTTGACGAACACAAATTGCCCGAAGAATTACCGCAAAGTCTGTTTGCCGAACAAGGCGAACTGAAACTGGAAGAAAAAGAACAGCCGACGCGCACCGTCAAACAACCGGCCAAGCCGTCACCTTTAAAATCCATTCGGGAACAGCGTGAATACGCCAAACAATTTCACTTGCCAAAGCTGGATTTTCTGGCAAAACCGAAAATCGACAAAGATGCTGCCGTTTCCCGTGATTACTTGGAAAAACGGGCTCGCCAGCTGGAAAATGTCCTGGAAGAATACGGTGTCAAAGGTGAAATCGTCAATGTTCGCCCCGGTCCCGTTGTTACTTTGTTTGAACTGGAACCGGCGCCCGGTATTAAAACAACGCGAGTCATTAACCTGGCCGACGACATCGCCCGGTCGATGAGCGCTCTGTCCGTCCGAATCGCCGTTATCCCGGGGCAAAGCGTGATCGGCATTGAAATGCCCAACGAAAAACGCGCGGACGTATATTTGAAAGAAATGTTCGCCTGTGATGAATTTAAAAATGCCACAAAACCGTTGTTACTGGCTTTGGGAAAAGACATCGGCGGAAAACCGACCTTTGCCGATCTGGCAAAGATGCCGCACTTACTGGTCGCCGGAACAACGGGATCAGGAAAATCCGTTGCCATCAATACAATGATTTTATCATTGGTTTACAGATTAACGCCTGACCAGGTGCGGCTGATCATGGTTGATCCGAAAATGCTGGAATTATCCGTTTATAACGGCATTCCGCATTTACTGACCCCGGTTGTTACCGATCCGAAAAAAGCCGTATTGGCTTTAAACTGGGCCGTACGGGAAATGGACGACCGTTACCGCCAAATGAGCGAACTGGGCGTGCGTAACATTGACGGTTATAACGCGAAAATCAAAGAAATGATTGACGCCAAAGAACCCATGACGCGTACCGTTTTGACAGGATACGACAACGGCGAACCGATTTATGAAGAACAACCGTTAAACTTAAAGCCTTTCCCTTATATCGTTGTCATCGTTGACGAAATGGCCGATTTGATGGTAACGGCCGGCAAAGAAATCGAAATTGCCGTTCAACGGATCGCTCAGAAAGCGCGTGCTGCGGGCATACATCTGATTTTGGCGACTCAGCGTCCTTCCGTTGACGTCATTACGGGAACAATCAAAGCGAATTTCCCCGAACGCATCAGTTTTCGTTTAACGACGAAAATTGACAGCCGCACGATCCTGGGCGAACAAGGCGCCGAACAACTGCTGGGACGCGGTGACATGCTTTATTTGGCACAGGGGCAGCGGCCGGTCCGTCTGCACGGACCTTTTGTCAGCGATGCCGAAGTTGAAGCCGTCACGGCTCATCTGCGCCTGCAAGGCGTTCCCGAATACGAACAATCTGTTACCGAAGACCCCCCGGAAACAGAAGGCGATGCTGCCGTCAACACAGATGACGGAGAAAGCGCCAGCCTGTATGACAAAGCCGTCAGCATTGTCCTGCGCGACAGAAAAGTATCAACCAGTTATATCCAGCGCCAGCTGCGGATCGGCTATAACCGCGCAGCGGATTTAATTGATCAGATGGAAGCGCAGGGGGTGATTTCTGCTCCCAGTCATGCCGGCAAACGTGAAATTTTAGTACCAGACAACCGATAAACCTGTTAAGCTGACGGATAAAAAATAAACAAGGTTAAATGCAATGTTTAAAATCTTTCTTTTTTGTCTGTGTTTTGCCGTCTCTGCCGCAAATGCGCAAACGCCGCCGGCAAAGCCGTTTTCGCAGCAACAGCAAGAACTGATCAAAAAAATAGAATCCTACTTTAACACCATCAAAACCATAAAAAGCAAATTCTATCAAATCAGCGATAACGGCGCTTCGGCACAGGGAAATTTTTACGTTTTAAAACCCAATAAAATGCGGTTGGAATATGACCCGCCCCACCCGATTGAAGTCATTGCGGACGGATATTATCTGATTTTCCACGATAAAAAGCTGGAACAGGTTACCTATCTGGACTTGGACGACAACCCGGCTTCTATGATTTTAAAGGAAAACGTTTCCTTTGAAAAAGAAGGATTGGAAATTACGGATTTTTCTTCCGAACCGGGATTAATTTCCGTCACCGTTACAAAAAAAAACCAGCCGACTGCCGGCAATATTACCTTAATTTTCAAGGATAAGCCTTTAACCCTGAAACAATGGCGCGTTACCGATGCCCAACAGATCACAACTCTGGTTACCTTGGATAATATGGAAACAAACGTTACCGTAGATCCGGCTTTGTTTAAGTTTAAAGATCCGAAAAAGAATCTGCGCCCCGGTGATCTGCCGCGGCGCAGATAAACCATTTTCACACGCAGCAACAGCCCGTTGCATTGGCGACGGGGGAATATCCCGATTTGCACGACACGCCTTCGCACCCGATCGGCATACAACAGCA
>CALYBD010000002.1 GCA_944393745.1 uncultured Alphaproteobacteria bacterium | reverse complement strand
TCCTCTGCATGCGCAAGTATTCAAATGGCCGCTGTTCTGACGTTTCAAGACAGAACGCCTTTCTTTCCCTCTTTCCCGTTAAGAAAAAGGAACCGACAAAAATTGAAAACAAATTCCTTATCTTCCCGAATAACAAAAAAACAAAAAAGCTTCACCGTACACCGAAACCACCGGCCGCCACTGCGTATAACCGCCCCCACCCCTCCCGGAACGGAATTTCCGGGATACAAAAAAAAAGAGCCTCAAAATTTTGAGGCTCTTTTTCAAACAACTACCTTGAATTATTATCCAATGCCTTTTTCATCACGGCCGGTTTCGGCGGTTTTTGTGCCGTAGCGGCCGGTTTTTGCTGATATTGACGTTTCTTTTCTTCAATTGCGGCACGGCGAGCTTCATAAGCCTTTTTGAATTCTTCCGTTTTCTGAAGATCACGCTGTCTGCGTTTTTCAGAAAATTTCGCCGCAATGATGTCATAAGCATACGTCTTGAAATATCCGCTGTTCGCCAAGCTTTCATACAGCTGCACAACGCGTTTTGCATCACGCTGTTTTGTTTCTGTACGTCCCGGACGCTTAAATTCGGAAATTTGCGGATCCTTCACTTTGGAATTTTCATTCCCAGCCTGACGATATCCGTTCAAAATGCCGGCAATGTCTTTGAAAACAGGAATTTCCTTGATTTCATTAACTTTGATATGCATTTTCGGCCGCCAGTTTTTCCACGGAATCAAGCTGGCTCCGCCCGTTTCAAACACTTTATTGTCCTTTCCGCCGACCTGAGATTCCGAACGCTGACGCGTACCGGGAATATTTCCCATATAATTCGTGCGGAACATATCCGAAAACGGGAACAACAGCATTGCGGAACGCGATTGTCCCAAATAATCAGCCACGGCCTGTTCATATTTTTCGGGACAAGAACGCGTGTCATGGGCCGGATCCGTCACAGGCTGAGCCCCGACACGCGCCCAGCAACCCTTTTCATTCAAGGCCCAGTTCAAAGCGCAACGCTGCGATTCGTACTGACGAAATTCCATATCACGCTGGGCCGCATTTTCATAATAGCCCAGATAATCCTTTAAATGAACGTCACGGGCCGTCCACTGGCTGGCCAAAGACGGCGTATCATGCGTTGACGGAGCCGCCGTTGAATACTGCGGATATTCTTCAGGATGACGGAAAGCATTATTATTCCCGCCGTTCTGATATCCCCATTCGCGTTCAAACGGCATCACGCGATATGACAAAATACCGTGATCCATCAACTTGTCCTGGAATCCGGGAGGCAATTGACCTAAATCTTCACCGATCAGCATACATTTGTTGCGATGGGATTCCAAAGCGGCAACAGCCATTAAATCATCAACCGGATAATATACGAAAGCGCCTTCTTTTGCGGACTTTCCTTCCGGAATCATATACAGACGCGCCAACTGCAACACATGGTCCAGACGCGTACAACCCGCCGTTTTCATGTTGTTACGCAGCATTTCGATAAAGGGTTCGTAAGCCGTGTCCTTTAACGCTTTCGGTTTAAAGCCCATGACGTCCCAATTTTGGCCGTTCGGCGACAACACGTCCGCAGGCGCGCCGGCAGAAGCCTTCATGTACAAATCTTTACAGCCCCACCCTTCGAATCCGAACGGCGCGGAACCGACGGCAATATCCGTATAAAGGCCGATTTTCATACCGCTTTCTTTACAGATTCTCTGAACGTTTTCCATCTGGTTTAACGTTTCAAACTGCAAATACGTATAAAAACCGACACGATCCTTATTGGCTTCGGCAAAAGCCTTAACCTCCGGCGTTTTGGAATCCTGGTATTCGGGCGGCCAATCACGCCAGTCGGTCAGTTTCGGTTCTTCTTTGGCAAAATGTTCGCACAAAGCCTGGAACACGGCAAAATCCTGCAGACGTTCGCCGCCTTCGCGTTTAAAAGCTTCAAACTTTTCCTTGCGTTCGGGAGAACCGTTTTTCACAAACTGATCATAGCATTTTTCCAAAACCGGCGTTTTTAATTCAAATGCCGCCGTATAATCAACATCGGACGTTGACTGCGCTTTGCGGCGCTTGGCCGTGTATTCGGGAGAATCATATAACGCCGTGGCCTCTTTGCTTTGTTCAAATTCGGGAACGGCCGTCACGTCCAGATAAACATGGTTAAAATACGTCCGGCTGGCCGGAGAATAAGGAGAAGCCTCCTCAGCCGCTTCGGGGAACATGGCATGCAACGGGTTAACCCCCAGAATGCCGGCACCGCTTTTCCCGACCGTATCGGCAATTTCAGCCAAATCAGAAAAGTCGCCGATTCCCTGGTTTTCATCGGAACGCTGTTCGTATAACTGAACCGGAACCCCCCACGCTTTTCCGCCGTTTTTAATATCAATCGGGTCATAACATTTTGTCGGCGCATAAATCATACGGGTTGACGCCTTCGGCTGCCCCGGAATTTCCATTTCCAGCTGATGATAGCCGATATCAAAATCAGCCGGCATCGTAAACGTGCGTTTTTCATATTTAACACCGTTGATTTCACGGATCATCGGCTTGCCTTCGTCATCGTATTTTAAACGCGTATCGGACATTTTTACGGTACCGGTCTGGCGTTTTCCGTTTTCTTCCAAAACGGACCAGGTCAATTGGTCGTTATCCTTACCGGCCGGAACAACGAATTCAACCTCTTTTTCGCGATCCTTACGCATCACACAGACAGGGCCCAGCGGCGAAGCATATTGATCGTCCAAAGCCTTGTTCAACGTTTTATTGATTTCCCGGGCATATTCCTGATCGGACAAATTTCCCTGCGGTTTTAAAACGTCCAAAGCAATCAGCAACGATTGTTTGTTTTCAATCGTCGCATGGCTGTCAATCCCCGCCATAACAGCCAAACGATGCAATTCATATTCATTTAAAATAGCCATTTGTGACCCCTTGATTGAAAGAGTTAATTTCCACGTTAGTAAAAATAATATGATACTTTTTTGGCTTTTGCCAGATTTTTTTTAGAAAAAAAATTATTTTTTTGGAAAATTTTTCGGCTAACCGCCCGTCAGAAAAAAAACCAATTGACGGAAAAACCGATTTTTTTGTTTCATCTCAACATGTTTTATTTTTTTGGGCGCTTTTTTTCCTGAAAATCCTTTGAAAAGCTCTTTCCGTTAAGTCGTGATTATTGTCACAAATTTAAAAAAATTTTTGTGATAAAACGGTTCTTTCTTAATGATGATCAGCCGTTGCCGAAAAAAGAAAAGAAAAAAAGAAAAGTTTTGTTTTTTTGGCAAACTTCTTAAAATCCCTGTCATTTTTTACATAATGTGTTTTTATATTCCGCGGAATCATCAATCAGCTTATTTGAAACAATTTTTCGCAAAGTCGCAACAGATCGGCCGGACAGGCTCGGAAAGCATCTTTTTAAATTTTTTCTAAAATATTGACAAAAGACAAACGGCCAAAAGTTTCTCACCCTCTTGATTTTTAAGTCTTTTTTTACTTTTCGGCGGCGCTGTTTTACACGCGGATCACGCCGCTGAGCGCAGGCAAAAAACGGCATGCGGCCGTAAAAGCGTCTTCTCTGACGGCCAGGATCCGCAAAAAAGCCGATTCTTTATCAACCGGTTGCAACAGCGCGGGCAGATGCCCCTTCCCCAGACCTTCCAGCCGTCCGATTTCGTCAATTGCCAAAACATCACAGGACGCTCTGGCACGAATAATTTTTTTTGCGGCCCAGTCAAACGTTTCCGGATTAAAAAAGACCGTATCGTTTTCCCGTCTGGCGATCCAACGGCGTTCCGATGTTTCAAGATCCTGCGCAAAATACACGCCGTTGTCTTCAGGCTGGCAAATGCCGCCGACACGCAGCCCCAAAGCGGAAATCCGATCAATTAAATGCAGCAGCCGGGTTGTTTTTCCGCTGCGGACACGTCCCAAAATAACAAAAGTCTTTATTGCTTCTTTATTGTCTTCGCCTGCACAACGGCAGATCAGATCCTTTTCGTTTAATTCGGGAACAGAACCGATAAATGCAGGGGACTCAAGCATTTTTTTCTTGTCTTTCCTGGCGTGATTTCCAAAAAAAGTAAACGGAAGACAATAAACCGGAAATCAAAAAAACAACCGGAACAATCGTTAAAACCGTTATCACTGTCTTTTGATGATACCGGAAAAATTCCGTTTGATTAAGAAAATAACTTAAAGCCGTCAAAAAGAAAACCCATAAAAAACCGCTGATCCAGTTAAACAAATGAAATAAGCGGCGCTTCATTCCCGAAATGCCGACAAAAATCGGCATCATGGTACGCACAAACGCCGTAAAACGAGCCGACAACAACGCCAGAATACCGTATCTGTACAGCATTATTTTTGTTTTTCTGTGATATTTTTGCGGAATATGCGACAACCATCGCCTGACGGTTTTTGTTTCGCTTAACCATCTGCCCTGCAAATACCCCAGTTCGGATCCGAAAGCCGCCCCTGCCGTCAAAACGATCAAAATTTTCCAAAAATCAATAATGTCATAAGCCGCCAACATTCCCGTCAACAAAAGCAGACTGTCTCCGGGTAAAAAAGCAGCCGGCAGAACTCCGTTTTCAAGAACAAGCACGATAAATAAAATAATGTACAGCCATAAAACAATTTCAGGATCGGACAACGCCTGAAAATCCTGCATCCGTAAAGCGGAAAATAATTCTTTAATCTTAAGCATTTATCTGCTTTCTTTAAAAAAAATCCCGCCTAGCTTACAGAAAGTTTTTTTTTAATTCAATTCTCCGATCGGTTATTTTTTTATTCTTTTTTCGAATAAGGACAACATCGTTTTATCGGCCCGTTCGGCAGCCATCTGTGCGGCCGTCCGTCCGCCGTACACCGCCGTAAACGGGTCGGCGCCGTGTTTTAACAATATCTTTGCCGTGTCGTCATATCCCCTTAAAACGGCATCAGCCAGCGCTTCGTTCAGAGATTTCGCCCCGGCTTTTAATAAAAAGCGCACATTTTCCGAACGCCCGTGAGCTGCCGCCCCGATTAACGCCGCGTCCAGATTCCCGGCACAACGACGACATAAAAACCGAACCACTTTCAACGAAGCAAACGAAGCGGCGGAAACGACGGCCCAATCATCGCAAACACCGGCCGCAACAAAACATTTTACCAAATTCAACCGCCCCAATTCGGCGGCGTTACGCAAAGCACCGGACAAATCTTCGTTTGAACGACATTCTTTTAACGCCTGTTTTAACGCTTTCAAATCGTTGTCTTTTACAGCCTTAAAAATCAAAGACATCTGCTTTTCCCCTTTTAAGAAAGCAATGCTATTCAAAAAATCAGAAAACACAATAAAAAAGTATTGACTTAAAGTTAACATTAAGATTTAGACTTCCAAAGATGTTTAATTAAAAGAAAGGGGATTTTTCATGGACAGACGTGAATTTTTAAAAACAAACGCCACCCTCGCCGCGGCCGCAGCCGTTGTCGGTACATTGCCTTCTTTGCCGGCAGCCGCTCAGGAACGTCGTGTTTCCACGCGCAACCACAATCAAAAACAGGTTTCTTTGTTGGGATTTGGGTGTATGCGCCTGCCGATGAAAAACGGAGAAGTCAATATGGAATTAACCGGCGAATTGTTTGACTATGCCATTCGCCACGGTGTGAATTATTTTGATACGGCTTGGCCTTATCTGGGCGGCAAATCCGAAACGGCCACCGGAACTTTGTTAAAAAAATATCCGCGCGAAAGCTTTTATCTGGCGGACAAATGCCCGACCTGGCTGATCGATTCTCCGCAAGACGTTGACCGTATCTTTGCCGAACAATTAAAGAAATGCCAGGTGGATTATTTTGATTACTACCTTGTTCATTCTTTGGACGAATCCCGTTATGCCAACGCCGTCAAACACGATATCTACGGCAATCTTTTAAAGAAAAAAGAAGAAGGCAAAATCAGAAATCTGGGATTTTCTTTTCACGATACGCCGGATGTTTTGGAAAAAATCCTGGATAACCATAAATGGGACTTTGTTCAGCTGCAAATCAACTATGTCGACTGGACATTGCAGAATGCCAAACGTCAATACGAACTGGCCGTCAAACATAACCTGCCCGTGATTGTTATGGAACCGTTGCGCGGGGGTAATCTGGCCGTTTTAAACGAAAATGCCGTCAAAGTCCTGAAAACGGCGGATCCGAATGCACCCGCCGCGTCTTGGGGATTGCGTTACGTCGCCTCTTTACCCAATGTTTTAACCGTTTTAAGCGGCATGAACGTTATGGATCATTTAAAAGAAAACGTAAACGCCCTGACGGATTTCCGGGCCTTAACGGACAAAGAACGCGAAACACTGGAACGCGCGCGCCAGATTTACATGTCCGCCGGCGCCATTCCCTGCACGGGCTGCGATTATTGTAAAGACTGCCCGATGGGGATTCCCATTTCGGCAATGTTTGCCACATACAATACTTATAAAACAACGGACGAAAACAGAAGAAATAATGTTTTCAAACGGGGATACGATCTGGCGACTCCGTCCGGGAATACACCGGATAAATGCATTGAATGCGGTTTATGCGAACAGCATTGTCCGCAGCATCTGCCCATTCGTGAAAAGCTTAAAGAAATTGCCGCTTTGTATCAGAAAATATCACAGGATCAGGCATGAAAAAGAATTTGCCTTATTTGCTGCGGTTGACGGCGGCCGGCATTATGTTTGTCGCCGTCTGCCTGGTGTTTGCCGGTATTCAAAATCCGGCCGATGTCGTCAAAATTCAGCTGTTTCCGGCTTTTGACAGAAAAGCTTACGGCCTTGTCGGAATTATTTTGCTGACAACGGTGTTGTTCGGGCGGTTTTATTGTTCGCTGATCTGCCCGTTCGGCCTTTTGCAGGATATAATTGCTTTTGCGGCACGGCGAAAATCAAAACCGGACTCAAACCGTGCAAAACTGCGTTATGCCGTTGCCGGGGCTGCTGTGGCGGCACTGGCTTGCGGCAGTATTTCCGTTTTTGCATTGCTGGATCCGTATTCCAATTTCGGACGGATAATCGCTTTTTTTAAAAATCCGCGCTATTGGATCGGCGGATTGATCTTTGTTTTTATTTTTGCCTTGACCGTTTGGAAAAAGCGTCTTTTTTGCACTTCGATCTGCCCCGTCGGTACGATTTTGGGGCTGTGTGCCAAAATCAGCCCGTTTAAAATGCGGCTGAACGAAAAATGCGTAAAATGCGGCAAATGCGCTTCGGTTTGTCCGGCCGGCTGCATTACGCCGCAACAACAAAAGCTGGATAACGAACGCTGTGTCAGATGCTTAAAGTGTACGGCTGTATGCCCCGTTAAAGCCGTCGGTTTTTATAAAAAAGAAAAAAAACCGGCCGCAACGGATTTATCCCGCCGCGGTTTTTTAACCGGCACTTTTACAACGGCAGCAGCAATCGGTGCCGGTGCCGCATTTGCAGAATATATCGATAAGGTTCCCATAAAATCGGACATGCCGCGTCCGATCTGTCCGCCCGGAGCCCTAACACCGCAGGATTTTGCCGCCAAATGCACAAATTGCCTGTTATGCGTTACGGCCTGCAAAGGTAAAGTCCTGCGCCCGAAATCAAAAGAATTTCAAACGGTTCATCTGGAATACGGAAACAACTATTGTTTATATGAATGCAATGCCTGTTCCGATATATGCCCGACAGGAGCTATTTTGCCGCTGAGCCTGCCGGAAAAGCAGAAACGCCGGATTGCGATGGCTCAGTTTTTCCGTGATAAATGTATCGGATGCGGGTCATGTGCAGAAAAATGCCCGCAGGGAGCCGTTGAAATCAAAGAAATTGACGGCCGGCGCAAAGCCGTTCTGGCGGCGCAATACTGTATCGGCTGCGGTGCCTGCGTTTCAGCCTGTCCGCAGCCAGAAAAAGCCGTCCGGGTCGTTCCTGTCGTTGTTCAAAGTACAGCCTCGAAATCAAGAAAAGGAGAATAAATCATGCATATGGCAGACGCTTTGGTTTCTCCGGCCACAGGCGGAGTAATGACCGCCGTATCCGCCGGAATATTAGGGTATTCCTTATACCGCATACGCCACGAAACTGACAGCCGGACTGCCTCTTTGGCCGGAGTGTTGGGCGCTTTTGTTTTTGCGGCGCAGATGATTAATTTTGCCATACCGGCGACAGGATCCAGCGGCCATTTGGGCGGTGCTTTGTTTTTAGCGGCCCTTTTAAAGCCGTTTCGCGCTTTTACCATTATGGCGGCAATTTTGCTGTTGCAGGCTTTATTGTTTGCCGACGGCGGTTTGCTGGCCTATGGTTGCAATGTTTTTAACATGGCCTTTTTTGCCTGCTTTATTGCTTATCCGTTGATTTTCAAACCGATAACGGCCAAAGGAATAACAAAAAAACGGTTAATGACTGCCAGTATTTTATCGGCATTGCTCAGTATGGAATTAGGTGCTTTTGCCGTGGTGGTTGAAACTTTTTGTTCCGGAGTAACCAGCCTGCCTTTTGGCGTTTTTGCGGCATTAATGCTGCCGATTCATTTGGCGATCGGACTGGTTGAAGGAATTGCCAGCGGATTAATTCTGGCTTTTTTATACCAATATCGTCCCGAATTGTTTGCGGAAAACAACGAAAGTGCGGAACCCAAGGCCTGTTTCGGATTAGGGCTGGCAGCTTTGATTACGGCAGGAGCCTTATCCTTAACGGCTTCCGAACTGCCGGACGGACTGGAATGGAGCATCTTAAAAACGGCCGGAGAGTCTTTTGAACTGCCGGCATCGATTCAGGCCGTATTTGCCGATTACATGATTGCCGACAGCACGGCTTTGGCCGGAATTACCGGCGTTTTGATTACGACTGTTGTTATTTTTGCTTTGATTAAAACCGTTTGTAAAAGAAAGGCATCGTCGGTTTGATTTCTCCTTTTTCAAAACTGGTGATCACCGTAACGTATGTGATAACCGTTACCGGTTTGCCTTCAGACGCTTTTAAAGAAACGTGTTTTTTTGCTTTTTTTCCGACAGCGGCTCTGATCAAAATCAAGATTCCGCTGCGGTTGTGCGTGCCGGTTGTTATTCCGGTATTTTGTCTGGCGGTCGGAAACTTATTTTTTGCTCCGCCGATTTTTACGGTTGTTTTGGTTTTAAAAGCTTTTATCTGCTGCCTGGCCGCTTTGATTTTTGCCGCCACGACCCGCATAGAAGACGTTCTGGCCGTGTTAAACACTTTGAAATTTCCGCGTTTTTTTATCTTTCAGCTGTTTTTTATCAGCCGGTATCTGAATTTGATTTCATACGAAGCCGTGAATTTAACCCGGGCTTTTCGTTTGCGTTCCCGACGCTTTCTGCCAAAAACCGGAGAATGGAGTTTTTTGGCCGGAAATCTGCTATTGCGCTGTCTGGATCGCGCGGACAGAATTCACAAGGCCATGACCGTTCGCAACTTTAATTTTCAGACGGCGCCGTTTCCTGCGGCGCGTATTTACCTGAAAGACATTGTTGTTTCTTTATTGGCCGTTTTATTGTGCTTTATTTTAACAAAGTGGCTGTCATGATTACGCTGCAACACATTTCTTTGACCTATCCGACGGGAAGAAAAGCTTTATCCGACATTTCCTTAACACTGCAATCCGGCGTAAAGACGGCTCTGTTAGGCGTTAACGGCGCCGGAAAATCAAGCCTGCTGAATATTCTGGCGGGCATAATCCGTCCCGATCAAGGCGAACTAACCGGATTAACGGGACGAACCGGATTTATTTTTCAAAATCCGGACGACCAATTGTTTATGCCGACGGTCGGAGACGATATCCGTTTCGGATTAATCAATGCCGGCCTGAATAAAGAACAGATCGAAGAAAAATTGCTAAAAATACTGAAACGCTTTCGTATTTCCGATTTAAAAGACGTTCCTTGTCGCGAACTTTCCGGCGGAGAAAAAAAACGCGTTGCTTTGGCCGGCGTTTTGGTTTTGGATCCTGATATTTTGTTGTTGGACGAACCGACCGGACAGCTGGATCCCCGCGGAAAACGGGAATTAACCGATATTTTGAATTCTTTATCCCAAACGTGTGTTATTGCGACTCATGATTTAAACGTCGCGCAAAAAATCTGTCAGCAGGCCGTCATTCTGGATCACGGAACAATTGCCGCCGTCGATCATATCGATGCGATTGCCAATGATGAATCGTTGCTTTTACATTACGGTTTAAAATAAACAAAAAAGTCTGTTGTTCATTTTTCTATTTTTATTGACAAAAACACAAAAAAATGAGAGTATTCTCTTAGAAAAGAATTCTTTTAAAGGTGGATAGAAATGTCATCTGCAAAGGTCACATCAGGTGTGCCAGTAGGGCATACGACCTCGATCGTAAAGCTGAACGGCGTTCGCGCGGCATCGCCGGCGTCCGTGACATCATCTATTTCTGCCGTCAATGATTCCGCAAATATCGGATCCGCAACAGAACAGTATTTACTGGGTGGGGAAGATGCGCCTGTTTATATCCCCGAACAGGATCAACAGGAATCAGCAATTTCCGTACCTTTACCGACATTAAACGGGGAAATGTCCACAGAGGTTCAGCTGCAGTTTCAGGAACGTGACATTCCTTTTATTTCTCTTCAGGAGGTTGAAAAACACGTTGAAACATATGAACGCACGATTGAACAATCCGATGAGCCTTTAAAGAAAAAAACACAGGGATTCGGATAAAGGCGGAGAAATTCACATGAGGATTGCGGGAACAGCTTTATCGGGCATGCAGGCGGCGCAGGTTCGCTTTGAAAAAAGCGCCGATAAGATTGTTAATGCTTTCAGTGTTCCCGAACAACCGGAACAAACAGCCGCAGAGCCGGTTAACGGTGTCCGGGCTCTTGATGTTTCGTCAACGGCTTTTACTGCCAACGAAAATGTTTTTATTGAGGAAACCGTAAATATGATGACGGCGTCCTTTGCATACGAGGCCAATATAAACGTTTTCAGAACATGGAATGAGACAACGGAAAAAGCCATTGCTGAACTGACAGCATAATTTTTTAAAAAAAAGAAAAAAAACTATTGACCTAAAGCAGATAGGTCTATATGTTGTCGTTTCGTGAAGGGCGTGTAGCTCAGCCGGTAGAGCACTTGACTTTTAATCAAGTGGCCCCGGGTTCGAATCCCGGCACGCTCACCAAAATAAAACCCCTGCAATTTTTTGCAGGGGTTTTATTTTGGTTTTGAGCGGCCTGATCCGAAGCCGGAGGGTTCGGTCACCGTCAGGTGACGACGCGCAGGACTTTTGTCCGAGCGGCCCCCTTCGAGGGGTGAGCATCGCGAACTACCCCGGCACGCTCCATCACCAATTTTTTGCAGGGGTTTTATTTTTGTAGCGCGCAAGATGGTTTTAACCGAAACGCAACTTAGTTTTAACTGTAACGCGGCGGCGGATTTTAGACATTTCCGATGCGCTTTTTAGACTCTTTTATACTTTGTTTGGCCCTAAAACATGCGGCATCAAAATATCGTTGTTCTCCTTCTACGTCGAAAAAGTTTAACTCTAAAACCAAACAGATGACGCAAACATTTTCTCTGCCAATAAACGGATCAAAAACAATTTAATCTAAACTACCTGAATGTAACGCAGCGACGAATTTGATCAGTAAAGAGACTATTCTTCCTCCTGATCCTTCAGAATTCTGGTGTTTTTTCTTTAAATCCTATTATCTTTTTTCAGTATACTGTTTTGTACAAATGCTGTTTCTGCGATAATAGCCTCTGCCCTGTTGAAAAGAACAAGATCTGTTGATAAAATATTCTTCATCTTTTTTATTTTATAAAATAACCATTTTAAGGATACATAAGTGGGAATTGTTATTTTTTATATTTTAATTTGTATCGGAACATCTGCAGCTGCTGTTTTTTATGCAGTCATAATGAAAAAATATTATAAATTAAACAATGGGCATTTTTCATCTTTTTCTGTATTTTCCTACGGATTTTTTCTGCTTTGCTATTTATCCGTATCTTTAAGCTGGATTATTGACTTTGCTTACCAATGGGTTTTATTAATTCCCTTGGCATTGCCTCTTTTGATCTCTTTTCATGCAACTTTTCGCGTTGTGCGTCATTATAAGAAAGTTTTTTTAATGTTCTTTCTTTTTTTAATTGGTGTCCCGACATGCCTCTCCATAAAACGTGAACAAGACAGAGTGGCGGCAGAACATTTTTTTGCCGATAATTTTTCAGATGTCTATTATGCGTCGCCGCAATACTTGGATCATAAATATTTCCATTTTATCAAAAGAGAGGAGATGGCTTTAAACTTTTATATCATTGAAAAAGATTTTTTTAATTTGGAAACGCTTGAAGTCAATCCGGTTCTTGTTCCTAATATCGTAAATTTACAGAATTCTTTCTTTAATTCCGCAAGAAATATATTATACGTTAACAACAAAGCTTATAATTTAAAAGATAATGAAATTTACATTCTTGAATGCGAGGATTTTCTATATAACAATAGTTTACAAAATTTGTTCAAAGATAAAAAAGTTCTCTGCATAGGGGAATATATTAAATATCCTTTTGATGATTTTATTAAAAATAACAAATACAATAATATAATAAATCATTATAATTTGCAAAATTTACCAAAAAAATTCGGATTTACATTAAAATTTCTTTTAAATGTAAAACCTTATATGTATAATGAAGAAGCAAAAATTTTAAAAGAAGATATTCTATTTTCCGATACAATCTTTTTATATAAAAATCCAAACACCCCCCTTCAAAGATACTATAATCCGCAACTGAAAGAAAAAAATTTCTGTCCTGTATCAATAACGCCGTATGGCGATCTGAAATGCATCGAATTCAGAAAATTATTTATTCCTCTCAGCGACATAAGATAAAATATAAAAAACGTAATTATTTCTTATCTGTTTTTTTACGGCCTCGGTAAAGAGTGTGTCTTAATACCGAAAAAGCAGAAAAAGGAAAATATAACTAAGCTTTACTTTTATTCAGCAACAAGAAAACTCAAACATGACAGATCAAACTTGATATAATGAACCGATTATAAGACCTGTTTTCCCGTAACGGTCTGAATTAACCAAAGGAAAGTTTATGGAACAAACGATTAAAATCAGAAATGAACGAAAAAGTGATCAGGCAGTTGTCGAAAGCATTACCAGAAAAGCTTTCTACAATCTTTATCGCCCCGGTTGCGTGGAACATTATTTGGTTCATCTCATGCGAACGCATAAAGACTTTATTGCCGAACTGGATTTCGTGTTGGAATTAAACGGCGAAGTCATCGGTAACATTATGTATACAAAAGCAAAACTGATCAATGAGGAAGGACACCAAAAAGACATTCTGACGTTCGGTCCCGTCTGCATCTTACCGGCTTATCAAAGAATGGGGTTCGGGAAAAAGCTTATGGAACATTCCTTTAAAAAAGCTGTGGAACTGGGATACGATGTCATTGTGATATTCGGCAGTCCTTCCAATTACGTTTGCCGTGGCTTTAAAAGTTGCAAGAAATACAATGTCTGCCTTGAAAACAACAAATATCCGGCGGCAATGATGGTCAAAGAACTGATCCCTCACGCTCTGGATAATCACCAATGGGTTTACAAGGACAGTCCCGTCATGGCCGTCAACGAAGAAGAAGCGCAACGTTATGATGACACCCTTGAGCCGATGGAAAAGAAGTATCTTCCCAGCCAGGACGAGTTTTTTATCATGAGTCATTCTTTTATCGAAGACTCTGAAACAGAGTGATATTTTCTCAGTTCAACAGAACGATCCCGATATTCAAGTATAGCGCAAAGACACACCAAAACGCATACGGGATCAGCAAAAAAGCAGACGCTTCGGATTGTTTGTAAAAAAGAAAGATCGTGTAAAACAAAAAGAATAAAAGGCAGATCAGGACGACTAAAGCTCCTCCGGCCGATTTTGCGCCGAAAAAAACAGCCGGCCAGGCAAGATTAAACAATAATTGAACAAAAAAAATCAGAATCGCTTTTGTTTTTTCTTTGCTCGGATCTTTGCGGATAATAAACCATAAAGAAACGGCCATCATTGTATATAACGCCGGCCAGACGATCATAAAAACCTGATCGGGCGGCGTAAAAAGCGGTTTTGCCAACAAGTTGTACCAATCCGTATTTTGCATATTTAAAATATGTCATCGACCGGCGGTATTTGACAATTTATCCTTTCGGACAGAAAAAAAGCCTTCTGCGGAAGGCTTTTTTCATTATCGGATTTATTTTTCAAAATCATAAAAGTTCAATCCGATTTCCGGATCAAACGTACGTTCCAGATGTCCGCCTTTGACGGCACGGACAAAAAATTCCCCTGCCCCGTTAATGCGCGCATCAAGCAGATGCCCGGCCAAAGCGTTATAATTGTCATTCCCCAAAGTAATATGATAATGCGTATAAAGCTGCCCGTCTTTGGTAGAAATGTTTCCGGTTAAGTTCGTAATTTCCATTTGCCCGTTAAACGTTTTATCCACATAGTTTTTGGTCTGCGGATCAAAAAAACGCAACGTGGCTTCGTTAACGGCACCGATACCGCCGACACTGCCCAGCGTAACGCCCGCCGTTTTCGCAAAATCATTCAAAGCGCCGACCAGTTCTGCCTGTGTATTAATACTGACAACATAAACCGAACCGTACTTTTTGGCCGTCCAATCCTTTCCCTTTAAAACTTCGGATCCGCGTTCCGATTTCCAATAACCGAAACCGGCCGCCGCCAAAACCAACAGCAACACCAAATTAACAACCGCTATTATTTTCATCAACAAGCTCCTTTTTTAAATACCTGCCTGCTTTCAGATAACATTCACATTTAAAATATTTCAACTGTTTTTTCATTCAACACCGGGGCAAACGAAAAAAGATTGATTTCCCGCCAATTCCCTTTTATTTTCTAATCACTTTTTATCTGTTAAGGAAAAATCCATGAGCGCGAAAACCAAAATCATCATCGATACGGATCCGGGCATTGACGATGCGATTGCCTTGTTTATGGCTATGGCGGATTCAGATTTGGAAATAATCGGCATGACGGCCGTCAACGGCAATGTCGGCGTTGACAAAGCCGAATACAATATCCGGCGGCTGTGCGATTTTGCCTGGCATACGGACATTCCCGTTTATAAAGGCTGCGACAGACCGCTGAAACGCACGATATTGAATGCCGAATGGATTCACGGTTCCGATGGTCTGGCCGGATTGGATTTCGGTACGCCCGACAACAAAAAAGAGGAAGAAAACGCCGTTGATTTTATCATCAGATCTTTGATGAAATCGCCGGAAAAAGAAATCAGCCTGTTGGCAATCGGACCTTTAACAAATATCGCGACCGTCTTTTTAAAAGAACCGAAAACCGTTTCCAGAATCCGTGAACTGATTATTATGGGCGGCGCTTTTTGTGAAGACGGGCCGCGCGGCAATGCAACGCCTTATGCCGAATTTAATATGCTGGCGGATCCTCATGCCGCGCAAATCGTTTTTGATATGGCCGAACGCGTGACCGTCATTCCGATGGAAGTCGGCATGCAGGCCGTTGCCGACAAAGCTTTTATTGAAAAAATGCGCGATTTAAATACGCGCTGCGGTACAATCAGCGCCGATTTGCTGGACGCGACGGCAAAGACATTATCGGCTCATCTGGCAAAGCTGTCCAAGGACGGCATCGCCCCGGAAACGGGGACGTCTTTGTATGATCCGTGCGCCGTCGGCTGTCTGATCCGCCCGGCTTTGTTTTCCGGCAGATACGGCACGGTTCTGGTCAATACGGATCCCGACAGCGAAAAATTCGGCATGACCACTTTTGAAGAAGGATCAAAAAGAAACTGCCTGGTCACGCATAAAGTCGACAAAGAAGCTTTTAAAGAAATGCTGCTGTCTTATTTGGCGGCTCTTCCATGATTTATGCGCCGTCGCGTTTGTCCGTCGCGCCGATGATGGATTGGACGGACAGGCACTTTCGTTATTTTATCCGACGCCTGTCACGTTGCGTACAACTGTACAGCGAAATGATTACGGCACAGGCGGTTGTTTTCGGCGATACAGAAAAGCTGCTGTCGTTTGATCCGCAGGAACGGCCGCTGGTTTTACAGTTGGGCGGATCGGATCCCGAATTGCTGGCAAAGGCCTGCCGAGCGGCCGCGCCGTTTCATTATGACGGCATTAATCTGAATGCCGGGTGCCCGTCCGAACGCGTTTCCGCCGGCAGTTTCGGGGCCGCCTTACGCCGCGATCCCGTGTTAATTGCCGACTGTCTGGCGGCGATGAAAGAAAACACCGCGGTTCCGGTTTCTTTAAAAACCAGAATCGCTTTGGAAGAAATGACACCTGATTCCGACGGGTTCGAAGATTTGTGCCGTTGCGCACAACTGGCGGAAAAAGCCGGGATTTCGGAAATCATTATTCATGCGCGAAAAGCAAAATTAAAAGGCATGACCCCCAGACAAAACAGAGAACGCCCCGCGTTAAATTATGACCTGATTTATCGTTTTAAACAGACCTTTGCGCCTTTAACCGTTTCGATTAACGGCAATATCGATTCTTTGGAATCGGCTCTGGATCATTTAAATCACGTTGACGGTGTTATGATCGGACGCGCCGTTTACGGCAATCCGTACCTGCTGGCCCGGGCGGACCAGATAATTTTCGAACAAAAAACGCCCGTTATATCGCGACACCAAGCCATACGGGATATGCTTTTGTATTTGGAAGAAAACATGAATAACGGTGTCCGCCCGCATTTGATCATGCGACACTGGCTGAATTTGTTCAAAGGATGCCCCGGCGCTGCCGTTTGGCGCAAAACGCTGTCGCAAATCATGTTTTCAGAAAATTGTCATTTTAAAACAGTTGCAGAAACTCTTAATAACGTTATATCTTCTTTTCAAAACTAATTATTGAGGTTTGCGTCATGAGCGATACATCTCTTCTTGTTTTATCGGGTATTTTGGGATATCTGCTGGGATCCGTTCCGTTCGGCATTGTTTTTACCCGCCTGGCCGGCCTGGGGGATATCAGAAAAATCGGATCAGGAAATATCGGCGCAACAAACGTTTTAAGAACCGGACGCAAAGATCTGGCTTTGCTGACGCTGTTATGTGATTCGGGAAAAGCAGCGTTGGCGGCGGGAATTGCTTATTACTGCGTTCCCGAAGAAGGCATCAGCGATACGGCGGCTTTGATTGCCGGAACGGCCGGCGTTTTGGGACATAACTTTCCCGTCTGGCTGAAATTCAAAGGCGGCAAAGGCGTTGCGGCAACGCTGGGCATGCTGCTGGCCACGTGCTGGCAGGCCGGTTTATTGTCTTGCGTGACATGGCTGATCATGGCTTTGATTTTCCGTTATTCTTCTTTATCGGCCTTAACGGCTTTGGTTTTAGCGCCGGTATACGCGTATTTTTTTGCCACCCCGGAATATGTTTATTTTTATGCTTTTCTGGCGCTGCTGTCCGTTATTCGCCACCGTGCAAATATTTCCCGGTTGTTCCACGGCGAAGAAACAAAAATTAAACTGAAGAAAAAAACGGAATAGTCCCTTGAATCAAGAAGAAAAAATAAATCGTCTGCGTTTGTTCAGATCCGAAAATGTCGGACCCGTTACGTTTCGCATTTTAATTGATCACTTTAAAACGGCGCAGGAAGCCTTAAAAGTTCTGCCGGAAAAGGCACGCAAAGGCGGTTTGCGCAAACCGTTAAAAATCTGTCCTCGAGAAGAAGCCGAAAAAGAAATTGAGGCAACGCTGAAGGTCGGTGCCGAAATGCTCTTTTTTGGCGAAGAAGACTACCCCGAACAGCTGGCTGCTTTACCCGATGCTCCGCCCGTTTTGTCGGTTATGGGCAACAAAGTCTTGTTAAAAAAGCCTCATGTTGCCATTGTCGGAACCAGAAACGCTTCGGTCAACGGCAAAAATATCGCACGTCATATTGCTTCGGATTTGGTCAAAGCCGGCTACAGCGTTGTTTCCGGTCTGGCCTTGGGGATTGACGCCGCCGCCCATGACGGTGCTTTGTATACGGCCGACGAAAACGCCTCGACGACAGCTGTCTTGGGAACGGGAATCAATGTCGTATATCCCGAACAAAACCGCAGAATATATGATGCCGTTCGTCAAAAAGGCGTGTTGATTTCCGAATATGCCTTTAATACAAAACCGCAACCGTCCCATTTTCCGCAAAGAAACCGAATCATTGCCGGGCTGGCACTGGGGCTGGTGGTGATTGAAGCAACACTGCGTTCGGGATCTTTGATCACGGCAAACAAAGCTTTGGAACAGGGAAAAGACGTTTTTGCCGTGCCGGCATCGCCTTTGGATCCCAGAGCTGCCGGCGTTAATTATCTGATTAAAAACGGCGCGCCTTTGGTCGAATCGGCCGAAGATATTATTGAACAATTAAAAGCACCTTCTTTCTTTTCATTCAGCGAAACCGAAGAAAACGACCCCATATCTTTGCCGGACGAACCAGTTGTTTTCCCGGAACCCAGCGACCGGGACAGAGCGGATCTTTTGGCTTTGCTGGACGGATCGCCCGTTGAAATAGATATGCTGATTCGGGAAACGGGCTTGCCAGCCAGCGTAATTTCGGTTTTATTAGTGGAATTGGAACTGGGCGGACAAATCGAACGCCTGCCGGGCAACAAGATCATACGTATTACTTCTTTGTAAAGGCAAACAGTCATGGACGTTGTTATTGTCGAATCACCTGCAAAAGCAAAAACAATCAACAAATATCTGGGGAATAATTTTGAAGTCATTGCCAGTTTCGGACATATCCGCGATCTGCCGGCAAAAAACGGTTCGGTGCGCCCCGATGAAGATTTCGCCATGGATTGGGCAATAGAACCAAAGGACGAAAAACATATCAAAGCCATTGCCGCTGCCGTTGCCAAAGCCGACACCGTCTATCTGGCAACCGACCCGGACCGGGAAGGAGAAGCTATTGCCTGGCACGTTGTTCAGGAATTAAACCGCCGCGGCAAACTGAAAAACAAAACATTAAAGCGTGTCGTTTTTAACGAAATCACAAAAACCGCCGTGGCCAATGCCATGAAAAACCCGCGCGAAATCGATATGCCTTTGGTTGATGCTTATCTGGCCCGGCGCGCTTTGGACTATTTGGTCGGGTTTACGATTTCTCCGGTTTTGTGGCGCAAGCTGCCGGGCAGCCGGTCGGCCGGGCGCGTTCAGTCGGTTGCTTTGCGTTTGGTGTGCGAACGCGAAAATGAGATTGAAGCTTTTAAGGCGCAGGAATACTGGACGATTGACACGGACTTTATGACGCCGCGGGCCGATTTGTTTACAACGCATTTGTCCGTTTTAAACGGTGAAAAAGTCGGCAAATTCACTTTATCAAACCAACAGGAAGCTTTAAACGCGCAAAAGAAAATCGAATCGGCGACTTTTGATGTCGGATTGATTGAACGCAAAACGGTCAAACGGTCTCCCGCACCGCCGTTTACGACGTCGACTTTGCAGCAGGAAGCCGCCCGCAAACTGTTCTTTTCCGCCAAAAAGACCATGCAGCTGGCACAACAGCTGTACGAAGGGATCGACATCGGCGGGGAAACCGTCGGTCTGATCACGTATATGAGAACGGACGGCATTCAAATGGCGCAGGAAGCGATTGCCGAAGCACGCGCCGTTATTGCCGATGACTTTGGCAGCAACTATATCCCCGAAAAACCGCGCTATTATAAAAACAACGTCAAAAACGCGCAAGAAGCGCACGAAGCAATCCGCCCGACGTCTTTGCACCGCCGTCCCGAACAGATGGCGCACTATTTAAACAAAGACATGAAAGCATTGTACGAACTGATTTATAAACGGGCGCTGGCGTCGCAGATGCAAAGTGCCGAAATCAATAAAATGGCCGTAGACTGCCCGTCACGCGACGGACAGATCGTTTTGCGCGCCACGGGACAGACGATTGCTTTCGACGGTTTTTTAAGAGTTTATCACGAAGGGCTGGATGACGGTGACGAAGAAAACGGCGTTATTCTGCCGCAAATGGCAACCGGAGAACACTTGGATCAAAAAGCCGTCCGCCCCGAACAGCATTTCACCCAGCCGCCGCCGCGGTATTCCGAAGCCAGCCTGGTCAAAAAACTGGAAGAACTGGGAATCGGCCGCCCGTCCACCTATGCGTCCATTTTGTCCGTTCTGCAGGACAGAAAGTACGTCCGGCTGGAAAAACGCCGCTTTATTCCCGAAGACCGCGGCCGGATCGTCACGGCGTTTATGGAAAACTTCTTTAACAAATACGTGCAATATGACTTTACCGCGGATCTGGAAAATTCTTTGGATGACATTTCCGCCGACAAATTGAATTGGAAAGAACTTCTGCGCACTTTTTGGAAAAACTTTGACACAACGGTCAAAACGGTTGAACCGCTGACCATTACGGATATTTTAAATCGACTGGAAGAAAGTCTGTCCGAACATCTGTTTGCCGCACCCGAAGACAGAATCTGCCCCGAATGCGGCAAAACCAAAGGCGGACGTCTGAGTCTGAAAATCGGTAAGTTCGGCGCATTCATTGGGTGTTCGAATTATCCCGAATGTCGTTATACGCGGCCTTTCGGCACACAGGAAACCGAAGAAAATGATGAAGAAGAACCTGATTTAAAAGAATTGGGAACAAATCCCGAAAACGGTGAAAAAGTCGTCTTGCGCAAAGGGCCTTACGGCTGGTATGTCCAGGAAGGCAAAGAAGTGTCTAAACCCAAAAAAGGTGAAAAGAAAGACAAATCGGCAACAAAACGCACCTCTTTGCCCCGCGCCATGAATCCCGTCGACGTTACGCTGGATCAGGCTTTGGCTCTGCTGGCATTGCCGCGCACTTTAGGCGTTCACCCGGAAACCGGACAGGAAATTCAGGCCGGTATCGGTCGGTTCGGCCCGTATTTAAAAATCGGATCAACTTTTAAATCTTTAACGGCTGCGGATAACGTTTTAACGATTACTCTGCCGCGTGCCTTGGAATTGCTGGCAAACGTCAAAGAAAAAACGCCGCCGCAGGAAATCGGTCCGCACCCGGCAGACGGCAAACCCGTCATTGCCAGTTCCGGTCGTTTCGGTCCGTATATCAAGCACGGCAGCGTCATTGCTTCGATTCCCAAAGCAATCCGCGATGAAAACCGCCTGCCGACAATGCAAGAAGCCGTCGCCCTGTTAGCCGCCAAAGCCGAAAAGCCCCCCAAAACCGCCGCAAAAACAAAGACGACGACGAAAAAAACGGCAAAGAAAAAGACAACAAAGGCAAAAAAAGCATGAGCAACTCCAAAGCGCCCCTGCCCGCTATGAGCGAGATCATCGCCTTTTTAAACGATAATCCCGGCAAAGTCGGCAAACGGGAGATTGCGCGCGCTTTTCACATCAAGGGCGACGACAAGGCAAAGCTGAAAGAAATGCTGAAGGAATTAAAGACTTCCGGCAAAATCGAACAACTGTCCGGGAAAAAGATGATTGCCGCGGACGGTCTGCCGGAACTGTGCCCGTGCGAAATCACGGGGACGGATTCGGACGGCGAGCTTGTTGCCCGGCCTTTGAATTGGGACAAGCCGACGTCAAGACCGCAAATTCTGATTACCGATTTGGGACGGCTGCGGCCGCCGCCCAAAGAAGGCGATCTGGTCGTTTTGAAATTAACGCCGAAAGGCAAAAAGTTTTTTCACGGCGCGGTTGTCCGGCGTTTATCCGAAAAACCGAACCGGGTTGTCGGCGTATTCGACACGACTTCGGGCAAAGGCGGACGGATCTTATCGGTTGATCGGCGACTGCACCAAAACTATATCGTCGACCGCGATCATGCGGGCAAAGCCAAAAACGGCGACGTTGTTATTGCCGAAGTGTTAAGTTCCGTTTTCGGCGGTACGGCACGCCATGCGAAAGTCGTCGAAGTCATCGGCCGGGCGGACGCGCCGCGGGCGGCCAGTCTGATTGCTTTGCATCTGCATGCCATTCCGACGGAATTTTCAGAAGAAGCCCTAAAACAGGCGGCAAAAGCCAAGCTGCCCGGTATGAAAAAGCGAACGGATCTGCGCGACATTCCTTTGGTTACGATTGACGGCGAAGACGCGCGCGATTTTGACGATGCCGTTTTTGCCGAACCGGACGAAGACAAAAAAAACAAAGGCGGCTGGCATATCATTGTGGCGATTGCCGATGTCGCTTATTTCGTGCGTCCGGGAACAGCGTTGGACGACTGTGCGCGCGAACGCGGCAATTCCGTTTATTTCCCCGATCGCTGTATTCCGATGTTGCCCGAAAAGCTGTCGGCGGACTTGTGTTCGTTAAAGCCCGGGTTGGATCGCCCGTGTTTGGCGGTGCATTTATGGATTAACAAAAACGGCCGACTGATCCGTCATAAATTCGTCCGCGCCATGATGCGTTCGGCGGCACGTCTGAATTATCACGAAGTTCAGAAAGTTTTTGACGGCGGACTAAAGGAAATGAACGCCGATCTGCGCCGTCATTTACAGGATCTGCGAGGAGCTTATCTGGTTTTGGCACAGGCGCGGAAAAAACGCGGCGCACTGGAATTGGACGTTATTGAACGCGAAATAGATCTGGACGACAAAGGACAAGTCAGATCAATTATGCCGCGCGAACGTTTGGACAGTCATAAAACCGTTGAAGAATTTATGATTCTGGCGAATGTCGCCGCCGCCGAAACGCTGGAAGAACACAACGTTCCCGCCATGTACCGCATTCATGAATCCCCCAGTGCGGAAAAATCCGCCGCCTTGCAGACATTTCTTGGAACCATCGGCATCAAGGCAGGAAAAACCGGCAAATTGCAAAGCGATGATTTAAATAAAATTCTGGATAAAGTCCGCGGTACGCCTCGGGCGGCCATGATCAACGAACTGGTTCTGCGTTCGCAAAGCCAAGCACGTTACAGTCCCGAAAATCTGGGGCATTTCGGGCTGGCTTTGGAACGTTACGCGCACTTTACGTCGCCGATCCGGCGGTATGCCGATTTGCTGGTACATCGCGGGCTGATTTCCGCACTGAAACTGGGCAATGACGGCTTAATTGACGAAGACGGCGATTTAATTGCGGATCTGGAAGATTTGGGCGATCATATTTCGGCAACCGAACGCCGTGCCGCCGCGGCGGAACGCGATGCGGAAGAACGTTATCTGTCTGCCTATTTAAAGGACAGAATCGGCGAACGATTCGGCGGCGTCATTAACGGTGTCAGCCGTTTCGGCCTGTTTGTCACCGTCGACGATATCGGGGCGGACGGCTTAATCCCGATTTCTTCGCTGCCGAACGATTACTATGTCCATGACGAAGAACGCCACCGCCTGTTCGGATCGTCCACGGGCAACACGTTTGAACTGGGCGAACACGTTTTTATGACATTGGCCGAAGCATCGCCGGTCACAGGCGGGCTTCTGTTTCATATTTTGGGAACGGGACAAACGCAACGCGCGCGCCCTGCCCGTTTAAAACACGAAAAGCGCAAAAACAAAAAACACAAATCGGGTGCGCGTAAATCAAAAAGGAAGTAACCATGCGCCGTTGTTTTTCCTGCTGCCTGTTTTATTTCCTGTCTGTTTTTCCGGTTTTTGCGCAGGAAACAAATGTTCCCGTCTGGTGGGAAACGGTTTTGGGATATACACAGCTGCCCATCGGGCGCATGCAGGAAACGTTGCAGGCTGCCTGCGATCTGATCACGACGAAGTCGCTGACGTCCGTTACGGCCAGCCAGCTGGCGTTCGCAAGCGTCAAAAGTCTGTCAACCATTGATCAGAAAATCAATGTGATGAAAGACGGCAAGCGCGTTTTAATTCTGGCGGACGGAAAAATATTAAAAAGTTTCAGCGCGCCGGCGGACGAAGACTGCGCGAACTGGACGCGACTGACACTGGCGGCAGCGGTAGCCGCCCGTCCTTATTCTCCGAAAGCGCAAAAGGCTGATGCCGAAGAATTTTTCAATATTTTCCTTAATGCGGCGTTGGGAACGATAGACTCTTATTCTCATTACGCGGGACCGGATCCGGCGGAACCTCTGGCGTTAAAAAAGCCGGCCGGCATCGGCATTGCCTATCGTCGGATCGGCAAATATCTGGAAATAACGGACATTCTGCCCGGCGGATCGGCGGCTCATTCCGATTTGGCCGTCGGTGACAGAATTTCGGCGATTGACGGAAAAGAAGTAACGGAATTATCGCGGATTCAGATTTTAAACCTCTTGCGCGGCGAAGACGGTTCCGAAATATTCCTAACCCTGCGCAAAGACGGCAAGACACAACAAAGAACTTTAAAACGCACGCAGGTATCCGCTTCGCCCGTCACATATTTTTTTGATGAAAAAGACAAATTGATGACCATCAAAATTGCGGCTTTTACACAAAAAACCGTAACCGGGTTAAAGGCCACGCTTTACAAAGCCGCGCAGATGAAAGCCGCCGGTTTAATCATAGATCTGCGTTCAAACACGGGCGGCTTGCTGAAAGAAGCCGTTCTGGCCGCGGACCTGTTCTTGCCCGAAAACCTGTTGATGATAAAAACAAAAGGCCGTCTGGAACAAACGGAACAGCAGTATACCTCAACACCGAAAAAAAACCGCCCCGTTTACCCGATCGCTGTCCTGACGGATTCAAAAACAGCGTCCAGCGCGGAATTCTTTGCAGGCGTTTTACAGGAATATCGTCATGCCGTTATTGTCGGCACACCGACTTACGGCAAAGGCGTCATTCAGGCAAACGATCCTTTGCCCGACGGCGGCCAGATATACCTGACATGGGCGCAATTCTATCTGCCGTCGGGATATTCGCCGCAGACTTACGGTCTTTATCCGAATATCTGCACATCGGGAAAAACACTTCTAACACTTGACCCTCCGCCTGTCGCACAGACTCAGCTAAAACCGTGGCAAACGGGAACATACAAATTTAAACGCAAAGCCCTGATGAGCTGTCCGCCCCAGTCGCGCAAAGACAACCCGGCCGATGACGAAATTGCACGCGAACTGTTGCTGGATCATGACAGATATGAGCGGTCTTTGACTTATTTTTCGCTTGACTCGGCTGAAAAATAGCGTATTTTTTTGGTATTGTTTTGATTTTTTAAGGGAATCTTTGTCATGGCAAAACCCGCAACATTACAGATTAAACTGGAAAGCACGGCCGGAACGGGATACTTTTATACAACGAAAAAAAATCCGCGTACAAAAACGGAAAAATTACAGTTGAAAAAGTATGACCCGAAAGCGCGCAAGCACGTTGTTTTCAAAGAAACAAAAATGCGCTAATCCGCTTTGTTTTACAGCACAGAAAGCCCGTTAAACGGGCTTTTTTATTCGGTTCTGCAAGAAAATTCTTACATGAAAATTTTCGGTTTCTTTTTGTTTTTTTTCACTTTCTGTGTCCCGGCTGCGGCACAAACGGCAGGTTTTACACCGTTAATCGAAGCCGTCATAAAAAAAACAGCCAATGAATATGTGATCAGCACACTGATTGAAAACGGCGCCGAAGTTAACGCCCGGGACGAACAGGGACGCAGCGTTTTAATGTTGGCCGCAATGCACAACCCGCACCCCGGTGTCATTTTCGCACTGATCAAAAGCGGTGCCGAAGTTAACGCCCGCACGCCCGACACAGGACAAACCGCTTTGTTTTTCGCCGTGCGTTATAATTCAAATCCGGCCGTTGTCATTACTTTGATCAATCAGGGCGCCGACCAAGATATCGAAGACGTTTTTCATAAAACAGCCTATGATTACATTGACCGCAACCCGAAAATCAAAGGATCCGAAGCCGAATTTTTATTCCATGACTATGACCCCGACGAAGATTCTTCTGATCCCGAATCATCACGATAAGAAACAATCTGAACCGATACGCCCTTAGCGTCCGTTTCCTTGATGGATCCCATCAGCTTGGCCATCAATTCACACGCTTTTAACACTGTCGCAGACTGATATTCGACAGCCCCCGTCGGCGCGCCGTTTTTATCCAAAACGGGAACGGGACGACGTGAAACCTCGATAACTTCCTTAACTGTTGAAATTAAATATCGACTCATTTCTTCCGCAGAAAAAGAATTGTCCGACACCGTTTTTCTTTGCCGGTTTTTTGATCCTTTTGTTTTTTCTTGCATTGCCTTGACCCTTTAAATTATAACATTATGTAATAATTTAGAAAAATTTTCAACTGTTTTGTGATTTTTTTGACGGCCGGGCAATGCTTTGACGACAAAAGGTTTAAAAAATCTGGCAATACGGCAAAGGGACTTTTATACTGGCTTGTCATATTATACGGGGAGAAACCGATATGCTGTCTTATCAGCACATTTATCATGCCGGCAATCCGGCCGACGTTCACAAGCATGCGTCTTTGTGCATTTTATTGCACCGTCTGACACAAAAGGACAAACCGCTGAGTTATTTGGAAACGCATGCCGGACGCGGCGTATACGATCTTTCCTCTAAAGAAGCGCTGAAAACGGGCGAAGCCGCGCGCGGTTTTCTGAAAATGGCCGGATCAGAACGAACAAAGGATCACCCGTATTTTGAACTGGAAAAACGCATTGAACGCGAAATCGGCAAAAACATTTATGCCGGTTCCCCTTTTATTGCCGAAGCCCTGCTCCGCCCGACGGACACGCTGCATTTAATGGAGCTGCACCCGCAGGAATATCAGGCGCTGTACAGACTGATGCGTTATCCGAACACGCATTTGCATCTTCGTGACGGTTATGAAGGCGGACTGGCTTTGTGTCCGCCGCAGCCGCGCCGCGGTATTTTGGTGATTGACCCCAGTTATGAAGTCAAAACCGAATATGACAAAGCGGCAAATTTTATCCTGAAACTGCACAAAAAATGGGCCGAAGGCGTTATTTTTTTATGGTATCCGATTTTAAAAGAAGGATTTCACCACCCCATGATCGAAAAACTGCTTGGCGCCGGACTGCCGAAACTTTATCGCAGCGAAGTCCGCTTTTGCGGTGCGAATTCAGGATTGACCGGTAGCGGAATTATAATCGTCAACGCCCCCTATCAGATCGAAAAAGAATTAAATGCCATAAAACAATGGTTTTAATTTTTACGCTTTACTTAAAGTTATAACATAAAACACAGCTTACTTTTTTGACGCGGTAAACGCATTGTTATTCTGTTTTTTTGCGACTGATAACAGGATAACGATATGGAAAACGAAACTGAAAAGAAATCTTTTGCCGCATATTATGCCGTTTTATTTCTTTTAATTGCTTTGGTTATTTTTCTCGGTTTTGAAATTATTTCGCTCAAAAAGCATTCGGAGGATTCAAAAGCGGCACTGCCTCAGCAGCCAAAAGCCGCTTTTATTAATGTAAGTGCTCTTAAACCGCAGGCCGTAACGCTTAGTAAAAAATACATCGGTTATGTTACGCCGGTTCATTCGGTTTCCGTCAGGCCTTTTATCAGCGGCTTTGTCGAACAGATCTTTATTAAAAGCGGTCAGTTCGTTCGCGAAGGCCAGCTGTTGATGATTTTAAAGCAGGACGAATACAAAGCGCAAACGGATTTGGCACGCGCCGGTGTCATGCAGGCTGAAGCCGCTTTGGAAAACGCGACAACTTATTATCAGCGGATTCAGGCGGCCGGGAACAAAGCCGTGGCACAGGCCGACAGAGATAAAGCACAGGCAGAATTCCTGTCGGCCAAAGCAGCTTTGGCCCAGGCGCAGGCACAATTGGCCGCCGCCAAAGTCAATTATGATTATACGATTATCCGCGCCCCCATTGCAGGGCTGATCGGAACGGTCGAACCGACAAAAGGCGATTATGTTTCGCCGGCGGGAACACCTTTAATGACCATTATTCAAACTTCCCCCATTCAGGTTGTTTTTTCAATTACGGACAAGGACTATATCCTTAATGTATCGGCGAACGGACTGACGAATCTGCTGGCCGGCGAAAAAATCAAATTACAGCTGGCCGACGGTCAAATTTATCCTGACGAAGGAATTTATCAATATGCCGACAATACACTGGACAAGCCGACAAACTCTGTTGCCGTTTATGTTAATTTCAACAACAAAGACAACCTTTTACTGTCAAATTCTTATGTAACCGTCTACTTGGAAAAAGAATTAAAAAACGTTATTCCAATTGCCCAAAATCAGGTTGATTTAACACCGCAGGGCAGTTTTGTTACTTTGGCAAACAAAGAAGGAATCAAGCGTCAAAAAATAGAAATTATCGACACGCTAAAATCCAATTATATCGTTAAAAATACTTTTGATCCGCAAGATTATCTGGTGAACGGAAAAGCGCCGGAGTTAAAAAAAGGCCAGCCTTTCAGATTAAACATCGTTTCCGAAAACGGAGGATAAACGGCCATGTTTTCGTCATTTTTCATCAGGCGTCCCCGTTTTGCGGGCGTAATTTCAATCGTGATGATTTTGCTGGGACTGCTGGCGATTGCCGTTTTACCCGTATCGCAATATCCGCAGATCACTCCCCCGCAGATCGTTGTTCAAACAAACTATCCCGGTGCAAACGCGCAGGTTCTGGTCGATACGGTCGCCGTGCCGATCGAAAACCAGATCAACGGGGTGGAAGACATGCTGTATATGTCCTCTACGGCGACGGATACGGGACAATATACGCTGACGATCACGTTCAATATCGGAACGGATCCCGATATCGCACAGGTCAAAGTCGAAAACAGAATTCAGCAGGTTACTTCTCAGCTGCCCGATATCGTTAACGAAGAAGGCATTTCGATTAAAACCCAATCATCAAACATTCTGGCCATGCTGGTGCTTCGTTCGCCGAATCGTACTTATTCCGATTTGTTTTTAAGCAATTTTGCCTATGAAAACATTCAAAATCCGCTGGGCAGAATTCAAGGAATCGGCGACGTGACAATTTATTCGCCGCAATACAGCATGCGGTTATGGGTCAATCCGGAAAAAACAGCGGCTTTGGGATTGACGAACAATGATATTGTTTCCGCCGTACAATCCCAAAACATACAGGCTTCCATCGGCGAAATCGCATCTGCTCCGACACCCGACGGCGCAACGGTCATGTTGTCCTTAACAGCCAAAGGGCTGCTGGATTCCGTTGAAGATTTTGAAGATATTATTATCACGACTTCGCCGAACGGCGGCGTTGTACGATTAAAAGACGTTGCCAGAGTTGAACTGGGTGCCGAAACCTATACGATGAGCGCTTCCTTTGATAATTCACCGGCCGTTGTCATGATGCTCAGCCAGACACCGAATTCAAATTCTTTGAACATCATGAAAAACGTTGAAAAAGAAATCGCCGCGCTTAAAGAAACTTTTCCCGCAGATATGGAATTTGAAATTGCCTACGATTCCACAAAATTCGTCAAAGCGTCGATCCAAAGCATTATTGAAACGCTGATTATTACTTTTTCTTTGGTCGTTCTGGTCACGTTTGTTTTCCTGCAGCGCATAAAAACGACGCTGATCCCCCTGATTACGATTCCCGTTTCATTGATTGCCACTTTTGCCGTTATTTATCTGCTGGGGTTTGATATCAATATTTTAACTTTGTTTGCCATGATTCTGGCGATCGGGCTGGTCGTTGACGACGCGATTATTGTTGTGGAACGTGTCGAATACCTGATGGCTTATGAAAAAATGGATTCGTATTCCGCGTCCGTCAAAGCGATGCAGCAGATCGGCAGCGCGATTATCGCAACGACTTTCGTTTTGCTGGCGATCTTTATTCCCGTCGGGCTGATGGCCGGCATTACCGGAAAAATTTACCAGCAGTTTGCCGTTACGATCGCGACTGCCGTTGTTTTTTCGGCTTTTAACGCTTTAACGCTCAGTCCCGCTCTGTGTGCCGTCTTTTTAAAAAACGAAAAAAATCAGGAACCGCGCGGTTTTTTCAGGCTGTTTAACAGCATGATTGATTTTTTCAAAGAAAAATATACGACTGTTGTCGGTTGGTTATCCAAAAGACCGGGAATCACGACGATTATTATTTTATGCGCTCTGGGGATTGCCGGCATCGGATTTGACAAAACGCCGACGTCTTTTTTACCGGAAGAAGACCAGGGTTTGATTTTGGCGAATTTTCAACTGCCCAGTACGACGCCGATCAAAACTACCGAAGACTTTTTAAACAAAGCCAGCCAAAAGATTTTGGGAACAAAAGGCGTTAAATTTTTTATCGGTGTTGCGGGATACAGTATGCTCAGCGCCGCGGGAGAAAACATTGCTTTAGGCGTTATCGGGCTGGAAGACTGGTCTAAACGAACGGCCAAAGATTTATCCATTGAAGCTTTAACGGCACGTCTAAGCGAAAAATTCGCCGATAACAGCGAAGCGCAAACTGACTTTTTTGCCTTACCGTCCATTCCCGGCGTCGGCAAAAGCAGCGGCTTGTCGTTAGAACTGCTGGCAACAAATATGTCCAAAACGCCCGAAGAACTTTATCAGGTCATGGGAGAATTTTTAATGCATTTAAACCGTTCGCCCGAATTGTCCTATGCCTTCAGCACGTTTAGCGTCAATTCGCCCGGCCTGTATCTGGACATTGACAGAACGAAGCTCGAATCGTTTAACATTCCCGTCAGCACTTTATTTTCCACGCTGCAAAGTTCGCTGGGATCGACATACATCAACAACATCACCTTAAACGGCCAGGTAAACCGTGTCATTTTACAGGCTGATGCGCCTTATCGCAAAAGCTTAAAAGACGTTGAAAACATGTATGTCAAATCCACGACGGGCAATCTGATTCAAATCAAAAGCTTTGCAAGTGTCCGTACGCTGAACGCGCCGAAAATCATTTACCGTTACAACCAATATACCGAAGCATCGATTATCGCGCAGGCAGCAAAAGGCATCAGTACGGGCAGCGCGATTTCCGCAGTCGAAGAAACGGCGAAAACCGTCCTGCCCAAAGGATTCGGCATTTCCTGGACAGGATTGAGCTTACAGGAAGTCGAAGCCGCCGGACTGGCCGTTTTTCTGATCATGCTGGCGCTGGTTTTCTGTTATTTGTTCCTGGTTGCCTTGTATGAAAGCTGGCTGTTGGCTTTTTCCGTCATGTTTTCAACCGTTTTCGCGGTTTTGGGCGCTTTGGCCGGATTATATCTGACAGCTCAACCGTTAAGCATTTACGCCCAGTTGGGGTTGGTTATGCTGATCGGTCTGGCGGCGAAGAACGCTATTCTGATCGTTGAATTTACCAAAGATTATCGCGATAAAGGCGCCAGTATTCTGGAAGCGGCACAAAAAGGCGCCTCCGAACGTTTCCGTGCCGTTTTAATGACGGCTCTGACGTTTATTTTAGGGGTTTTCCCGATGATCATTGCCACGGGCGCCGGCGCTGCCAGTCAAAATGCCATCGGCACCAGTGTGTTTTACGGCATGATCGCCGCGACGTTTGTCGGCATATTCTTTATTCCGGCTTTATTTGCTTTATTTGAAACGATTAAAGAAAAATTTTCCAACGGAGGCAGCCATGAATAAAAAATATTTTATTTTAATGGCTTGTATGCTTTGCAGCTGTACGCTGGGCCCAGATTATAAACGGCCGGACACCGTTTCTGACAAACAAATCAATGCCGCTTTGTCCGTTTCTGCGGACATAAACGGCCGCATTGACCCGGACTGGCATAAAGCCTTTGGCGATAAACGATTGAATGTATTAATCCGAATGGCTCTGGCAGACAGTCCGAACGTTAAAATCGCCGTTGAAAAATTACGCCAGGCTCGCTTAAATTTGGAAATACAGGGGGTTCAATATTATCCGACAGTTGATCTGGCCGGCGAATATACCAAATTAAAGCCTTCCAAAAACACCTCTTACGCTTTTAAAGAAAGCTATTATCAGGCCGGATTGGACGTTTCCTGGGAACTGGATATTTGGGGAGCCGGCCGCCGAGCAACGGAAAGCGCCCGCGCTTTGGCCGAAGCTGCCGCTGCCGACCTGGACAACGTCCGTATTACATTAAAAGCAGAGGTCATCAATAATTATATCAGCCTGCGCCTGGCTCAGGAACAGCTGCGTCTGTTGCGCAAAACTTTAAATTTACAGAAAAAAATTACTCTGCTGGCGACGGAAAAAGCCGAATCGGGACTGATCAGCCAATCGGATCTGCGCCAAATTCAATACAGCGAAGAAACAATTAAATCACGCATTCCGGATTTAAAAACGGCCGTAAACACTTATCGGAACAACCTGACTTTACTGGCCGGAAAACTGCCCGAACAGTTGAATACACTGTTAGAAGAATCCTCCGAAAACATAATCAGAGATTCCTTCAGATACGACTTGTCCGCTTTGTACCTGATTCCGGCGCAAACCGTACGAAACCGTCCCGACGTGCGTCAGGCCGAACAAAATCTGATCGCGCAGAATGCCCTGATCGGCAAAGCAACGGCGGATTTATTTCCAAACGTTTCGTTCAGCGGGCTGTTCGGATTTCAGGCAGACCACCTGCCCAAACTTCCCAATCATAAAAGCGGAACTTTTTCTTTGACTCCCGGCATAACGCTGCCTTTGATTCATTGGGGAGCGCTGCTTAATCAGGTAAAAATGGAAAAATCGGCAACTCGGCAGGCAACTTTGGTTTATCAAAATACCGTGCTGAACGCTGTCGGAGAAATAAAAAACGCCATGATTTCCGTTTCCGAACAGATTGCCAAAAACCAAACGACAAGAAACGCTTTGGAAAAAATGCGCGATATTTCGGCACTGACGCTGGCGCAATATGACTCCGGCCTGATTTCTTTAAGCGAAACGCTAAGTATATTTCAAAATCTGCTGACGGCCCGGACAAATCTGGCACAGGGAAACAGCGCCGTTTATCAGGCCGTCGTCAGCTTTTACAAAGCGCTGGGATATTAGGCCAGCGGATCATAGTCTTTATAATCGCGGACAGCGCCGGCATACGCCCTGTCCTGCATTTTTCTGTTTTCTTTAATTCCCAGCGCCAGATATCTGAAAGCGTCCGCGGCATGACTGGTCCAGTCGTGCAACGGCTTTGGCTGAAAATCTTTTCTGGTATCGTCCCAAGCGCGTTGATACTGGCGTAACGCTTCCAATCCTTTGGCACACTTTTCTTTGTCAAACCGGCATCTGGGCAACAGCAAACGAACCGCGGCAATACCGCTTTCCACGCTTGAACGCGGCAAAACCTGTCCGCGTACCCCCAGTCCGGCCAAAAGATCCAGACGGCTTTTTCCGCTGGACAGTTCGTGCACACAAATATCATGCGGAAAAATATTGTCGTTTGTATAAATATACGGTTTTTCCCTTAACACCTTGACGTAATGATCCAACCCGACACCGCTGGCTTCGTAATAATCAACGATCAGCACTTCCGCCCCGCTGATCTGATAAAACCAAATCGCCGTGCTGTCTCCGACACCTAAATCCCACGCCGTTGTGACGGGTAATGCCGGATCATGCGGAACGGAACCGATCCGGGCATTATTTTCCAATTCATTTAATAAAGCGCCATAATAACTTCCCTTCAGCGCCGCATCAAAAGAACAGAAAAATTCCTGCTGGATAATACTGTCGTCCATACCGGCTCTGCGTTCGGATTCGACGGCGGACAAAGGAATAGCCCTTGTTTCCGAAACGCCCAGCTTTTCAACAAACCAATCCGGCGCGTTTGTTGCCGTTTCGAACAGCTTTAATCCGTGATTACGCCCGCGCGGCGTATAAATAAACAGCGCCCAGCCGTCATTTTCCGCCAGGATCGGACGAATAAAATCCCATGCGGCCGGATCGGCAATCGAATATTCGGAAAAAACAACACCGACCGGATTGGCGCCGACCAAAGAATTGTAATTGTCCGATCCGACACATTGCCAGATTGATCCATTTAAAAGCTCGATTTTCATTTCCTGAGAATTAACCGATTTACGCAACGCTGCCGGAAACACCTGATCAATCACGCGCCGCCCCTGTTTGTCGATTGCGTCCCACACGACTTTACGCGCTTGTGTCTGCAAAGGCAGCATATGCCAGTAAACGCCCACACGCTGCATTGCCGCAACCGCCGTCCAGTTCAAAGACAAACTGTCTTTGCCGGCTCTTCTGTGCCAAACCGCCACGGCTCGTTTTCCGCCGTTTTCCAGATAATGCCACAAATTCATCTGATATTTTCTGGGCTTCCACTTATAAGGAATTTTGATCTTGACCATATTTCTTTCCCGCATAAAAAAAGGCCCTCGGGACACCCCCGAAGGCTGTAAACAGAATATAATCACAATATGTTATTTTTTAGTTTTTGTCAACAAAAAAGGACGGGAATTCCCGTCCTTTTCCAAAAAGCAATAAAAATTATTCACCCCAAACAATGGTTGTCTGTTTTGTATAAAGGAAGAAAACCGTCGTCGTTTTATAATCAACATGGTGAACTTTTGTAATGCCGCCGTTTTTCATGGCCGCTTCGATCGAAGCATCACCGGTAACGAACAAAACAATTCCCGTCTGCGTGGCTTCACCGCGTTTCAGCGGACGAACCCCCTGATTGGCAAATTCCGTTCCCGGGGAAACGGCATCAACGGCGATCGGTGCAAAAACAGCCGTATTCTTAGGAATGACGCCGCAGGCGGAAACGGATAAAGCCAAAGCGGCGATCAAAAACAAATAAAATTTTTTCATCATAAACTCCCTATCAGTTTTATACCGACCCGATAAGCGTAGATATATTTATCATTACTTGTCAACATAAATAAATAAATTATTTCCTTTAATTTGTTTTGCAGCACACGGGAACAATCAATGGTGAATGAGCACACGATTGCATAAACAGCAGCAGATCGTTCGGTGTAATTGTTGTTGTTGCCGTATTGGTCAGCGGATGGAAATTGATTTTTTTCTGTGCCATCATTTCTTTGTCCAACACGACGCCGACACGGTTTTCCTTATCGTTTATAACGGCAAAAGGCGTAACGGATCCGCCGAAGACTCCCAGCGTTTCAAACAGCAGTTCTTCACTGGCAAAGGACAATCTTTTAGATCCGATCAAAGCCGGCAGAGCCTTTAAGTCCACACGTTTTAACGCCGGCGCGACAATCAGCCATAAATTTCCGTTCGGTTCTGTGCAAAACAGGTTTTTACAATGCATGCCGGCAATATTTTTCCAGTATTTTTCCCCTTCTTCAGCCGTAAAGACGGCCGGGTGCGCTGTATTTTCATACTTGATGCCCAATTCCGACAAATAAGCCAGCAACTGTTCCGGCGAAGTCGGCATCTTTTTTTGTTCCGATGTCATATAAATACCTGTTTAAAAAAATAAAAAACGATTTTAAAATAACTTTTGCCACTGAAAAACAAAAGGATTTTTTTATGCGCCCCGTATTTGTTTATCCTTCGGGTAATTTTAACGGACGGTATTCGCCGATTGATATGATCGTGCTGCATTATACCGGTATGAAAACCGGACAGGAAGCGCTGGACCGACTGTGCAATCCCGCCGCGGCCGTCAGTGCGCATTATCTGATTTTTGAAAACGGAGACATCTATAATCTGGTTGACGAAGATTTTCGCGCCTGGCATTCCGGAATTTCTTCATGGCGGGGTATTCCGGACGTCAACAGCCGGTCAATCGGCATTGAAGTGGTTAATCCCGGCCATGAATTCGGCTATGTCCCGTTCACGGACGAACAAATCGATTCCGTTATTGATTTATGCCGCGATATTATGACACGCCGTAATATTGCGCCGCAAAACGTTTTGGGACACAGCGATGTCGCCCCGGCGCGCAAATCCGATCCGGGCGAACTGTTCCCTTGGAAACGGCTGGCGAAAAACCGTATCGGCTTATGGACAGAGGCTTTTGCCGTACCCCGTCAACCCGTCGGCAAAATGTTGGCCGAAATCGGTTACGATACGACAGACGAACTGGCAGCCTTAACGGCTTTTCAGCGTCATTTTTACCCGGAAGCCTTGCTGGACAAAGCGGAAAAAACGATTGAACGGCTGGCGGCCGTTTCCAGCCTGTATGAACAAAAGGAGCCCGTCAATGACTCGTTATAAATTGGTTTTCAGTGACATAGACGGCACTTTGCTGGATTCAAATCAGCAGGTTCGTCCGAAAACGAAAGAAACACTTTTACAGCTTTGCGCTGCGGGAATACCGTTTATTTTGGTATCGGGACGCATGCCGCCTTCCGTTGTTGACATACAAAAGAAAATTAATTTATCCGCGCCGTTCATTTCTTACAGCGGCGCGTTGGTACGCGACGAAAACGGAACAACGCTGTGGGATAAACCGATGCCGTTAATTACGGCTGTCCGGCTTAAGGAAAGGATTGCTTCTTTTTCCGCAAACGTTGTCAGTTATGCGTTCAGCGCGGATTCGTGGATCACCGAAAAAGACGACGGAACGGCGGCGCTTTATTTGGAAAAAGAAACCACCGAAATGCGCCCTCTGGTCGGCCGGTTACAAGACGTATTGCAGAAAAATTCTCCCGTACACAAGGTTTTGTGTTTCGGTGATGAAAAAACGACCGATGCGCTGCAAACCTGCCTGCGCCGGGAATTTCCGCATTGTACGATCCTGAAATCCATGCCGAGATATTTGGAAATTATGTCTGCCGAAGCTTCTAAAGCCGCTGCAGCCGATTTTCTATGCCGGTATTTAAAAATCGACACAAAAGACACCGTTGCTTTCGGTGATAACTTTAACGATATTGATTTACTGGAATATGCCGGACTGGGCGTTGCCATGGGAAACGCGCCTGCCCCCGTCAAACAGGCAGCAGACCTGGTCGCTCCGACAAATGACGAAGAAGGCCTGAGATTCATACTCGAAAAACTGTTACACGAAGGATAATCTATGCCCGCCCGATTGATTATGTCCGATATTGACGGAACCTTTTTAAATTCACAAAAACAGATTCCGCCTGAAACAATCAGAATTTCCCGCCGTCTTTATCAAGAAAAAAAAATCCGTTTCGCTTTGGCTTCCGGACGCGGCATGGCAGGCATACGCCCCGTTGCCGATGCGTTCGGTCTGCCTGTTTTCATTCTGCCTTGCAACGGCGCGGAAATATACGATGAAACAGGCCTGTTGATTCGTCAAAAAACGTTGTTGTCTCAAGACGTTCCTCTGATCAAAAAAATCGTCCGGGAAATCAATCCGCAGATCGAAACAATCGTTTATGCCGGACAGGATTGGGTCGCCGATGAATTTACGGATATTGTACAAAAAGAATGTTACGTCATGCCGACAAACCCGCTGATCGGTTCATTTAAAAGTACTGTTAAGGCTGAAACGCCGATTTTAAAAATCATTTGTGTCGGCACGCCCGAAAACACCTCTGAGCTGGCCGAACGCCTGGCCCCCATTTTGCTCCAATATGATTTATACAAATCCCAAAACTATATTCTGGAAATTGTCGCCAAAGGCGTCAATAAAGCCGCCGGACTGGACTTTTTATGCCGGCGCTGCGGCATTGATACGGCACAGACGATTGCGTTCGGTGACGGATATAATGATATTGACATGCTGGAATACGCGGGGATCGGCATTGCCATGGCCAACGCGCCCGATGACGTCAAACGTCACGCCGATCAAGTCACTCTGTCAAACGATGACAACGGCATAGCCGTCGCGTTAAAAGAAATCTTTTATTGACTTTATCCCTGTTTCCCCGTACCGTCCCAGCGGTGCCGGAAGATCGGGCGGTCGCTGTATGACTAGTTCATATTGAGGAAAGTCCGGGCTTCACGGAAACACGATACCGGATAACGTCCGGCTGGGGAGACCCAAGGGAAAGCGCAGCAGAAAAAATTCCGCCGATGTCTTCGGACAGGCAAGGTTGAAATGGTGCGGTAAGAGCGCACCGCTTTTCCGGTAACGGAAAAGGCACGGCAAGCCCTATCGGAAGCAAGACCAAGTGAGGTATACGAGTTTCGTATCGCGGGGTGTTTCCGCCCCCGCCAGAGGTAGGTCGCTACAGACGTTTGGCAACAAACGCCGCAGATGAATGATCGCCGATTACAGAACCCGGCTTACAGATCCTCCGGCACTAAAAAATCTTTTTTCCGCGAATCGATTCGGTTTTTAATCTGTTAAAAATCAAAGGGTTAAAAAAACGCCTGATCTTTATCGATTCTTTTTTTCTGCCGAACCCGAGAACAAAACAGGTACTTTTCAGAGTCGTTTGTCGCCATCGTTTACTTATGGCGTAAAAACAATTTTTTTTATCTTCTCGTTATATTCCCAAATATACCCCTTATACCCTTCAAATGACACAATATGTTGTTAAAAGAACACTTCGTTCCCCATATATTCCCATAAAAACCCCTTTTTATTCCCATTGACTACCATAAAATCCCATGCTATCCCATAAGAATCCACAGGGCAAATTTTGCCTAGTGCACAGAACGTGCACGAATAACAAAAAGGAAAGGAAGGATACGTATGGCCAAGCTTCAGAGAAAGTACACTCTTTTTCTGGACACCACCGTTAACAAGGTGGACGCCAAAGGACGCGTATCCGTTCCGGCCGACTATCGGGCTTTGCTGGATCAGCAGGAAACGGAATTGGTTGCTTTCAGATCGTTTACGTTACCTTGCATTGAATGCCGCACGTCGGAAATGATGGAAAAAATGGCCAATGATATTGACAATTCGTTTGACGCTTTTTCAAACGAACAAGACGATCTGACCGGACTGATTTTTTCTGATGCCAAAGAATTTCCCTTTGATTCGACCGGCCGAATTGTTTTAACCGAAAAACTGTTAAAACACGCCGGCATTACGGACAAAGCGCTGTTTGTGGGCAAAGGACGCACATTTCAGATATGGAATCCCGATACGTATCAGGCCAAAGAAGCAGATATGCGCAAAAATGCCGTGGAAAAGCATTTCAGCATCAAAAACAGGGGGGATTCATGACAAAAGCGCCCCATATTCCTGTTTTGCTTTCGGAAGTCATGGCACAAATCAGTCCTTGTGACGGCGGCATTTACGTTGATGCCACATTCGGCGCCGGAGGATATTCCCGTGCCGTTTTGGACGCAGCCGACTGTACGGTTTACGCGATTGACCGCGATCCCGATGCGATTGCCGAAGGGCAAAGTCTGGCAGAACATTATGCCGGCCGATTAAAATTATTGTTCGGCACGTTCGGACATATCAAAGAAATATTAAAAACCGAAGGAATAGAATACGTTGACGGCGTCATGATGGATATCGGCGTATCTTCCATGCAGATTGACCGTGCCGAACGGGGATTTTCGTTTCAAAAAGACGGCGCTTTGGATATGCGTATGAGCCAAAACGGCCTATCCGCCGCCGATGTCGTCAACAAATACGGCGAAAAGGAAATCGCCGACATCATTTACCAATACGGCGAAGAACGCTTTTCGCGGCGCATTGCCGCAGCGATCGTTGCCCGGCGCAGGGAACGCCCGTTTACAACAACGCTTGATCTGGCTGATGTTATCCGGTCGGTCATTGTCCGCAAAAAGGACGATATTGATCCGGCAACACGGACATTTCAGGCTTTGCGCATTTACGTCAACGACGAACTGGAACAGCTTCGTTCCGGTTTGTCGGGAGCCGAAGCGCTCCTTAAAAAAGGCGGAAGAATGGCTGTTGTTTCTTTCCATTCTTTAGAAGACAGAATCGTCAAAAACTTTATTCAGGAAAAAAGCGGCAAGACCGCCCATCCGTCCCGTTATCTGCCCGAACGGCAGGACAGGCCGGCCACCCTGAAACCGTTAACAAAAAAACCGATTTTTCCTTCTGCAGAAGAATGCCAAAGAAATCCCAGATCTCGTTCCGCCCGTCTCAGATCGGCAGAACGCTTATAGGAGATTTTTATGGCACGTTTAGCTTTGATTGTTATTTTTGCCGCCATGGCCACAGGTATGTTCGTGATCAAAAACAAAGTTATTACTTTGGAAAACGAACTGGAACAAATTAATATGCGCATAAAAGAAGATCAAAAAGCGCTGCACGTTTTAAAAGCTGAATGGACCTATCTGAATGATCCGGCACGGATTCGTTTATTGTCTTCGCGCCACGCCCGCATGAAGCCCCTGCGTGCAGAACAAATTATTTCCTTTTCCGCCATTCCGTTTAAAAAGGCGCCTGCGGAAGACAAAGGTTTCATTCGGGTGTCTTTTGCCGCCGCGGTGCAGGAGTAACGCCGATGTTCCGTCTTTTCAAAAAAAGCGGAATATTTTACAAACCCGGGCTGGAAATTCCCCTGCCCGGCCGGTTCAGTCCGGCTGATAAAAAAAGCTCTGACAGTCTGGAAAGCGGAAAAAACAGGCTGCTGTGCACCATGTTTTTATTTTTCTGCGCTTTTTGTGTGATTGGCGTCCGTCTGGTCAATGTGACGCTGTTTAATGCTTCTGTCAAAGAACCCTTGAAACATCATACGCCGAAAACGTATGCTCTGGAAATCAAAATGAACCGCGCCGACATTGTCGACCGCAACGGTGTTTTACTGGCCACCAGTCTGCCTTCCGCCGATCTGTACGTCAATCCGGAAAAAATCAAAAATCCGGAAATCATTGCCGCGGCTTTAGTACAGACTCTGCCAGATTTGGAATACAAATCTTTATTGAAAAAGCTGAAAAGCAAAAAAAGCTTTGTTTACATCAAGCGCAATCTGACTCCGAAAGAACAATATGATGTTAACCGTTTGGGATTTCCTCAACTGAATTTTCAGATGACGGAAACGCGCGTTTATCCGCAAGGATCCTTGGCTTCGCACATTATCGGCGCGACCGATGTCGATAACAAAGGTATTGCCGGCATCGAAAAAACTTTTAACAAAAAACTGTCCGGCAAAAAAGAAACCGTCCGTTTGTCTTTGGACATAGGCGTTCAGGATTCCGTACGTTCCGTTTTAATGCAAAGTCTTGAGAAATTTCAGGCCGAAGGCGCCGCCGCCGTTTTGATGAACGCAAAAACCGGCGAAATTATTTCAATGGTTTCTTTGCCCGATTACGATCCGAACAATCTGCAAAATTCCCGGAAAAAAAATCTGTTCAATACGGTTTCTCTGGGCGTTTACGAAGTCGGTTCGATTATGAAGCTGTTTAACATCGCCATCGGCTTGGAAACAAAAAAGATTACGATCGAAGATAAAATCGACGCTTCACACCCCGTTGTGCTGGCAAATTATACCATAAACGATATCCCCAAACTGCGCCGGGTGGTTACAATTCCGGAAATTTTAATTCATTCTTCAAACATCGGTGCGGCAAAAGTCGCTTTGGCCGTCGGCCCGGACAAACAGCAGGAATTTTTCCGCCGATTCGGTTTTTTTGAAACGGCCGACATTGAACTGCCCGAAAAAGGGCACCCCCTTTTACCGACCAAATGGCGTGAAGTCAACACGGCCACGGCCGGTTACGGTTACGGTGTGGCATTAACTCCGATTCATATCGCGGCCGCGACGGCGGCTTTGGTCAACGGGGGAATATACAATCCGCCTTCTTTGGTATCAAAACGCCCCGGAGACGAAATAATCGGAAAAAGAATCATTTCTAAGAAGACATCTGACATAATGCGCGGTATTATGCGTCTGGTTGTCACGGAAGGATCCGGACGCAGAGCCAACGTTCCCGGCTATGAAGTCGGCGGCAAAACAGGTTCTGCGCAAAAGCTTGTCAACGGGCGCTATGCCGAAAACAAACTGCGCACATCGTTCGTTTCCGCCTTTCCCATGGACAATCCGCAGTACGTTTTAATGGTGATGCTGGACGCGCCCAAAGGAACCAAAGAAACGTATAACTTAAATACGGCAGCCTGGAATGTCGTTCCGACGGCGGAAAAAATTATAGCGACCGTAGCGCCTCAACTGGGAATAACCCCCAGACCGTACGAATCAAAACAGGCCGCTCCGTATGTAAAGGCAGCTTTGAACGCGCGTTAAGGGAGGATTAATCCTGTGTTTTTAGATCAGATTTTAGCAGCCTGCGGTTTTCCCGCGGTTGCCGGAGACGTTGAAATTACCGGCATTACGTCCGATTCCAGAAAAGTAGAAAAAGGGTTTTTGTTTGCCGCCCTGCCCGGTTCCAAAACAAACGGAACGGATTTTTTGCAGGACGCTTATGAAAAAGGTGCCGTTGCCGCCGTCTTTCCGAAAACGGCCTTCGTTCCGGATCTGCCGATGATCGGTATTTTTGCCGATGACGTTCGTTTGACTTTGGCAAAGATGGCTGCTGTTTTTTATGCGCCTCAACCGGACACGGTCGTTGCCGTCACGGGAACGAACGGCAAAACGTCAACGGCAAATTTTACCCGCCAGATCTGGGAATTTCTGGGTAAAAAAGCTGCCTGCATCGGAACATTGGGCGTTCTGACAAACGATTTTGCCGCTTACGGTTCTCTGACCACGCCCGATTCCGTTACTTTGCATCAGGAATTACAGAATCTGGCAAAACAAGGATACCAACATACGGCGATCGAAGCGTCTTCCCACGGTCTGGAACAGCACCGCATTGACGGTATTTCCCTGACAGCGGCCGCTTTTACCAACATTACGCGTGATCACCTGGATTATCACGGCACAATGGAAAATTACCTGAACGCCAAATTAAAACTGTTTGATCGGCCGCTGTTGTCACAAACGGTTGTCCTGAATGCCGACATTGCCGAATATGAACAAATTGCCGATTACTGTCGTTCCAAAGGATTAAAAATTATCGACTACGGCAAAAATGCCGCCGTATTGAAATTAAAAGAAAACCGAACGGACACCAACGGCCAAATGCTGCAACTTGAAATTAACGGACGCGAACAAACCGTCCGCTTGCCTTTAGCCGGTACATTCCAGGCAATGAATGCGCTGTGCGCTTTGGGGCTGGTGATTGCCGCTGGAGAAGACGCCGAACAGGCCGCTGCCGCTTTATCGGAATTAAAAGGCGCGCCCGGACGACTGGAATTTGTCGGCGAACGCAGGAACGGCGCATCGGTTTATGTCGATTATGCTCATACGCCGGACGCTTTGGAAACCGTACTAAAGGCGTTGCGCCCGCATACGGAAAAGCGCCTGCACGTTGTATTCGGTTGCGGCGGCGACCGCGATCCCGGCAAACGCCCGCAGATGGGGGCGGTCTGTAATGAACTGGCAGACGTTGTTTACGTCACCGACGACAATCCCCGCAGCGAAGATCCCGTTTTAATCCGTTCCGCCATTCTGCCCGCCTGCCCGAAAGGAATTGATATCGGCAGCCGCGCTTTGGCGATCAGAACGGCCGTCGCCGGACTGGAAGAAGGCGACATTCTGGTCATTGCCGGCAAAGGCCACGAAACCGGCCAACTGATCAAAGGCGTCATGCACCCCTTTGATGATCGGGAAGAAGCCCGCAAGGCCATTGACGAAGCGGACGCTCCTTTATGGACGGCGGCGGAAATTGCGGCGATCACAAACGGCAAAGCGGCTGAAAATTTTGATATTTTCGGTATTTCCATCGATACGCGCACCTTAAAAAAAGGGGATTTATTCGTTGCGCTTAAAGGGGAAAAAACAGACGGACACGACTACGCCGCCGCAGCGATTGAAAAAGGGGCTGCCGGTGTTCTGGTTTCCTATATTCCCGCAGACGTTTCCCCTGAACAGGTTATTGTCGTTGATGATGTTTTAAAGGCATTGGAGGCCATGGCTCTTCATGCCCGTCGACGCGGCAAAGCCAAAATCATCGGCGTAACGGGCAGTTCCGGAAAAACCAGCACGAAAGAAATGCTGAAAACCGCCCTGAGCGCCGCAGGGAAAACCCATACGACGATCGGCAATCTGAATAACAACATCGGCATGCCGCTGACATTGGCGCGTTTGCCGGCCGACGCTGATTTTGCCGTCATTGAAATGGGGATGAACCATACCGGCGAAATGACGGAACTGGCCCGCCTGGCACAGCCGGACATTGTTGTTATCACGATGATCGGCTCGGCTCACCGGGAATTTTTCAAAACGCTGGAAGACACCGCGCACGCCAAAGCGGAAATTTTCACGGGAATGTCAAAAGACGGCATTGTCTTTTTAAATGCCGATGACAGCCAGTTTTCTTTGCTGAAAAAAGAAGCGCAGAAAAACGGCCTGACAGATATTCGTTCTTTCGGCGCAACGGCCGGCGACGATATTTCTTTGCTGAACGTTTCGCAAACGACGGAAGGATCCGAAGTCACTGCAAAAGCCGGCGAACAAACATATACCTACACCCTCCGACTGCCCGGACGACACCAGATTCAAAACAGCCTGGGCGTCATCGGCATTTTAAAAGCTTTAAACGTTAACATGCCCGATGTTTTGCAGGCGCTGGGGCAGTTGTTTCCTTTAAAAGGGCGCGGACAACGTTTTCAGGTTGCCTGTCTTGAAGGCATGTTTACATTAATTGATGAAGCTTATAATGCCAATCCGGAATCCATGCAGGCGGCCATACGCGTTCTGGGCAGCCTGACCCCGACTGACGGCGGCCGCAGAATTGCCATTATCGGCGATATGCTGGAACTGGGTGATGAAACGGAAAACATTCATAAAAATCTGGCAGACGATTTAATTGAAAATGGCGTTGAACGCGTTTACGCCGTCGGACCGAACAGCAGTGCTATGTTTGACATTCTGCCAAAACAGATGCAGGGAATAAAAGCAATGACGTCCGATGAACTGGCCAAAAATATCCGTGCCGAAATCAAAGCGGGCGATATTGTACTTGTCAAAGGATCTTTCGGCAGTAAAATGGCAAAAATCATTGAAACGTTAAAACACTTCCCTTAACTTTCCGGGACAAAAAATATGCTTTATAATCTTCTTTTTCCTCTTTCGACCCAGTATTCGATTCTGAATATTTTTAAATATCTGACGTTTCGGACAGGCGGCGCAATTTTTACGGCGTTGGTGTTATGCTTTTTAATCGGTCCTGCGCTTATTCACTGGCTGAAAGACAAACAGCATGCTTGCCAGCCGATTCGCGAAGACGGACCGGAATCGCATTTAAAAACAAAACAGGGTACCCCGACAATGGGCGGGTTAATGATCCTGCTTTCGCTGAGCCTGTCGACAATATTGTGGGCGGACTGGAAAAACACGTTTGTCTGGGTTGTTTTGGGAATAACGATTATCTTTGCGCTGATCGGTTTTGCCGATGATTATCTGAAAATATCCAAAAAAAATTCCAAAGGAATGCCCGGAAAATTAAAATTGCTGCTGGAGTTTTCCTTTGCTTTTATTGCCGTTTGGCTGATTACAAAAGCAACGGTCGAACCGAGCGCGACAACGCTGGCTTTTCCGTTTTTTAAAAAACTGTCCTTTAATCTCTGCCTGTTTTATATTCCGTTTGCCATGTTCGTTATCGTCGGTTCGTCCAATGCCGTTAATTTAACGGACGGTCTGGACGGCCTGGCCATTGTGCCGGTTATGGTTGTTTCCTTTGTTTTTTTGATTATTTCCTATATTGTCGGTCATGCGGCTTTTGCGGCTTACCTGCAGATTTCTTATATTGCGGGCGCCGGAGAACTGGCCGTATTCTGCGGTGCTTTGATCGGAGCCGGTCTGGGATTTCTATGGTATAATGCTCCGCCGGCCAAAATTTTTATGGGGGATACCGGCTCTTTGATGTTGGGTGGCGCTCTGGGAACCGTCAGTGTCGTCACGAAACACGAAATTGCTTTGGCAATTGCCGGAGGTTTATTTGTTTTGGAAACGCTTTCGGTTATTCTTCAGGTCATTTCATTTAAAATGACCGGACGACGTATTTTTAAAATGGCGCCGATTCATCATCATTTTGAAAAAATGGGATGGCCCGAATTAACCGTTGTCGTGCGTTTTTGGATTATCGCCATTGTTTTGGGACTGATTGCTCTGTCGACATTAAAAATCAGATAAGGAGCGCTTATGAAAACGGCAATCGCACGAACAGACAACAGCATTTTGGGACGCTGGTGGTGGAGCGTTGACCATTTTTTGCTCGGAGCTCTGTTCATTTTGCTGGGAATCGGCCTTCTTTTGTCTTTTTCGGCCACGCCGCCCGTTGCGGAACGATTAAAGCTGGAAACCTATTATCTGATAAAACATCAGGTTGTCTTTTTAATGTTATCCACGGCGGTTATGCTGGGCATTTCCATGCAGACGCCGCAAACGATCCGACGATTATCCTGTTGTGTTCTGGCAGCGGCTTTTGTTTTACTGGTCATGGTTTTGGTGCACGGATCTGAAATTAAAGGATCTTCACGCTGGATCAGGATCTTCGGTTTATCCGTTCAGCCGTCGGAAATCGCCAAACCTGCATTTGCCGTAACGGCAGCCTGGCTGATTGCATTGGGCAAGCAGCAGGAAAAATTCCGCGGCACGCTGATTGCGAGCATTCTTTACGTTATTTTAGCGACTCTTTTAATCAACCAACCTGATTTCGGCATGACCGTAACCGTCAGCATTATTTTCGGTACCGAGTTATTTCTCAGCGGCATTTCCATGCTTTGGACATATATTTTAATTTTGTGCGGTGCTGTCGGGGGGATCAGCGCTTACTTTCTGTTTCCGCATGTTCAATCGCGTATAGATCGTTTTTTCAGTCCGGAAACAGGTGATACTTTTCAGGTGCGTACGGCGATGGAAGCCTTTAAAAACGGCGGTTTTTTGGGACGCGGCCCCGGAGAAGGAACCGTTAAAAACATTTTGCCCGACGCGCATACGGATTTTATCATGGCCGTTGCCGCCGAAGAATTCGGTTTGTTAATCTGTCTGGTCATTACGGCTTTGTTTGCCACAATTGTGCTGCGAGGCTTTTATTTGATTTTCAAAGATAAAAATTTGTTTACTCTGCTGGCTGTTTCGGGTTTATTGGTGCAATTCGGACTGCAGGCTTTGATCAACACGGCCTCTACACTCAGCCTGATTCCGACAAAAGGCATGACGCTGCCCTTTATTTCTTACGGTGGGTCATCGCTGGTTTCGCTGGGGTTCGGCATGGGGATCGTTTTGGCTCTGACACGCAGTACAAATACGTCAAAGGAAAACAAATGAACGAATCGGCAATTCAGATTGTTTTAACGGCCGGCGGAACCGGAGGTCACGTGTTTCCTGCCGAGGCTTTGGCCCGGGAACTGACTGCCGCCGGAACAAAAGTTACTTTTATAACGGACAGGCGCGGCAATTCTTTCTCGGGACGCTTTCCCGAATCAAAAGAATACCGTGTTTTCGCCGGCGCTTATGCGGGAAAACCGTTTTTAAAAAAGTTTTGGGCTTTGTTTTTAATGGGAATCGGCATTCTGCAAAGTATTCTGATTTTATCCAAAATCAAACCGAATGCCGTTGTCGGATTTGGCGGATATGCGGCTTTTCCGGCATCATTTGCCGCGGGAATATTAAAAATTCCTTTGATTTTGCACGAACAAAACTCTGTCTTGGGCGGGGCGAACCGGGTTCTGGGAAAACGCGCCGCTTTAATTGCGACGACTTTTCCCGACGTTGAACGTATTCCCGAAGGCGTTAAGACTGAATATACCGGAGTGCCCGTACGTCCGGAAATTCTGGCCGTGCGTGCACAGTCATATCAGCCGGCCGGCGAAACATTCAATCTGCTGATTTTCGGGGGATCTCAGGGAGCCTCTTTATTCAGCCGCGTTATACCGCCGGCATTGGTTCAACTGCCCGAAGAAATCAAAAAGCGTCTGCGGATCGTTCAACAATGTCGGACGGAAGATTTGCCGGCGGTTCGTCAGGCTTATGACGGATCGGGATTAACGGTTGATCTGGCGCCTTTTTTTACGGATATGGCCGACCGATTGGCCCGGGCGCATTTGGTTATTTGCCGGGCGGGTGCCTCCAGCATTGCGGAATTAAGCACGGCCGGACGACCGGCTTTAATTGTTCCGATTTTGCGTTCTCCCGATTCGCATCAATTAAAAAACGCTCTTTTCATTGCAAAAAACAATGGTGCTTTTCTTTGCGAAGAACCGGATTTTACACCGGAATACCTGAGTAATAAAATCAAAGAACTGATCAATACGCCGCAGATTTTAACAACGGCCGCCGAAAAAGCCAAAGAACTGGGCAAACCGGACGCCGTTCATTTACTTGCCGCCGCCGTTTTAAAAACAGCCCGAGGATCATAAACCATGACAACACAGACTCACCTGCCCTTTCCCATCGGAACTATTCACTTTATCGGCATCGGCGGCAGCGGTATGAGCTGCATTGCCGAATTGATGCATAACCTGGGATACAGTATACAAGGATCGGATATTTCCGAAAATTCAAACGTAAAACGGCTGCGTTCTTTAGGTATTCCGGTTTTAATCGGGCACACTGCCGAAAACGTGGAACGCGCCGGCGTCGTCGTTGTTTCTTCGGCCATTGATGCTGAAAACATTGAAGTCAAAGAAGCCCGTCTGCGCCGCATACCGGTTGTCAGGCGCGCGGAAATGCTGGCGGAACTGATGCGATTGAAATGGTCCATTGCCGTTGGCGGCACGCACGGCAAAACAACAACGACCTCGATGATCGGTCTGGTCATGCAGACAGCCGGACTGGATCCGACAGTTGCCAACGGCGGAATTATCAATGCCTACGGGACGAACGCTCATTTAGGGGACGGACAATGGCTGGTGGCGGAAGCCGATGAATCGGACGGCAGCTTTTTAAAACTGCCGGCAACGGCCGTCATTGTGACGAACATGGATCCGGAGCATCTGAATTATTACGGCACCTATGAAAAAATGAAGGACGCCTACAGAACGTTCGTTCAAAACATTCCTTTTTACGGTTTTGCCTGCCTGTGCGTCGATCATCCGGAAGTCCAGCGCCTGATTTCCCAAATTTCCGACAGACAAATCATTACTTACGGTTTTACCCCGCAGGCAGAAGTCACGGCACAGAACATTCAGGCCGTTCCGGGATTAATTACGTTTGACGTTGTTGTTGCCGACAGCCTCAGCCCGACGGGAGAAACGCTGCGCATGAACGGTTTTTCTTTGCCTGTTTACGGCAGACACAACGTTTTAAACGCTTTGGCGGCCGTCAGTGTCGGTCTGCGACTGGGCATTTCGGAAGAACATTTGAAAAAAGCGCTGGCAGCTTTTACGGGTGTGCAGCGACGCTTTACAAAAACCGGAGAAACGGACGGCATTACGATCATTGACGATTACGGCCATCACCCGATCGAGATTGCCTCAACGTTAAAAGCAGCCAGAGAAGTCGCGCCGAAAAAAGTCATTGCCGTTTTTCAACCGCATCGCTATTCACGTGTAGCCAACCTGTTTGAGATGTTCTGTACCGCATTTAACGATGCGGACTGCGTTATTGTTACCGATGTTTATTCCGCCGGAGAAGAAGAAATCCCTTCCGCCAATAAGGACGCTTTGGCAGAGGGCTTACGGACCCACGGGCACCGCCATGTCATCACGTTAAACAAACGTGAAGATTTAGCCGGTATAATCAGACAAGAAGCTTCGTCGGGCGATATTGTCATCTGCCTGGGAGCCGGCAATATTTCTTCTTGGGCGAAAGCTTTGCCGCAGGAATTGGCACAATTTGCCGCAAAACAGAACAAAGGATAAAAAATGTTTTCTTTTTTTAAACGTTTTTTTTCGAACAACTCGAATTTAAAGCAGCTGATGCCGGCCGTGCGCGGGGAAGTCGTTGAAAATGCTCCTTTGCATAAAATGACATGGTTGGGCGTCGGCGGCCCTGCCGAGCTTTTGTTTACGCCGGCAGATGCGGACGATCTGGAATATTTTTTAACCAATCAGCCCAACGCGCCGTTAACCGTTATCGGAGGCGGTTCGAATTTGCTGATTCGTGACGGAGGAATCCCCGGCATCGTTGTTCATTTGGGAAAAACTTTTAATACCATTCGCATTGAAGACGACCGGATCATTTGCGGCGCGGGGGCAAAAAACACGGAAATTTCTCGCGCAGCCCTGGAAGCAGGTTTGTCCGGATTTGAATTTTTATGCGGCATTCCCGGCACGCTGGGGGGATCCGTCAGAATGAACGCCGGCGCCCACGGCCGATCTGTTGCCGATGTGTTAAGCGAACTGACGGCTTTTGACATTATCGGCAAAAAAATGGTTTTGCAAAGAAGTGAAATTCCGTTTGACTACCGCACAAATGCTTTGCCGGACAACTGGATATTTACAGATGCCGTTTTAAAAGGAACCCCCGAAAATAAAGAAAATATTCAGAAACGTATGACAGAATACAGACAAATTCGTGAAAAGGCTCAGCCGATCGGTGTTAAAACGGCCGGTTCGATGTTTAAAAATCCGATCGGATTAAAGGCTTGGCAGCTGATTGACAAAGCCGGCTGCCGCGGATTAAAGATAGGCGGCGCCATGGTTTCGGAAAAGCATTGCAACTTTTTCATTAACACGGGAAAAGCCACGGCACAGGATTTTGAAACGCTTGGTGAAACGGTGCAACGACGCGTTTATGAAACAAGCGAGATTATGCTGGAATGGGAAGTGCGGCGCATCGGCGTCAAAACAAAACGTTTCAGCAGTTTTGGAGGCAGATAATTGACGAAAAAAGTTGCGGTATTGATGGGCGGCTGTTCATCAGAAAGAAAAGTTTCCCTTTCCAGCGGCAGAAATGTGCTGGAAGCTTTGATTCATGCGGGATACAATGCATTTCCTTTGGATATTTCCCATGATTTAAAACCGTTTATCCTTATGCTGGAATCCGAAAAACCGGACGTTGTGTTTAATGCTTTGCACGGTCAATACGGCGAAGACGGTTGCATTCAGGGAATTCTGGATTTATTGGAAATTCCCTATACGCATTCGGGACGAACGGCATCGGCTTTGGCTATGAACAAACTCATGGCAAAAAAGATTTTCAGAATGGCCGGGTTGCCTTTGGCTAACGAAAGAATTGTCACCAAAGAACAAATTCTGGCCGGCGACGTTCTGCCCTATCCTTTTGTTTTAAAACCGATCTGCAACGGTTCTTCCGTCGGGGTATACATTTTTGATAAAGACGACGGCACAAAACCGTTTGAAAATGAAAAATATCCCTACGCCGATGACGAAAAAATTCTGGCCGAAGAATACATTCCCGGCCGCGAACTGACCGTTGCCGTGATGGACAACAAACCGCTGGGGGTTTTGGAAATCATTCCGACAAAAGATTTTTATAACTATCAATCAAAATATTCCGAAGGCGGATCGAAACACGTTATTCCGGCCAACCTGCCGGCAGCCGATTATGCCGAAGCCATGCGAATCGCCGCCGAAGCGCACACGATTTTGGGCTGTCGCGGCATATCGCGTTCGGACATTCGTTACGACGATACGCGTCTTGGCGAAAAACCGCGTTTTGCTTTGCTGGAAACAAACACACAACCCGGAATGACGTCGTTGTCTTTAGTGCCTGAAATTGCACGTTATGCCGGTTATTCTTATCAGGATATTGTCGTGTGGATGGTGGAGAACGCCAAATGCGGGGATTAAAGTTCCGAAACATAAAACAGCTCAGCCCGTTTTTGGCCGCTCTTATTTTATTGTTTTTGGCAACCTTAATTCTTTGGTTTACCAACAGCCCTTTTTATGCCGAAAAAAAAGAAAGCCTGATTTATTTTATGAATAACGCGGCCCTATCGGCCGATTTGCGTTTAAACGAAGTTTACGTCCGCGGACGTGACAGAACAACACAAAAAGAATTGCTGGACGTGTTAAAAGTCGAACGCGGTATGCCGATTACGGCCGTAGACATTCAAAAGGCACGCGAAAACATTCAGCGTCTGCCCTGGGTAAAAACAGTTCATATTGAACGCCGGCTGCCTCATATTTTATATATCCGCCTAAACGAACGGACGCCGGTCGCCGTCTGGCAGAACAAAGGACTGTACCGCCCGGTGGATTCCGACGGTCAGCCGATCGAGACTTTTGTCAAAAAATTAAACGGCCTGCCGTTGGTTTTAGGCATTGATGCGCCCGAAAGAACACCGGAGCTGCTTACTTTTCTGGCGCAGGAACCGGAATTGCACAAACGTGTCAAAGCTGCCGTCCGAATCGGTCAGCGCCGTTGGAATATTCTGTTGGACGACATCGATAAGGGGATAACCGTCCGCCTGCCCGAAAAGGATCCGGCGGCCGCTTGGGGACGTTTGGCAAATCTGGACAGGACCCAAGGCCTGTTAAGCCGCAAAATCACCATGGTTGATTTACGTCAACCCGATAAATTAATCGTTCATCTGGAAGACGAGCTTTCCAAAAAAGGGAAAAAACGCAAACAAATCATTTCCGATTCATCAAAAACGCCATAACCGGCAAAGGAACAGTCGTGCCTCGTATTTTAAATGACAATAATTTAATAGCGGCTTTGGATATCGGAACGTCAAAAACGTGCTGTGTTTTGGCTTATCCCGTTGACGAAAACAAAGCCGTTATCGTCGGTGCCGGATCGTATCAGAATACCGGCGTAAAAAAAAGCGAGATCAGCGCACTGGCTCCTGCCGTTGATTCCGTACGACATGCCGTTGCCAATGCGGAACGCTTTATCAAAGAACGCATTAAAACCGTTGTGGCGACGGCTTGCGTCGGATCTTTGTCGTCTTTGATTATTCAGGACAGCCTGGATCTGGGCGGAACGGAAGTAACACAAAGCGACGTTAACCGCTTAATTACCATGGCACAAAACAAAATTCCCGATTCGGAAGATGAAGTTTTGCATTGCATTCCGATTGATTACAGTTTGGATTCCCGCCATGCAATTACGGATCCGCGCGGTCTGACCGGCAAAACCCTTTATTTATCATTGCATACCGTCATGACGCCGCCCTACCCTGTCCGGGATATGAATACCGTTTTGGATCAAAATCATCTGTCTTGTTCCAAAAAGGTTGCTTCTCCTTATGCTGCCGGTCTGGCCTGCCTGACGCAGGAAGAAAAAAAACAGGGAACGGCCGTTATCGACTTAGGCGCCGGCACGACGGGAATCGGCGTTTTTTACGAAGACCAGCTGGTCTTTGCGGCGCAGATCCCGTTTGGCGGAGACCTTATCACCAAAGACATCGCAAACTGTTTTAAAACTTCTTTGGACAATGCCGAACGAATAAAGACCTTAAAGGGATCCACGTTACCTTCCGTAACCTACGAACAAGAAGAAGTCGACATTCCCCTGATCGGCGAAGATGAAAATGTTTCCGTCTGGCGTGTTCCGCGTGCCAGAATAGTACAGACAATCGTTCCCAGAATCGAAGAATTGTTTGAAAAAATAAAATCATTGTTGGAACAAACGGGTTTTTACGATATCTGCCTGAATTTTGTTTTAACGGGCGGCGGTGCCCAGCTGCACGGTATAAATGAAAAAGCCTCGGCCGTTTTGAAATGCAACGTTCGAACCGGCCAACCCGTGCGATTGTTTGACAAGCAGGGAATCATACCGCCCCATGCTTATCACAGTTATATGGGCTGCATCGGTTTATTGCATTATACGACACGTATTTTACTGAACACGCCGACACATCAGCGCGACATGTCCGCCCCCGGAAATAAATTTGTGAAAATTTTTCGCTGGTTTTTAGACAATTCTTAAAGACTTTCACTGTATAAAAAAGAATATTACTTTGACAGCAGGCCGGTTGATTCGGAAAAAAACAAAGAAAACCGCCGATTCGTTAAAGCAGATTCATTTTCCAACGGAGTAATCCATGACTTTAGACATCAGTGTTCCACAACAACAACCGATTGTTCTTTTAACCCCGAAGATTACCGTTGTCGGCGTTGGCGGCGCCGGCGGCAATGCCATCAACAATATGATACAAAGCCAGCTGGGCGGCGTCAGTTTTGTCGTTGCGAATACGGACGCGCAGGCGCTCAGTTCGTCTTTGGCAGAAACAAAGATTCAGCTGGGCATTGAAACAACCAAAGGCCAAGGGGCGGGCGCCAGACCCGAAGTCGGTCGCGAATCCGCCGAAGAAGCGTTGGACGACATTGCCAATGTTCTGGAAGGATCCAACATGGTCTTTATTACCGCGGGCATGGGCGGCGGCACAGGGACGGGAGCCGCTCCGGTGTTTGCAAAAATGGCGCGCGAACGTGATATTTTAACTGTCGGGGTTGTAACAAAGCCTTTTACTTTTGAAGGCCGCCACAGAATGGCCATTGCCGAAAAAGGGATTGAAGAACTGGCGCAATACGTGGATACGCTGATTGTTATTCCTAATCAGAATTTATTCCTTGTCGCCGACGAAAAAATGACGTTTGCCGAAGCGTTCAAGCGTGCCGACCAGGTCTTACAGGGTGGTGTACGCAGCATAACGGATTTAATTATCACCCCGGGGATTATCAATCTGGACTTTTCCGATGTGCGCGCCGTCATGGCGGAAATGGGACGTGCCATGATGGGGACAGGAACGGCTTCGGGCGAAAACCGCGCTTTGGAAGCCGCGGAAGAAGCCATCGCCAATCCTTTACTGGACGATGCATCCATGACCGGTGCCAAAGGTATTCTGATTAATATCGCCGGCGGGGCGGATCTGACGTTGTATGAAGTTGACGAAGCCGCGAATAGAATCCGCCGCGAAGTCGATCCCGAAGCAAACATTATATTCGGGGCTTCTTTTGACGAATCGCTGGAAGGTTCTATCCGTGTTTCCGTTGTCGCGACAGGAATCACCCGTCCGCAAGAAGCGCAAAATCCGTTTATGGGGCAAACGGCTTCTTCGATATTCACACCGCAGCCGCAGCCCAAATCGTTTTCCGCCGGATTTAATTCCGCAAAACAGACAACGGAACAATCGATTCCCGTTGTTTCCCAGCAGCCTTCCTCTTCCGCATCGCCGGAAATTTTTGAAGATGAAGCCGATGATGTTTTGACAATAGACGATAAAATTACGCCGCCTTCGACAGCGCCCGTTCACCCGACGTTGGCGACTCAACCTGTTTCTTTTTCACCAAAGACGGCCAGCAGCATTCTGCCTGCCATGCCGGCTCCGAACGAATTATTCGGCGGCGGCGAAATCAGACAGCCGGCCTCATTTGAATCTTTTACGCCGAAAATGACAGCGGCCGAAAAACCGCAGCCTCATCTGTTCTCGGAAGATCAGCCGCCCGTCATGCCTCAACCGAAGGCACAGCAGCACACGGCAGAACAAGAAGAGCTCTTCCCTGCTGCGCCGGCACCGGTTCCGCCGGCACCGCCTGTTGTTCCTCCGGCAGTTAAACCGGCGGAAAAAGCTCGCCCCTCTTTGTTTCAATTCGTAACGGGGCGCCGGACCGCCGATGAAAAAAAAGAAGAACATCTTTTGTCAGCGGATGAAGAATCTGATCTGCCTTCATTTTTAAAACAACACTGATTTATCCGCTTTGATCCGTAAAAAAAACGGCTGAAATGCTTCGGCCGTTTTTTATTTTCAGAAAAAACAATAACTTAACAAACTCTTAATGTAACAAAACGTAACAAAGCTTGATTTGAAAAAGACACCCCGCACTGTTAAAACTATAGGATAGAAAAAGTTTCCAGAAAAGAAAGGGTTTAACATGGAAAAATATCAGCAGAAGACAATCAAGCATGAAATTTCATGCGTGGGCATCGGTCTGCATACGGGGAATAAAATTTCCATGACGTTAAAACCGGCCGAAGTAAATACCGGCATTGTTTTCCACAGAACGGATATTTCCGGACAGGACGCTTATATTCCGGCGCATCATGATTATGTGGTTGACACGCGTATGTGCACCTGTATCGGAAATAAAGACGGCGTACGGGTCGCAACGATTGAACATTTAATGGCGGCAATTCACGCCATGGGCATCAATAATATGCTGATCGAAATCAACGGTCCCGAAACACCGGTGATGGACGGCAGTTCCGCGCCGTTTGTGTTTTTGTTGGAATGTGCCGGTGTGAAGGTGCAAAATGCTTCTTTAAAAGCAATCCGCATCTTAAAACCCGTCAGCGTTAAGAACGGTGATAAGGAAGTTACGCTGCGTCCGGCCGAAAAAGGCTTAAAAATGCATTTTTCGATTGATTTTCCCGCTTCCGTCATCGGACATCAGGAAGCCGATCTGGATTTGACTACGGCAAATTTCAAAAATATGTTCAGCCGTGCCCGTACATTCGGATTTTTGCAGGATATTGAAATGTTGCGCTCAATCGGATTGGCACGCGGCGGGTCTTTGGATAACGCTATTTTAGTCAACGATAATACCATTATGAACAAAGACGGCCTGCGTTATTCCAATGAATTTGTCCGTCATAAAATGCTGGACGCTGTCGGTGATTTGTATATGTCCGGTTATCCGATGATTGCCGAATTTTCAGGCAGTCGTTCCGGCCATACGGATACGAATGCTTTGCTGACCGCTGTTTTTGCTGATCAAAGCAATTATGAAATAGTTGATCTGGCGACTTATTATGCTTCTTTGATTGAAGAAAAATCTTTTGAAGAAGATGAGGATTTAAGACAGCTGGATTGCGCTTAATTTTCTTTTTTCGTGTTTATCTCCAATAAAAAAGCACGACAGATAAAAACGGCCTTGGTAAATTGCCAAAGCCGTTTTTTTTACTGACATCAGCAATAAGAGCCGAAAAAAACTTCTTAGACTTACCGGTGTACCGAATTGCCCGCAACCGTTTTGTCCGTTGCCAAGCTTTTGATATCTGTTCAGCGATTTAAAATCTTTATTTCTAACGTTCCGGCTGTCCGTCAGGCGATTGTTTTTATGATAAAAAAAGCCCTGAAGATATTCGGGGCTTTTAATCTTTTAATCAGAATAACAGCAATTATTTTGCTTTTTACGATCTGCCCGGACAATAAAATTATTTTCAATGACCGTTAATTTTTGTGCCAACAGCTTGTTATACTGTTTATTTAAAATCGTTGCCGGCAAATATTCCCAGTTTTTGCTGATCAGTGACAAAGCATTTTGCAATTCCCAGCGGTAATTAAAACGTTGACCGCTTAATTGCTTGATTTGTTCGATCTCTTCGGCGGAAAACAAACGGTTGTCCAGGTTTTCAATTCTGTCCGGATCAATGACGATACGGACATTTTCTGCCGTATCCAACACTTTTTGCTGTTCTTGACTTGTTAATTTTCCCAAACGATTTTCAACCGCATCAATAAATTCAACGCCGGAATCAAAACGTTCCCCTTTTAATGAACTTAATTTACTGCCGGAAAATCCCTCTTCGACAATTTTATTAAATACCTTTTCGCTCATCAGGTATGTTTTGGGCACATACACCTGCTGATTAAAAACGTTTTGCATAAAGAACAACGAAAAGAAACAAATCATGGCGGCAATAACCGGCGTAATCACCCACCCGCACATAATGCGGACAACAACGCTCCATTTAATGCTTTTAGCCGCCCCTTTGCACAATCCGATACCGATCACGGCGCCGACAACCGCCTGTGTTGACGATACGGGCACCAAAGGAATAACCGGCAAATCATGCGATGCCAGAAAATATTCCAGCCCTTCGGACGCAAAAATAAACAAGACCAGCGACTGCGCCAAAACAACAACCCATGCAGCAAACGGAGACAACGGCATTAACCCTTTGCCGACAGTTCCCATGACCTTATACGAATATGTAAAGACACCGATCGCCGTTGCCAGAGAACCGACAAAAAACAACTGCTGTACAGCCGAAAAATGCAATCCGCCAAAAGAAAATTCCACAAACGGCGCGACAGGAACAAACACGCCGACAACGTTTGCCATGTTGTTTGCCCCTAAAGAATAAGCACCGAAAGCTCCTGTCAAAATCATCGCCAGACGTGTACAGGCATCACGATACAGCAAATGGACTTTGACAGAACCTAACAAGTACTTGAACATAATATATAACACAGCAGCAAAAGTCGCCGCCAGCAACGGACAGGCCACCCATGTGCTGGCAATTCGCACAATTGAATTAACATCTGTTACGGAATCGGTAAACCAGTTCCAGCCGATAATTGCCCCGACAACGGCCTGAGACACAGACACAGGCAACCCGCATTTAATCATGGAATATACGGTAAAGGCCGCGGCAAACGTCGTAATAAAGGCGCCCCCAATCGCATTGATCGCGCCCAAACTGCCCAATGTATAGGCCGCGCCGACGCCGCTGATCACGGCCCCCAGCATAATAAAAATACTGCACACAATAGCGGCTGTTTTAAATTTAACCATACGCGTGCTGACAGCGGTGCCGAAAATATTTGCGGCATCGTTCGCCCCCAACGACCAGCCCAAAAACAAACCGCTGGAAAGAAAAACTATCCCTGAGCTTCCCATTTAAAAACACCTTCTATCATCTTATACTGCTGCATAATTTCTTCATTGAATTTTTTATTCAGAACCGTATCCGGTTTTTTTTGCCAGGATTTATTCTGTTTTATCAAAGCGTCTTCAATTTCCCAACGATAATTGAATTCTCTGTCCTGCAAAGCCAGTAAATCTTTTTTTTCCTGATTTGAAAAGATTTTTTCGGAAAGTTTGTTCATTTTTTTTGTATCGATTTTAATTCTGACAACTTCGGCATATTTTAATGCCAACAACTCCTGTTTATTAGACAATTCCTTATGATCTTCGATAGCAGAAATCATTTCTTTTCCGGAAGAAAAAGACTTGCCGATCAAAACCTGAAGTTTATCGGCGGATATGCCGTGATCTTCAAATTCATTTAGAACCCCTTCGGAAATTGTATACGTTTTTGGCGTATACACCGGCTGATCAAACAGATTTTTCATCACATACAGCGAAATAAAGCAAATAAAGGCCGTAATAATCGGCGTAATCACCCACCCGCACATAATGCGGACAAAGACCGTCCAGTCAATATTCCTTGCCGCTCCTTTATAAATGCCGATACCGATTACGGCCCCGACAACGGCCTGCGTTGACGATACGGGGACCAGTGGAATTGTCGGCAGATTATGTGATGCCAAAAAATATTCCAATCCTTCAGAGGCGAAAATAAATAACACCAACGATTGCGATAAAACGACAACCCACGATGCAAAAGGCGACAAAGGCAACAAGCCTTTGCCTACCGTCATCATTACTTTATACGAATATGTGTACACACCGATGGCAACGGCGACAGAACCGACAAAAAACAACTGATGAACCGGAGAAATTTCAATACCGAAAAAAGAAAATTCCGTAAACGGAACAACCGGAATGAATACGCCGACGACGTTAGCCATATTGTTTGCGCCCAAAGCATAAGAGCCGAATGCTCCCGTTACAATCATGGCAAAGCGCGTTAAAGCATCTCTTTGCAACAGACTCAGGTTAACATGCTTTGAAATCTGTTTAAAAACGGCAAAGACAAGAGCGCCGAAAATTCCGCCCAAAACCGGACAGGCAATCCACGTACTGGCAATTTTAACAACAGAAGAAACATCCGTTATCGAATCGGTAAAGCAGTTCCAGCCGATAATCGCCCCGACCACCGCCTGTGAAACAGAAACAGGCAGACCGTATTTTGTCATTAAAAAAACGGTAAACGCCGCGGCAAAAGAAGTAACAAAGGCTCCTCCGATCGCATTAACGGATCCGAGCGCCCCCAGCGTATGAGCCGTCCCCACACCGTCGATCAAAGCTCCCAGCATTAAAAAAATGCTGCACAACAAGGCTGCTGTTTTAAATTTCACCATTCGGGAAGCAACGGCCGTACCATAAACGTTTGAAGCATCGTTCGCCCCCAACGACCAGCCCAAAAACAAACCGCTGGAAAGAAAAACTATTCCCGAAGTCCCCATAAGACAACACCTTTTATCATATTAACCGTTGTATCATTTCATTATTTGTCTTTTTATTCAAGCCCCGGCGCATCAATTTTTTTAAAGAGCGGCGGAAACGGCGGGATCCCATTTAAAAACTTTTTCCAACAAACGGATCCGACGTTTTTTCTGGCTGTTTTCCTGTTTATTTAAAATGTTTTCCGGCAACATTTTCCATTCGGGATCCTTGTTATTCAGCACATTTTGCAGCTTCCATGTATGGGAAAAAGTCTGCCCCGACAAGGCTGTAATATCGTTCAGCTGTTCTTCGGAAAACATTTCAGTCGGCAGCTGCTTTATTTTTTCGGGGGCAATTTTGAAATAAACCAGCTCTGCATAAGACAGGATTTTTCTGGCTTCGGCATTTGTCAGCCGGGGATATTCTTTTTTCACGGCCTTAACCAAAGCCTGCCCCGACTGAAACTTTTCCCCCTGCAATGTACGGAAAAGATCAACCGGCAGATTTGTTTTTTGTTCAATTTCACTTAATACATCAGTCGACAACACATATGTTTTCGGAATAAACACTTTTTGGCTGAACACATTTTGCATAATAAACAGGAAAATAAAGCAGCACACAGCCGTAATTACCGGTGCGGCAACCCAGCTGATCATAATTTTCCACAACGTTTTCCAACGAATATTTTTGCTGCCTTTATACAGACCAATGCCTAAAACGGCGCCGATTACGGCTTGGGTAGAAGAAACAGGAACCAGCGGAATCGTCGGCAACCCGTGCGAAGCCAGAAAATATTCCAATCCTTCCGACGCAAACAGAAATAAAACAACCCCCTGACACAGGACAACGACCCAGGCCGCAAAAGGTGTCAAAGGCATCAACCCTTTGCCGACGGTCATCATCACTTTATAAGAATACGTATACACGCCGATGGAAACCGCGACGGATCCGACAAAGAACAGCTGATGAATAGCTGTCACTTTATAACCGAACAGCATAAAATCGGCGAACGGGACAACGGGGACGAACACGCCGACAACGTTGGCCATATTGTTTGCGCCCAAAGAATAAGAACCAAAGGCGCCCGTTACGATCAAAGCCGCCCGCAGCAAAACGTCTCTTTGCAGTAACGAAAGTTTAATACGTTTTGAAATCTTGCTGAAAAAAGCAAACAACGGAATGGCCAACAGCCCGGAAATAACGGGACAAGCCACCCACGTTCCGGCCATTTTAACCAAAGAATCCGTATCCGTAACGGACTGAGAAAACCAGTTCCAGCCGATTACGGCGCCGACAACGGCCTGAGAGACAGAAATTGTCAATCCGATTTTGCTGACAACGCAGGCGGTAAAAGCCGCCGAAAAGGCCGTAACGAAAGCTCCGCCGATGGCATTGACTTCCCCCAGGCTGCCCAGCGTATCCGCCGTCCCGACACCGCTGATCACAGCCCCCAGCGTTACAAAGATGCTGCACACCAGTGCCGCGGTTTTAAATCTGACCATACGGGTTGCAACGGCTGTTCCGAAAACATTGGAAGCATCTTGAGCCCCCAGGGACCACCCCAGAAACAGACCGCTGCTTAAAAAGATAAACCCGATGATCCCCATAGACGTTCCTTTTCTGTCGGCAACGATTAATTATCGCGTTTAATAACGTAAATAGCCAATTTATCCGTAATGTCTTCGGCCATATCAGCCAGGTTATCAATCATTTCAACAAAGCTGGAAATATGCATTTTATTGGCCAGCGGCAGATCCGAGGAATAAACCGCACGTTTAATTTTTGTACTGATACGATCGGCTTCGCTTTCATAAAAGCGGACTTTATGAATATAGTCGCGACACGAATTAAAATCGCGGAAAAACGTACGGGCGGCGATTGTGATCTGCTCGACCGAATTGGTTACGGATTCTACGATTGCCAGGACGTCCGGGTGCAAAGTAGCGGGGAAAACGGGTTGTTCAATGGTAAAACGGTATCCGCTGGCGTCATAAGCGTTTAAAATGGCGTCCAAATCTTCGACCAGACTTAAAACGTCGGCGCGCAGATCAGGGATCAGATTTTGTTCATACAAGCCGGTTTCAATTTCACGCCGCAATTCATCGGCGCGGCTTTCGATATGACCGATTTGTTCGGCATGCGTAACGAAATCTTCCGTCACGCCATGTTCCAGAAAGACATGAATAGCTTTTCTGTAAATCAGACCGGCTTCGGAAATACGATCCAGAAATTCATCAATTTTATTTTCCAGGGCGCGACTGCCGGAAAACATTGCAAAGCCTTTGGATAAATTCATTTTTTTCCCCATTTCATAAATAAAGTATCCCGCCCGCGGCGGTCATAATCCACTGATTATCTGATTATCCTAACAACAGGTAAATATATTGTAAAGCGCTAAGCAAAAACGACAACCGCTTGTCGTTTTTGTCTGCAAGCTCAATGAGGCTTGGTGAGCAAGGAAGCGTTGACGCGACCGAAGCGAACCTTAGACGCAATTGGCTAAGCAAAAACGACAATGGCCTGTCATCAATTCCACCTAAAAATCGCTTCGGATTTTATCCTTGTTCTTTAAGGTTCATTGAAATTTTGATATCAATATGTTAATTTTATTAGAATTAACAGAGAAAAAGACAATGAAGAAACTACTATTTTTTATCTGCTTGATTTTATGCAGTTGTTCTCAATTCGATACATTATCCCAATCTTTTACTAAAAATGAAAACTGTGAGGAAATTGCAGCGGTTAAAATTTTTCAGGTTTTAGATACTTTTGCTTTGGCGTTGTCTTGCCAAGAAAATTATTCATATTCCAATGGCTTGTCATGTTATGGACTGACCGTATACGTTCCCAAAGAAGAAGGAAAAATATATTATGATAATCAAATCATAAAACCAAAAGCCGGAAAATGTATTTCATTTGACAGTACTTATCAATATGAATCAAAAGACGGGAATATTCATACCGTTCCTATTTTAAAATTCATCAACGATTGATATTTTAAAAAATGAATTTTTTGTTGCTTTTTTTATTTTCTCTTATATTGCTTATATTAGTTTTGTTCTCACTATTTGTAATATCTAACTTTTTTAAATATTTAATTTTTTCAGACAACGAAGATTCATCACAAATAGGAGCAAGAGGAGAAATAATAGTTAGTAAAGAACTTTCATTTTTATCTAATGAATATTATGTTTTAAATGATATTTTATTACGTATTGGAAATAGAAGTTCCCAAATTGATCATATTGTTGTTTCTATTTACGGTATTTTTGTAATAGAAACAAAAAATTATAAAGGTTGGATTTTTGGGTCAGAGAACTCAAGGCAATGGACTCAAAATCTTTTTGGAGAAAAATATTTTTTTCAAAATCCGATTATTCAAAATAAAGGTCACATATATGCTTTAAAAAAGGCGTTAAAAATATCAGAAGATAAATTTATTTCCATTATAGCCTTTTCATCTGAAGCAGATTTAAAAAACAGTTATGAAAGCAATGTTATTTATATTTCAGAAATTAACGATATAATAGCATCATATAATCAACAAATTTTATCTCAAGAAACTGTTGAATACGTTATATCTTTTTTAAATGAACACAATATTATATCATCAGAAGAATATGAAAGACATATTCTTGAAACCCGACAACGTATACAAAAACAAAACACCCGACTTGAAAACGGTATTTGTCCCCGTTGTGGAGGAAAACTAATAATCCGACACGGAAAATATGGAGATTTTATCGGTTGCAATAATTACCCTGATTGTCGTTTTACCACAAACCTTTATTAGCTGCCTTTACCTTTTCGCACGCACCAGGCGATAGGAAAGCATTACGACAACAAAAGTTGCAAAAAACAATGCGGCGCATAATGCATTCACGTCGGGCTGAATCCCCGTCTGTACCATGGAATAAATTTTCAGCGGCAGGATTTCGTATTCTTTTCCGCCGACAAAGAAACTGATAATCACATCGTCAATCGACAGCGTAAAGCTCATCAGCCAGCCGGCAAAAACGGCGGGTAAAATCAACGGAATTAAAATAAAACGCACGATATCAACGTCCGAAGCCCCTAAATCCGCACCGGATTCAGCCAGATTCCGGTTTACTCCTTTTAGCCGGGCCAGCACCGTAACGGTCACAAAAGGAAAACAAAAAACCGTATGCGACAACAACAATGTTACAAAGCCCAGCGGAATTCCCAAAATCACAAAAATCATGACCAAAGAAATCCCCTGAATAATTTCGGGCGACAGCATAATAACAGACAAAGATCCGTATACGACCCTCTGTCCGATAAAGCGATACCGATGCAAAGCAATGGCGATAATCGTGCCGACGACAGTCGAAGATGTCGCAGCCGCAGCCGCCAGAAACAAAGATCGCAATGCCGAATTGATCAGACTCTTGTCTGTCAGCAGACTTTCATACCACTTTAACGTAAAACCGTGCCAAATGTCGGCAGAAGACGAATTGTTAAATGAAAACACAATCGTCACCAACAGCGGTACATACAACACCAGATAAACCGCGGCAATATACAAATATTTTAAAATCCGCCTTACCATATCGGCTGCTCCTGATCCACGGAATTGCCGCTTTTATAATACAGGTGCAGCAAGAACAACATAAAAATCGTCAAAGCAATATTGATCGCCGCGCCGACGGGCCAGTCTTTGATCACCACGAACTGATCGCGAATGACACTGCCGACGATGGCGGAATCGGCCGCCCCCAAAATATCCGAAACATAGAATAAAGTCAGCGCCGGCAAAAACACCATAATACAGCCGGCCGTAATCCCCGGCAGACTGATGGGCACGATTACCCGGAAAAAAGCCGCTGTCGCCCCTGCTCCCAGGTCTTCTGCCGCTTCCAACAGATTTAAATCCAGCTTTTCCAAAACCGCATACAGCGGCAAAATCATAAACGGCAACAGCGTATATACCATACCGACAAACACGGCCAGATCCGTATACAGCAACTTTAACGGCTGAGAAATCAGCCCCCATTTAATCAAAAAAGTATTCAAAAGACCGTTTTCACTTAAAATCGAAATCAGCGCATAGTTGCGGATCAAAGAATTTGTCCAGAACGGAACAATGATCAGCATTAAAAATAAAGCGCGATATTCCTTGGCAAAACGGGCAATAAAATACGTAAACGGATAAGCGATCAGCAAGCAAAATAAAGTCGTGCAGAACGCCAGATTCAAAGACTTCAGAATCACCGACATCAGTTGCGGATCGGACAATGCGGCATAATTTTGCAGGTTTAAAGGCAAACGCAGATACCATACGGGATCCCTGGACAGAAAACTGGCCAGCAGAACCAGCAGATTCGGTGCAAAAACCATTATTCCGAACCAGATAAAAATAAAATACAGCACAGCCTGGCGGCAGAAATTATCCGTTGATTTAAGCATCAGGAAGAATAACCTCCCAGTCCTTGATCCAGCTGACATTCACGACATCGTTGACCTCATAAATAATATCGGGATCGTCTTCGTTAAAAAACTGCGTTGCCATGACCATATTGCCGCCGGCCGTCTGAATCCACAGATCAACCGTACGTCCTTTATAAACCAAAAAGCTGATCACGCCGCGCAAAGCATTATCGGGTGCTTCGGCTTCGGGATCGTTCACCTTGCTGACCAGCAGATCTTCGGGACGCAGCAGAACCTTGATTTTAGATCCCCGCACGACATCAAAAGTCGACGGTTTGCGCAAACGATAGAACATACCTTCGACAATCGTTTCAAAATCGTTGTCTCCGACCTTGATGACCATACCGTCAAACACATTGATTTCGCCGACGAATTTGGCGACAAACATATTTTTGGGTTCTTCGTAGATCTGAATCGGCGTGCCGACCTGTTCAATCAGGCCTTCGTTTAAAACGGCAACACGGTCAGACATGGCCAAAGCTTCTTCCTGATCATGGGTGACATAAACAAACGTCATTCCCAAATCGCGCTGTAATTCCTTTAATTCGATCTGCATTTCCTGACGCAGCCGGTAATCCAAAGCCGATAACGGTTCGTCCAACAGCAGAATTTTCGGATTATTGATAAACGCCCGGGCAATGGCAACGCGCTGTTGTTGTCCGCTGGACAATTCGGAAGGATAGCGCAGATAGAACATATTCATTTTGACTTTTTCCAACGCCCGGAAAACTTCGACTTCGATTTCGTCTTTTGGCAATCCCTTCATTTTCAGGCCGAACGCCACGTTATCAAAAACCGTCATGTGCGGGAACAAAGCATACTGCTGAAAAACCATATTAACGGCGCGCCGGTTCGGTGCAAGATGAGATATTTCCTTGCCGTTCATAATGACTTTCCCCGTTGTCGGACGTTCAAAGCCCGCAATTAAACGCAGCAATGTCGTTTTGCCGCACCCCGACGGCCCTAAAAGCGTTAAAAATTCCCCGTCATTAATGCTCAGGTCAACATCGTCCAGAACTTTATTTGCCCCGAAAAACTTTGTAACGCTTTTTAATTCCAATAAAGGAACAGGTAATTTTTCCATATTTGCTTTTACCCTGTCAGAAAAAAGAGCATTTTAAACTTTATTTGGGTATATATAATACATAACTTTTCCCGGAAAGAAGTTTTTTTTTAAAATCGCTTTAAAAAAAACAAAAATCGGATAGAATACCCCCTGTTTAATAATTCTGGGATACGGGAATGAACAAACGGCGGCGTTTTTTGCATATGCTGCGCAAAAATTTCAAAAAAAAGCGGGCCAGAACATATTCATCGCCCGAAGTTCGCGCGCAAAAAGGCTGCATTTTAAAATGCGATCTGGGAATTTTACTGGAACATACGGGGGTTTATATCGGCAACGGTCAGATTGTCGGTTTAAACAGACACAGTGAAATCAGAATTGAAAGCCCGCTGAGTTTTTTTCCGCCCGGCACAAATCCGAAATCCAACCGGATTTACGCTGCCTGCTATGGCAATACGAACGAGATTTTAAATTCTGCCGCCATTGCGCGCCGCGCCAAAAAAAAAGTCAATCAGAAAACGCCTTACAACGTTTTTTTTAACAACTGTCATCGTTTTACGACCGGCTGTGTTACCGGCAATTTTGAAAATGATGTTGTTTCTTTTTCCCAGCTGGAAGACGTTATCCTGGCGCATCAGGAACAGCTGCATCGCAAAAATCCGTGGTGGGTCCGGCTGTATCGGTTTATTTTAAGAAAGCCTGCCCCGAAACCGGCCTCTACCTTTAACTGGCGTCCCGTTGTGTTTAAATAAACACCGCCCTTTGCCTTAAAAGATTTACGGAGGAGAGAAGGAATCCTTTTTAGGCGCAGGACGGCTTTTCATAGCATAACCGAAAAAACGGATACGGCCTAATTAATTATGCGGAATCGCGTTCATAACCGCGTTCGCGCAGTTCTTCGGCAACAAAGCGTTTACCGGCACGATTGATTTCTGCCCGCCGACGTGCGGCCAACGGAATATTCTGCGCTGTTTTTTGACGTCCTTCCGTTTCTTCCAGTCGATGTTCATATTCTTCACGGATACGCCGGGCATGCAACATCGTACGTTCGGAACGTATCTGCGGGATCATTTCCTGGGCATAGCGGACGGCATAATCCTGCTGCTGATTTTTCAAGACGACGTTTTCAAACAGGTTTTCGGCTTTTTTGGTTTTTCCGCTTTCATAATACGCCCGTGCCAGCAACGCTTCCGTCAGGCCGTTTTTATGATCGCAGTTCCGTGATTTTTTCAAGGCCTCAAAACTTTTTTCCGGATCAATCGGACGCGCCAATACCCCCAGAGCACGATAAAATCGCGCCGCCTGTTCCGAAGACCTGCCGCGGACATCGCTGCGATGTGTCGAATCGGCTTTGTGCAGTTCTTCTTCGGCGCGGCGTTCCAGAAAATCGAACGCCGTTTCATAATCGCCGCGTTTCAAGGCGCTTAGGGCTGCTTTTTGTTCAAACAAAGGATCCATACCGATCACGGCGGTATTTTTTTCACTATTTTCGTTTTTTTGCAAAAAACAGTTCATCGCCTCGATCAAAGGCTGAAACTCGATAACGGGGATTTGTTCGACCGTTCGTGCGATCAACGCTTTTGCCGTTTGATCCGGGGTCAACCCTTTTTCGATCAAAACCGTAATTTGAACGACCAATTCTTTATACTGTTCTTTTAATTCTTCCAGATCTCTGCGTTCCAGGCCCAGTTCTTCCAGTTCTTTTTCTTCCTGTGTTTTTTGCAATTCCTGAGGCTTTTCTTTACCTTCGTCAAATAATTCGAACAATTCTTTTAATTGTTCCTGCGTTCGGCGCATTTCTTCTTCTTTTTGTTGTTCCTGTTGTTTTTCGGCCGATTTTTCCTTTTCATCGCCGCCTGTGCCGCCGGCCGAATCCGCATTGTTGCCCGATTCCGGCGCTGTATCGGCATTTATGCCAGATGCCGCCGGTTTTCCGGCAAAAAGCTTCACTCCGGTTCTGACAACGACAATCGACAAGACAACCGCGCCCAAAATACCGCCGTATTCCGGCAGATAAGCTCCTGCCGTTTCTTTCAGTCGGTCCGCCAGACCGAGAATATCAAACGGAGATGAAAGCATTTTTATTCTTTTTCCGATAAAAGGTTGCGTTATTTAATAAATAACAGTAGGTTATCTTTATTTTCACCAATATGCCAGTTTTATTTTTGCAGAGTCGAAAAATGGGGTATCTATCAAAACGCAAATTCGAAGAACGGGAACACTATTTAATCACGGGATTATTGATTTTAATTCCCGTTTTGACTTTGCTGGGCACACTGGGGCGCAGCCTGGATTGGCGTCTGGACTATATCGGGGAATTTAAAATTCAGGCTGCTGTATTAAGCTTTTTCTTATTCCTGTGGTGTATGTTCAAGCGGGAATGGATAAAGACTTTGATCTTTTTTATTTTGGTCGTGCTGAATTTGGTTCTGATGGCCTGCCATGCTTATTTATTTCAGAAAAAATCTGTTTTACCCGAAGATTCCTATGTTTTTACCGTATTGTATCAAAACCTTAAAGGAGCGCAGGACAAAGCGGCCGAAATTCAAACCGTTATGGAAAACACATCGGCCGATTTTGTTTTATGGACAAATGTTCCCGTAAAAATCTATCGTCAGCTGGATCATTTAATCGGATATTATCAGCTGCAGAATCAGACTTTGGATACAACCGGCAAAATGAAACTGATTTTTGCCCGGACGCCCGGCGTTGACCGCGGTGAAGCAGCCGGAGAAGACGGATTATGGGTATCCCGTGTTATCGGCACGCGCAAGCTGACCTTACTGTTGACCGCGTTTGACAACCCGTGGGCAAACGAACAGACCTATGCCCGAACGAAGCAGAAAATATATGAACTTGCCGAATTTGCCCGCAGCCGTGACGAACCCGTGATTGTGATGGGGAATTTCGGTGCTTCGGGGTGGAGCTGGCTGTTAAAAGATCTGGAATCCCATGCCGGGTTGAAACCGCAGGGGAAATTAACGGAATCGGGAACGGACAAAGCGCTGTATGCCCGCCGCCCGACGGATCATATTTATACGCACCCGGGGATTGAAGTATCGGATATTCGGGCACAAAACATGATCGGCACCGATTATAATGCCATATTGGCAAGCTTTAAGATTGCTCCTTTGCGCAAAGAAATCGAATTTTACGAACTGCAGCCTATTTTGCCTGAGGAAGAGCTTCTTCAGCCCCCGACATAAGCCTTGCCTGCTTTTTAAAATAAGCTGCCGCGGCGGTATCGCCTTTGCTTTCAAACATATCCACCGTTTTGTTTTTAAAATATTCGGCAGAAGCGGAATCTCCGCTGTTTTCAAATAAAATCGATGCTTTCAGCCAGTATTCGGCGGCCCTTTGCAACTGCCCTTTTTTCTGGGCGATTAATCCCAGATTACTGTAATCGGAAGCCAGCCCTAAACTGCGGTGCAGCATTTCTTCGATATGCAGGGAATCTTTAAAAAAACTTTCGGCCTTATCCCACTCTCCGCGACGCAGATAAGTCAACCCGAGCATGGCCGCGGCATTGGCGTTTTCCGCTTTTTTATTTTTTTCCTTAAAAAAAGCCAAAGCGGGAAACAGCAACTCTTCAATTTCCGGATCGTTCGGATTTTTTTCAACTTTTAATCCCGCATACAGCAGCTTATTGGCGGCCGTTTCAAATCCGTCGCCGGATTTTAAGGCCGTCAGAACGGCTTTTTGCGCCGTTGCCAAAGCTTTTTCTTCGTCCCCCTGTGCCCGGCAGACCAAAGTCATATCGTTTAGGATTCTGCTTTGAAACAACAAATCGTTTTGCTTTTTAAACGCATTCAAAGCTTCGCCGAATATATCCCAGGCTTCCTGCAGACTGCCGCGGCGCAGACAGCACAAACCGATCTGCCGTTGCATACAGGCCGATTCAAATCCATACCTTTTATCCTTGTTAAACAAAGCCATGGCTTCGCGGTGATAATCCAAAGCCAGATCAAATCGTTCTTTGCCTTCGTACACCATGCCCAGATTTCCGAGCGTTTCGGCCAAAACAAATGTCCAACCATGCCGTTCGGCCAGCTTTTTGGCCCGCCAATGCGCCTCTTCCGCACTTTCAAAAGCACCGGCCAATCTGTACATCATCCCCAATCGGTTGGCGGCACGTGCATATTCATAATCGTTGTTTTCTTTTTCAAAAACAGCCAGAGCCATTGTCAACAAACGCTCCGATTCGGCCAGATTTCCCTGATTCAGGGAAATCATTGCCATATCCGCATAGGCCTGCGCAAAGAACAAACGATTGCGCCGCCAATGCAGCAAAGCCGTCAAACGCAATCGGGGAGTTCCTTCTTTAAACGAAAAAAAGCGACCTTCTTCGAAAATTTTTGTCAGCGCCTCTTCGGCCTCGTCATATTGTTGGATATCAACCAGACAGCGTCCCAAAATCAACCAGTTTTCAATATTCCGGGGTTCCTGCCGGCAGATCAGCCGGTAATTTTCTATGACTTCCCGCGTCAATATATACGATTGATTCATAATCTGCCCCGTATAATGGTGTGTTTTATTTAAGGTAACAAATTAAATGCCGAAAATCTTTCAAAAAATTAATTTTTCTGCAATTCACCCCAACATTATCGGTGCTGTATGGCTGCTCGGGTCGGTTCTTTTTTTTCAAATTTCTTACAGCACGGTTAAGTTTACCGGTGAACAACTGGGATCCGTTCAAATCGTTTTTCTGCGCAGTCTGCTTCAATCCGCGATCATTTTGCCGTTTATTATAAAGGCCGGTTGCAGCGTTATGAAAACAACCCATTATAAAGATTACGCCTGCCGTCTGATCTTCGGAGTAACGAATATTGTTTTAACCTTTTACGCTTATACGCATATGCATCTGGCAACGGCTACGGCCATTGTTTTTACGCGCCCGCTGTTTACCATTCCGTTGGCGGCTTTAATGCTTAAAGAAAACGTCGGCTGGAAAAGAGGCGTTGCCACTTTGATCGGATTTATCGGTATTGTCATGGTTTTAAATCCGGGGCCGATGGGGCTCAGTTTTCCGGAAACCGCCGCTTTGGGGGCTTCTTTTATGCTGGCGGTAACATATATTTACATTCAAAAGCTGTCCCGAACGGAAAATCATTTGGCCATGCTGCTGTATTTCGGCCTGGCCTGCAGTTTGATGACGGCGTATCCGGCTTATTGTCAATGGACATCATTCGGTTTAAGGACGGGAATTTGCCTTTTGATTATCGCCGGCACGGCCACGGCGGCACAATATTGCGTTATCCGAGCCTATCAGATCGGCAAAGCCACCGTTATTTCGCCGATTGATTATTTACAGATTCCTTTATCGGCTTTTATCGGCTGGTGTTTTTTTCATGAAACGCTTTCTTTGCATTTTATCGCCGGTGTGATTATCATCATAGCAACCAGTGTTTATATTTTAAAACGCCGCGCCGGGGATTAAAGGCTTCGTTTTATCTATTCAGGAGAGGTTCCAAATGACTGTATCGGCTCTTTCTTACCAACAATTATACAGCACGTGCGATTTAGACTTTTTGTCTTTTGACACAACACGGGATCTGGAGGATTTAAATCAGCCGTTGGGTCAGGAACAGGCAATTAATGCCATTAACTTTGGCATTAACGTGGATTCTTACGGTTACAATTTGTTTTGCATCGGACCGGAAGGAACGGGAAAAGCGTCTCTGGTTCGCCAGATCTTAAGCAAAGCGGCAAAAAAATGCAGAACACCCAATGACTGGTGCTATGTTTACAACTTCAAAACGCCGTACAAACCGTCGGCGATTCGCATGCCGGCCGGCAAAGCAAAAGTCTTTGCCAAAGCCGTGGACAAACTGATCGGCGAAATCAGAGTCGCTTTGCCCGCCGTGTTTGAAGGTGACGAATACAAAACCCAGCTGAAAGCCATTGAAGACGCTTTCCGCGAACAAAAAACAAAATATTTTGACGACATTCAAAAACATACAACGGGCAAAAACGTATCCGTTCTGCGCATGCCTGTCGGTCTGGTTGTCGCGCCGACCAAAGACGGCGATGTTTTAAGCCCGGAAGCTTTTGAAAAATTATCCGAAGAAGAACAACAGGAAGTCCTGGCCGAATTAAACGCCGCGCAGGAAGAATTGGAAAACGCCGTACACGACATTCCCAAATGGGAAAAAGAACAGCGCGAACAAATCGAACGGTTAAACGAAAAATTTGCTTCGCTGGCAATCAAACATCTCATTGACGATCTGAAAAGAAAATACCGGCGCAACAAAAGCGTCTCGACATTTCTGCGCAATATGTACGACGACATTATTGAAAATGTCGAATTGTTTTTAGACGATGACGAAGACCAGGGGCAACCGCCTCAGGCCGAAGAAGAACAACCGATACCCGTTTTGGCGAAACAAAAAACGGACGGTGCGCTGCGGCGTTACAAAGTCAATGTCTTGGTTGATCACACCGACAGAAACGGAGCACCTTTGATTTTTCTGGATCACCCGATTTTGACCAATCTGATCGGCCGGATTGACCGTCAGCAGCAGTACGGCGCTTTAATTACCGACTTTAACATGATCAAGGCCGGCGCACTGCACGAAGCCAACGGCGGATTTTTGGTGATCGAAGCAAAGGATTTAATGAATCAGACATCCTCATGGGAAGCCTTAAAGCGTGCCTTGAGATCTAAAAAAATCACCATGGATCCGCCTTCTTCCGACGGAATGATGACAACCATTCTGGAACCGGAAGCCATTCCTTTGAATGTCAAGGTCGTGCTGCTGGGCGAACCGGAGCTATATTATATGTTGGCGGAAAACGATCCTGATTTTATGGAATTGTTTAAGGTCGAAGCCAATTTCTTTCCTTATATGCCAAAGACACAGGAAAACATATCAAAATATGCCCGATTGATTGCCACACAGGCCAGACGCAACAAACTGCGTCCTTTGCAAAAAGACGCCGTTGCCCGTTTAATCGAGCATGCTTCGCGTCTGGCGGAAGACAGCCAAAAGCTGACTGCTCATATCGCTTCCATCAGCGATCTGATCCGGGAAGCCAATTACTGCGCCCTGACGGACGGAAAGTCTCCGGTCATTACGCGCAGCCACGTTGATCAGGCCATTATTTCCAAGATCAAACGCTCTGACCGGATTCAGGAAAGAATGACGGAACAAATCAAACGCGGTTCTGTCATGATTGACACGGACGGCGCCGTTGTCGGACAGATTAACGGCCTGGCCGTTTTTGAATTCGGCCAGGTATCGTTCGGAAAACCCAGCCGGATTACCTGTCTGGCGCGCATGGGATCGGGCGAAATCATTGATATTGAACGCGAAGTCGACTTAGGCGGCCCTTTGCATACCAAAGGCGTTTTAATTTTATCCAGTTTCCTGGCGTCACGGTTTTCTCAGAACGCTCCGTTGTCCATGGAAGCAACGCTGGTTTTCGAACAGTCTTACGGTGAAATTGACGGGGATTCGGCTTCTTCAACGGAATTGTACGCTTTGCTGTCCGCGCTGTCCGGCGTTCCCATAAAACAAAGCCTGGCCGTAACGGGATCCGTCAACCAGTTCGGACAGATCCAGGCAATCGGCGGAGTTAACGATAAGATTGAAGGATTCTTTGATATTTGCCGTATGCGCGGATTAACCGGCACGCAGGGCGTTTTAATCCCGAAAACAAACATCGTCAATCTGATGTTACGCCAAGATATTGTCGAAGCCTGCAAATCCGGTATGTTCCATATTTATCCGGTTTCCACGATTGACGAAGGAATAGAAATTCTGACAGGTCTGCCGGCCGGTGAACGTGATGCCAAAGGCCATTATCCGGAAAACAGTATTAACGGAAAAGTACAAAAACGTTTAAATCAGTTTCTGGAACAAAATCTGGAATACCGCAGACAGGCTTACCTGCCGCCCAAAAACAAATAATCGGAAACAAAAAAAAATCAACCTTTAGACAGCTGCCGAAAAAGAAGAAAACAGACTTTTCGGCAGTTGTTTTTTATAAAAAGCTTTTTCCCGTTCCGTCTTAAGGCACTGTTTTTTACGCCGATAAATTATTTTTTTAAGGATTTTGTTTGAACGTTCGAAAATAACGCACTGATATCATTTTACCCAACACCTTCCCTGCTTTTCAAAAAAGTCAGAACGGATCGCGCAAGTAAAAAACAAAAAAATACCGCTGTTTTTTTATTATTTTTTTCAACTTTGATCTTTTTCCGGCCACCACAAAAAAGTGTTATTTTGTATATAATATGTATCTAAACTGGATATTTATGCCTTTTTTCAGCTGTGACATAATAGCCCAATGAAAAAAAGAGAACGAACAAAACGCCCGAATAACATTGAAAAATTACGCCTGGAAAAGGGTTGGACCATGCAGCAGCTGGCTGACAAAATGGATACGCAGCGGGCTCAGGTCAATAAACTGGAAAAAGGGCACATTCAATTAAAAGAATTCTGGCTGGTTAAGCTCAGCAAAGCATTGGAATGCGATATTTCGGATATTTTGTTATCCGACGGATCAACGCAAATTCCACAAAAAGACAGATCCGTTTCCCAAATTTGCCTGAAAATAGAGGATCTGTTGCAGGAATTAAAACAGTCGCTTTCTTCATCTTCCGATGAAATAACGATGTTGGAATTGTTCCGTTCTTTGACAAAAGAACAACAGACAGCCTTGTTGAATTTGGCGAAAAGTTTCAGGGTTAAAAAATAATTTCCCGCTTTTCTTTTTCCCGACCTTCCTCGTCCCGCCGACCGGATTCTTTAGTTTTTTCCCGACCTTCCCCGCCCTGCCGACCGGATTCTTTGTTTTTTCCTGATCTTCCTTGCCTGCTGATTCTTTCCATTTTTCCGACACTTTTTTCTGTTTTTTTTAATCCGTATCATCCTTTTGGTGAATTTGTATCCAAAAAAACAATTTATTTTCAGATACATATAAAAAATATGTATACATTTTCTTCAGATACAAGGAAAAATTTTAAATATTTCTTGCTTTTTTCTTAATTCTCATGGAAAATAATTTTTGTATCTTTTATAGATACCAAAGGCAGATACAATTTGAAATGTAAGGAGGCTTTTTATGAAAAAAATAGCTTATTTGCTTTTATTCGCCGGCGGTACATTTTTAATACAACCGGCACAAGCATCAAAAAATTCGGTTTTTAATGATTCAGCAGCGTTCACCCTTGCCAAAGCGGTAAAATTGGGACGTTCGTCCACATCTTTAAGCAACTCGAGTATCGAACTTGAAGACAAATTAAACCCCATCGGCGGGGAACAGGCCAGTGTTTGTCTGGTCGGTTTTTACGATTCAAAAACAAACGGCTGCCAGTCCTGCGCAGAAGCAATGGAAGGCTGCAACCAATGCGATACGGGAACGGTATGCACACATTGTGATGACGATTATGAATTAATCGGCAGCACTTGTAAAAAATCCAGCTGCAGTTGGAATCACAACAATGCAGTTGTACTGGGCAGCAAATGCGGCACGATTGACGGTTACGGAAAACGTTCCACAATTACCGTACCGAATACAAATCCGACATACAGCACTGTCAATCTTCGTTTCTGGAATAACGCCACGGTTTCAGGCGGCGCATTTACGACAACGAATCTGGTTTCAACGGGCCACACCAGTTGGCAACTGGGGAATTTGAATTCCACAATTACCTTTAAAAATCCGGTAACTGTTACGGGAACGGTTATCTTACAGGAAGATTCCGCCGATGCCGGCAAAGGGGTTAAAATGATTTTCAACGGCGGTTTGAAGGGTAATCCGACTTGCGTTGTTGAAAAACAAGTCGCTTCTTCCGGTTGTTCTTCTGCCAGCTGCAGCAAAAAAGTCGAAACGGAACGGACCTGTACCTGTACGTCATCGCAGTGCGCAATTGACACAGTTCCGTCAACTTGTTCTTCTGCGCAAAGATTCTTCTGGAATGCCAATGGTGCCATGACCGTTCCGTCCGGCTATTACTGCATTGACGGATACGGGGCAAACGCTAATATTACGATGCCGTCCGGAGCTTCGCTGACCTCTGTCAACGTACGTTTCTGGGATTATGCTTCCGTAAAAGGCAGCTTTACGACAGCCGATCTGTATTCCACCGGACATACCAGCTGGTATCTGGACGATTTGGACACGGTTATTACGTTTAACGATCCTGTCACCGTTACCGGTACCGTCCATCTGCAGGAAGCTTCGTCTTCAACCAAAGGCGCCAGAAAAGGCGTGACCATGAAATTCCCCAAAGGATTAAAAGGGTCACCCAAATGCGTGGTTGAAAAACACAATTCTTCCTCCGGTTGCGGATACGCCAGCTGCAGCAAAACCACATCAACAGATGCGATTTGTGAATGTTCTTCCACAGAATGCGTGATCAAAGATGGTTGTGAAGGTACTTTCGACTGGAATTCCGACGGAGCTAAAACAATTCCGGCAGGATACTGCAATATCTGGGGATATGGTAACTATGCAACAATCACAATGCCGGAAGGATCTCCTACATTCCAGTCTGTCGCTCTGCCCTTCTGGAATAATGCTACGGTAAACGGCAGTTTTACGACAAGCAGTCTGAGCTCCACAGGACATACCGATACAGAATTAGCGGATCTGGACTCTGTTATTACATTCAATGATCCTGTAACTGTTACCGGTACCGTCACTTTGCAAGAAGCTTCGACAGGCGGAAAAGGTGTCACCATGAAATTCCCCAAAGGATTAAAGGGATCCCCGTCCTGTAAAGTGGAAAAACGGGAAAAGTCTACCGGTTGCACCAGCGCCAGCTGCAGTAAAGTAGTTTCTACAAAAACGACTTGCAGTTGCTCAAGCAGTGAATGCTCAATTGATTAAACAGCATCATAGAAAAACTGTCTGTCTTTTGTTGATTTAACAACAAACGGAGGAGAGTTTAAAACAGATAACGTTTTTCAAGTACTGAGTGTTCTGTCAGATAATATAGACAAAACTACGGAAAAAGCCCCTGATTTCAGGGGCTTTTTTGAATCCTCCTTCTTTAAAAGACTGAAAATATTTTAATTTTTTGTCCAAAAAATTAAAAAAATTTGCAAAAAGAAAAAAAACGCGTTATCTTTAAATAAAGAATGTATTTTTATGAAGGAGTCTTGAACGTGTCTTTGTTTCTTTCGGCAAACGAAAATAAAAAACCAACTTCATCGGAACTGTTGGATTCCTACCTGAAAAATGCCTGCGAATACCTGAATAATATGTCCGCGGAGGGAATTCGCAGCTCTGCCAAACATTTTGTTGAAAGCTATGCGCAAAGTTACGGCGAAAAAGCCAACAAAGAACTGCTGACCGGTATTAAAAAAGAAGATATCCAAAAAAAAGAACAGGAACTGAAAAACGAAGCCAAAAAAGCATCTTCAAGAACAAAAGCCAATTATGCTTTAAACGCCGAACTGTACAGAGACGAACCGACTTCTAATTTCGGGCTGGCCATGGGGGTTATTCCCGGAATCGTTTGTACGCTCAGTTCGCTGGGACATAACAAGCCGATCGGCGTTGCTGTCGGTCTGGCCGGAATCGGCGCGGCGGTCGGCGGCGTCATCGCAACCAGAAAACTGCAGAAAAAGTTTGAATCCAAAACCCCTGAAGAAAAACGGGAAATTACCTCCTATATGGAAGTAAAACATGCGCAATGGGCGTTAAAACAACTGAAAAATCAAATCCGCAAAGAAAGCCGTAAAGAAAATCGTCAGGAATATAAAAAAGACGTTCAACAGCTCTTTGCGGCCGGTCTGGGAAATCCGGGCGGTATGATTACGCCGCTGGCGCTGCAGCAGAAAAAATCCGGCGGTCGCTGATATACAACAAAGCTTGGTTGAACCAAAGGTATTCCCCGCTTTTATGCGGGGAATTTTATTAAGCATTTTTCCCGTTTAACCTAAAAAAACAGTCGCACTTTTGATCGGTGAAAAAAAACTGTCTTCCCTTCTTTCTGTTTTTAATCCCTCTGCCGGCGTGTCCTGACGCCAATGAATGTTTCCGAAATACTCTTTTTTCAAAACGCCCCTTTCTGCCGTTAAAAAAGGCTCCGAATACAGGAGCCTTTTTATTTCTTTGCCTGATTATTTAACGACTTTCAGCGCCGTTTCATGCAGCTGCCGCAACCCTTCCGGTGTCGGACGCCAATTGATTGTCATAATCGGTTCGGGCAGCTCCCAGCCCAAATTGGTCAGAATATTTTGCATTTCGTCCTGCGCGTCCTTTTTCCAACCGTAAGAACCAAAGCAAAAACCGACTTTGTTCTTCGGAGCCAATCCTTTTAAATATGTCAGAAAAGCCCCCATCGTCGGTAAAATACCCGAATTCAGCGTCGGAGACCCCAGCGCAACATATTTGGCTTCGACAATATCATTGATCGCATCGGAAACATTGCTGTATTTCAATGAACACAATGTTACCCGCAATCCCTTTTCACCCCAGGCCGCGGCGACTTCACGCGCCATTTGTTCCGTTGACCCCCACATGGAATCATAAACAATGACGGCTTTGTCCGCAATGCTGCCGTATGATGACCATAATTTATACTTTTCAACAATTTCAGGAATATGCTTGCGCCAAATGATCCCGTGGCTGGGGGCAATCATTTCAATATCCAGCGTTGCCGCCGTTTCCAAAACTTTTTGCACTTGCGCCCCGTACGGCCAGACAATGTTGCCGTAATACTTTTTCGCCTCGTCCAAAATAATATCCAGATTTTCATCGTCAAATAATTCATCGGACGCATAGTGCTGGCCAAACCCGTCGTTCGGGAACAGCAGTTTTTCGTCGGCAACGTACGTCATCATCGAATCCGGCCAATGCACCATCGGCATCTGCACAAATGTCAAAGTATGTTTACCGATATTCAACGTATCACCGGTTTTGACAATCTGCATTTTCCAATTCGCCGTATCATAATGCATTTTTAATCCGCGTTCCCCGGCCGGCGGACAATACAACGTTGCGTTTTTAGCCTTTTCCATAATGGCCGGCAAAGCGCCGGAATGATCCATTTCCACATGATTGCAGATCACGACGTCAATCTTTGCCGGATCAATCACCGAAGCGATCCGACGCATAAACAAATCGGTAAAAGGCGCTTTAACGCCGTCAATCAACGTAATTTTATCATCAATAATCAAATAAGCGTTATATGTAGACCCGCGCGATGTCGTATAGCCGTGAAATTCGCGTAAATTCCAATCCTTGACGCCGACCCAGTAAATCCCTTTTTTGATTTCTACCGCTTTCATGTGTTCTTACTCCTATAAAAAAGATGTCTTTTTATATCATTCTTTTGTTTTTTTGAACAGATATAAAAAAGAACTTTGCCGAAACTATTCTTCCGTTATGTTTTCCTGTTCTTCTTCGGCTTCCTGATCAGCCAGTTTTTTCACCTGCATATAAGCCGGTTCAACGGATATATCCTCCGGCGGGGGAAGCTTGTCTTCTTCATTACGCTGATTATAAATGTTGACCGGCAAAGGCGGCGGCGGCGGCAGTTTTGTTTGCTTTGTCATCTCTCTGTCTTTGAAATAAACGGGCGTTTTTAATTTGATCGGTCGATTATGATGTTTTTGGATCAATGCATACTGACGGCCGAACGGCATGTTCATAATTGACGAATTGGAAATGATCAATCCGCCCATCGTGCCGTAGCTGATGTTTTTATCAGAAAACGGCGTTGTCCCAGAACCAATCCCTTCCGTCCGGCTTTCAGAGAAAATGACAAACGTCTTTTTTTCAATCAAGGCATTAATGCGTTCCGCTGTTCCGCGGCTGTTGCAACGCATAAAAATCTTGGCGCCCGTATTGCCGATAATCGTATCCAGTTCACCGCCGTAACGACCGGACAGCTGAGACAAATCCTGACATGTCAATAAAAAAGCATAATGTTTGGCTATACCGGTGCCCACAGAATCCGCCACATGAAAATCCGGCATATTGTGGTATTCGTCCAGAATATATAAAACGGGATAAGGGCCGCAAGGGCCTTCCGAAACATCAAAAATAGTCAATGTCCCCGAATACATATTGATAAACATTGTCATAACGGCATTCGTCATGCCGTCAATCGGACAGCCCAGATAAAACGTTACCGGTTCCCACTGGCCTGTAACGGGGTTTTTAATACCGCGCATTTGCACGCTGCCGAAATCGCTGGAAGCCATACGCATACGAATTGCCGCATTTTTAAACGGAGCCAATCCGGACAAAGCCATTGACAACACGGAAGACCGCTGTGTTTTCGGCAATGCCAAAATCTGGCTGATTTCGACCAAAGCGCGCCTGTTATACCCGAAATATTTTGTTTCTTCGACGATATCGGACAATATCTGCGCCCATATATCCGTTTTAAAAGCAACCGGATCGCCGGCATCGCGCCTGGCACGCAGTTCTTCGGAAATATCCAGCTGCTGTTTTGTAATAAAATCCATCAGTAACGGAAAACTGGCCTGCCTGCCGATCCAGGCTTCGGGAATGGGATCCCACTTCCCGATCGGCAGATAATTTTTAAAAGTCAACGTCCTTTTGCGCAGGTGATTCAACGCCTGTTTGACAGCCACCGTTTTTTCCATGGATTCATAATAAGTTTCCAGAACTTCAAAATCTTCTTCGTCCATGGCGTCTTCATACAGGCGCTGCAGGAAATAATCGTTTGCGCGGGCTTGTTCGCATTTATCGCAAATATAATTGATAAAGCCTTCCAATGCCGCGCGTCCGGCTTTGATCCAGTACGGATCCGTCCCCGTCGGCCCGTCGCCTAACAGGAAAAAAGCCAACCCGCCGATATATCCCTGTCGCCCCGGAGAAGGCGGCGGTAAATCCATGTCGCTTAACGGATTCCATGTCGGCCAGAACACGCCGTTTGCCGGATCGTCAATGCCGAAAAAATCAACCCGAAACACCGGCCCCAAAGCCGCCCGATGTCCGCCGGTCAGCTCGAACAGCTCGCCTTTCATATCATTGATGACCATACATTTGTCGTCATTGGCCAAAATGCTGGGAATAACAACGCCTGACGTTTTTCCGCAATCGGGCGCCCCGATAATCAACAGTGACATATAATTGTTCATTCTTAAAATATGCCTGTCATTCCACAGCCCCAGAACAAACGACATACCGTTCCACAATCCCATTTTCTTTACATCGCGTTCATCGGCCAAACGTCCGTCCCCTTCGTTCAGCTGAACAAAATAATAAGGATTTGTATAAAGCGTTAAAATGCAGCCGCCGATTAAAATAAACAAAGGCATGGCGGGAATCCATACGGCAAAGCTTTGAAAAGGATCTTTGGCAAACATTAAAACCCAACGCAGGTAGCTTTTAAAATAAAAAAACGGATGCGCTTTTAAATAAATGTAATATTGTTTGACATTTTCCCAGGATTGCGCCGAAAAATTATGGGAAATCATATGCCCTAACGGATAAGCAATCAAAGAAAACAAAAAAGCGGCTATGGCAGAATATAAAAATCCCAGAATGACCCAATCCAAGGCTTTATAATGTTCTGCGAAGTTCGGGTCCCTGCGGGACGGAAGCATAGAATAACGATCCATATCCTAGCTCCTTTGTTTTTGCCTTTGACGTTTCACGCGCATACGTGAACGGGGAATGACTTTCCGAATTACTTCCTTGACATGATTTGTGACCCGGCCGGCGGCTTTGACGACCTCCTGCATGGCCGAATCATTGTTTTGTTCTTTTTCATCTTCGTCAACCGGATACAGAATCGGAAAATCATACTTGCTGGGCGGCAGTTCTTCTTTACGGCGCGGTCGGCGCGTGACCAGACTTCTTGCGCCGCTTTTTAACTCCGGGCGTTTTTCCAAAACAACGTCCTTCAGACGCGCTTTTAATTCTTCGGGAGAAGCCTGATTCAACCGCCGCGAACGCAAAAAAGCCACTTCCGCAGACAAACCGTCGTTTCCCGAATCCGGCACGGACGGCTGATCTGCCGCAACAGTTTCGGCAGCCTTGTCAACAGCGGGTAAAGCGGCCGTTTTTAACTCTTCTTCCTGACGCAGCTTTTCCGCCGCACGATTGATTTCTTCAAGCCGTTGTTGTTCTTCCTGCTGATTAGCCATTCTTTTTTTGCGCAGAATTTCCAGTTCCGTCAGTTTGGCTTTCATTTGATTGGCGCTGGTTAAGTCCAATCCGGCAATATTTCCTTTTTTAATTTCCACTTTACGGCCGGCCGCCTGTTTAAAAGCATACGTCCCGTCCAAATACATCGGATCAATCTTAACACCCGAAAGATTAACACCGACCAAATTCACGCCCGACAGATCAACCCCCGTCAGATCAACACCGCGCAGATCCAGCCGCCGCAAATCCAGATATTTAAGGTTTACTTTGCGCAGATCCAGCCGTCCTTCTTCGGCGTCCCGCTGCATCTGCTGCATTTTTTCCAGTTCGTTTAAAGCCTGCTTCGCCAGCTTAATTCCGGTAATTTTGGCATTTTTTAAATACGCGCCGTCCAACAAAGCGCCTTCCAGATTAGCGCCTTCCAGATCGGCTTCTTCCAGATTAACGCCGCGCAGGTCTGCACCGCGTAAATCGGCGCCGCGCAAATCCGCGCCGGCCAGATTGGCGTTTTTTAAATCGGCGTTTTGTAAATTGATCGAAGATAAATCAGCCCCTGAAAAATCGACTTCCGACAAATCGGCGCCGATAAATTTATCCGTTTCTCCCTGAGCCAAAGAACGCACGACTAAAATTGCGTTATCGTCCTTTTCCCAACCGTTGAAACGGTTTTTGCGTTGCTGCATTTCGTCGACGATCCGCACGCCGGCAACATAGCTGATCCCTGAATCCGACGTATCTGCGATTTTTGGTGCAGGCCGCTTTGTCAGAGCGCTGTAAACACCCTGAGCTTGCGGCTTTTGATCTGTCTGCGGCGGTTGCGTCATGTTTTTGACACTAGTTTAATTTCATTTCTGCCTCAACGGCGGCAACAGCAGCCTTGTTTTCATTGGCATTTTTTTTCAGTTGTTCCATATCGGCGACAGGTTTGTCTTTTTGCGCTTCCAGCCTGGCGCCTAAAACCAGATCCGTATTTAAAATGCGTGCGGAATAAGACGTCATTGCCGCGGCAACCCCTTGCGGCGTGGGAATATTCCGGCTGTTTACCCGCGCCGCGGCAAATTTCAGCCCGTCCAGTTTTTGATGTTTCAAAGCCTCAATAATGTCTTTTTGCAGTTCTACGCCGACAAACGTTGCGGAAGAAACCGCAAAAATTTTGGATCTGACGATATTATTCAAAACCGTTTCATTGATAATCGTTTCGGATCGAAGATCGCTTAATTCAACGGTTTTCAGTTCCCCTTCCCCCTGAGCCTTCAGATAAGACGGCACATCGCCGGTCATTTTCAGCTGTGAAATTTCGATTTTTCCCTTTTTGACGGCATTTTCGTCCCAAACGGGAATTTCGACTTTTCTGGCTTTCAGTTCTCCGTCTTCCAGCATTTCGGTATTATCTTTTTCGCCGATGTTAAAATTGCGCAAAGTCAATTCCTTTGCCGTCAGGTAATACGGAATGGTTTTTTCCTGCGGCGATCCTTTTTTGGGGACCATGCTGAAATTGACGACGGACAAAGAATCCCCAGGCACACTGTAAGATATTTTATCATATTTAATGTCGTATTTTTCGCTGACAAAAAATGTCTTGAAATTTTCAACCGCTTTTTTAGAAGCAGTCGCATTAATTTCATCTTTGGACGGTCCTGTGTAGACGCGGCGTTTAAAAGTCGATTTTTTGGCTTTTGACGCTTCTTTTTCGGCTTTGACATCGGCTGCCGTTCTGACTTTTTTATTGGAAGATCTGAAATACGGGTTAGACGCCGAATCATCGTCCCAAATGGATTTCGGCTGTTGTTGTTCCGCGGCCTTTTGCTGCTGTGTTTTTTGTCCGGTTCTTTCACGATATTCGCGCAACAATCTGTCATGAGGCGACTCAACCTTTGCTGCAGCGGCTGTTTTTATTCCGCAGGCCATGGCAAAAAAGAAAAATGCCGACAAAAAAACAACACTTTTACGTTTCATGAAAAACGCCCTTTCCCAAACAACGTTACCTTTTTATTTATACCAAGAAAAGCCGCTTCTGCCCACAAAATAATAAACCGCCGGAGGGATTTTCTCCGGCGGTTATTAAATCAGATATTTCAGCGTCCCTGGAATTTATCGCGCATCGCCAGCTTTTTCTGAACGGCAGAAGATTCTTTTGCCGGTTTTCCCGACAATATGGCCGCATACGCCGGCCCTTTTGCCTTGTTTGCTCCGGAAACAAAAACCTTTAACGGTTCGCGTTTCAGGAAAGCATCTGTCTTGGCACGTTTTTGCAACTTTGCCTTGTTTTCCAGGATTTTTGATTTTTTCGTTTCCGTATCGCCCAAAGATTTTGAAACGACTTCATAAACATTTTTGGACAATCCCGGTTTGGCCATTATTTTTTCCAAAGCCGATTTCATCATCGCCTGACGTTCGGGATCAAAACGGCGCCACGACGTCAAAGGCTTGACCGTATCGGCCGCAACCAGCGGATTAATCCCGTCCAACTTAACGGCCATATCGGCAACAAATTCATATCCGGAACCGTCTTTGGCATGGAAAGCCTTCTGATTGCCGGAAAACCGGCGCATAACGGCGCGAACCTTATTCGGATTCGTAATGGCGAACGCTTCGTGATTGACGGCTGCTTTTGCGCTTTCCAGCCCTTCGGAAGCCACAACGCCCAGCCATTTGTTGACGACCAGTTCTTCATCTTTAAAGCGGTTATAAAAGTCATCAACAATACCTTTGCCCGATTTCATGCCGGCGGCAACGCTCATCGCGGCAAAACGATCCGTCATATTGTTTGCCTTTTCATACTGAGCAGCAACACGATCCGCATATTCCGGTTTTTCCGTCGCAGCCAGATAAGCCAGCGCTTTGTTTTTCAAGGCGCGCTCCCCGGCGTCTTTGGCCACCGGTTCAAACGGTTTTTCAACGTCCAAAGCGTCATACGTCCGTACCAGATCTTTTTCAAAGCGCTGCACAAAAGCATCGGAAACCATTTTGCGTGCTTTGGCCACCGCATCAACGTCCACCACGTCCATCTGATCGGCAATATATTTTTCACTGGGCAATTCCAGTGCTTTGGCCACAAAAGCCTTATCCAAAGACGGATCTTTCAGATAAGACCCCAGCGCATTTAAATAGCCCTCGTCCACTTTGGGTTCTTTGCCGGCCTGAATGTCTTTCACCATACCGATCATTTTTTGCACGCCGTATTGCTGCGCGGCGTCCCAGCGGTTGAACAAATCGGAATCATGCGCCATTAAATGCGCGCGTTCCGCGTCCGTATAATCCATATAAAAGTTAATCGGCGCCGTAAAGTCGCGATTGGCCGACAAAACAGGTTTTTCTTTTACGTTGACAAACGTGAATTCCGCTTCGCCTTTATCAAGAATCATCACCCGCGACGTGCCCTGCGGTTCCTTTTCCCCGGCCAGCTGCAACGGCATGTCTTTGCCGTCTTTGCCCAGCAACCCCATTTCCATGGGAATGACAAACGGCAGCTTTGTGTCTTGTCCCGGCGTCGGTTTCGTCGCCTGACGCAGTTTCAGCGTATAGGTCTGATTTTTTTCATCATACACGCCTTCGGCATAAACGGACGGCGTCCCGGCCTGAGAATACCAGCGTTTAAACTGTGTTAAATCTTTTCCCGAAACGTCTTCCATACATTTGGCGTAATCGTCAATCGTAACGGATTTGCCGTCATTGCGCGAAAAATGCAGATCGTTGGCTTCGCGGAACTTTTCCTTTCCCAGCATTTTTTCGTACATGCGCACGATTTCCGCGCCCTTGTTGTAAATCGTCGACGTATAGAAATTGTTGATTTCCACATAGGATTCGGGACGCACCGCATGTGCCGTCGGGCCGGCATCTTCGGCAAACTGTCCGGCGCGCAGGCTGGATACGTTTTCAATACGGTTCACCGAACGCGAACGCATATCGCGCGAAAATTCCTGATCGCGGTAAACGGTCAATCCTTCTTTCAAAGACAAATTGAACCAGTCACGCACGGTTACGCGGTTGCCCGACCAGTTATGAAAATATTCATGTCCGACGACACCTTCGATTCCGGCGTAATCGGAATCCGTTGCCGTATGCGCGTCGGCAATCACATAAGCGCTGTTAAAGATGTTCAGCCCTTTGTTTTCCATCGCGCCCTGATTGAAGTCGGACACGGCGACCAGATTAAACAGATCCAGATCGTATTCGCGGCCGAAAACTTTTTCGTCCCAAGCCATCGAACGTTTAATCGATTCCATGGTATAGCCCAGTTTGTCTTTCTGCCCTTTATTAGCGTAAACGCCCAAAGTCACTTCACGGCCGGACATCGTTACGAACTTGTCGTTGATATAGTCCAGATCACCGCCGACCAGAGCAAACAGATAGGACGGTTTAGGGAACGGATCGTTCCAAGTGACGGCCGTCCTGCCGTCCGGCATTTTTTCTTCTTTGATCAGGTTGCCGTTGGACAACAGGCAGGGCAGCTTTTCCTTATCGGCGCGCAGAGTCGTCGTAAACACGCTGGTCACGTCCGGGTGATCCATATAGTACGTAATGCGGCGAAAGCCTTCCGGTTCGCACTGTGTGCAGAACATGCCGTTTGACACGTACAACCCTTCCAGCTTCGTATTGGCTTTCGGATGAATTTCCGTACCGATTGACAGTTCAAATTCCTTCGGCGGATTTAAAATCGTCAGCCCTTTGTCGTCAACGACGTATTCTTCGGGTTTCAAAGGACGACCGTCAATCGCAATCCCGGTCAAAGTCAATTCGTCACCGTCCAGATGCAACGGACGAACTTCGCCGTTTGAAGCGTCATAATCGCTTTTGATTTTCAGCGTTGAAGCGACTTGAGTGTTTTCCTCGTCCAGATCAAAATCCAGATGAACAGATTCGATTTTATAATCCGGTTTTTTATAATCCTTTAAATACTTAACGTTCGGTGCGTTTTCCGACATTGATATTCCCCTGACAAAGGTCTGAAAGTTGTCTAAATCTTGTCCATATTACTCAGATTTTTTGTCCAGAACAAGCAAAAAAACACGTCGGATCCTCTTTTCGAAAGATCCGTAAAAAAACAAATCGCTTTTAAAGGTTTTGTTTTTTATTCCGCCGGCCGACAAAAGCCGAAGTTTTTTATTTTTGTCAAAAAAACGCCCTTTTGGGATCGGGCGTTTTTCGGTTCATTTAATCAGTTAATCGGCCAAAGATTTTGACACCAGTTCGTAAACGTTTTTGCTCAGCCCTTCTTTGTTCAGGACTTTTTGCAAAGCGGCTTTCATCAAAGCCTGACGCCGTTCGTCAAAACGTTTCCAGCGCATCATCGGACGCACCATATGGCAGGCCATCTGCGGGTTAAATTCATCAACTTTAACCGCCATTTCGGCCGCCAGAGCGTATCCTGATCCGTCCGCTTTGTGAAATTCCGGCTGATTATAGGCAAATCCGCCCATAAGGGAACGCAGGTTATTCGGATTGGTTATTTCGAACGCCGGATGTTCCATTAACCGGCGCACCACCGAAACCGCGTCCGGACGGTCGGCGCAGGCGCAGGAAAACAGCCATTTATTGATCACGCCGGCATCGTTTTTGTTTTGCTGATAAAAATCTTCCAGAATTTCATCGCGTTTCGGATCCTTGGAATTGGAACAAATGTTCATTGCGGCCAGCTTGTCGGCCATATTATCCGCAGAAAAATACTGTTTTTGAACCATCTGATCAATTTCTTCGGTTTCCAGATTGCCCAGAAAAGACAAAGCCATGTTTTTCAAAGAACGCTTTGCCGCATCTTCGGTCGTAAAACGATACGGCTTGTCGCCGGTGTCGTTTTCGTGATAAACGGCCAACAGTTCCTGTTTATACCGCGCCGCCAGCGCTTTTTTCATCTGCGCGCGCACGATATGAATCGCGTCAACGTCAACGACGTCCATTTTATCGGCCATGTAATTTTCCTGCGGCAACGTAATCAAACGCGCGATATACGCCGGATTCAGGTCCTTATTCGTCAGATATTCACCCCACAGTTGAATGTATTCTTCGCTGACGGCCGGTTCTTTTTCGCCGTTTTGAACGGCTTTGATCATTTCCAGCATCAGTTTGACCGCATACTGCTGCGAAGCGTCCCAACGATTGAACAAATCGGAATCATAACGCGCCTGATGAAGACGTTCCGCGTCCGAATAATCCATAACAAAATGTATCGGCGCCGTAAAATCGCGGTTAGCCGACAAAACAGGTTTTTCGGGAACATCAACAAACGTAAACGTCTGTTCGGTCTTATCCAATACCAGCGTGCGCGACGTTCCCCGCGGCTTGTCTTCGCTTTCCAGCCGCAACGGCAGATCGCGGCCGTCTTTACCGATCAGCCCGATTTCCAAAGGAATAACAAACGGCAATTTTTGAGGTTGCCCCGGCGTCGGTTTTGTTTCTTGCGTTAATGTTAAAACATATTTTTTCGCCGCCGCGTCATAATCCGCCTTTGCCGTTACGACAGGTGTCCCCGCCTGTGAATACCAACGTTTAAACTGTGTCAGATCGGCGTTATTGGCATCTTCCTGACATTTGGCAAAATCGTCAATTGTCACCGCCTGTCCGTCATGGCGCGTAAAATAAAGTGCACAGCCCTTTAAAAAGTTTTCTTTGCCGAACAGCTTTTCATACATGCGAATGACTTCCGCCCCTTTGTCATAAACGGTCGCCGTATAATAATTATTGATTTCCAAATATGACTCCGGACGTACCGGGTGAGCCAGAGGGCCGGCGTCTTCGGGGAATTGGTGTGTACGCAGATCAAACACGTCATTAATGCGGTTTAACGCGCGCGAATGCATATCGCGTGAAAATTCCTGATCACGATAAACGGTAAACCCTTCTTTTAAAGACAGGTTGAACCAATCGCGCGCCGTTACGCGGTCGCCCGACCAGTTATGAAAATATTCGTGCGCAATCACGCCTTCGACATGAGCAAAATCAATATCCGTCCCAACCCGTTTGTTGACCAGAGCGCAGGAAGTATTAAAAATATTCAGCCCTTTGTTTTCCATGGCGCCCATATTGAAATAGGACACCGCAACGATATTAAACAGATCCAGATCATATTCCAGACCGTAAACGTCCTCATCCCATTTCATTGCGCGCTTTAACGATTCCAGTGCGAAAGAGGCCTGATCTTCGTACCCGTGTTCGACATAAATGCCCAGTTTGACTTCGCGACCGGATTTTGTCGTAAACGTATCGTGCAAAGACGCCAGATCGCCCCCGACAATTGCAAACAGATAGCACGGTTTTTTAAACGGATCCTGCCAGACGACCATGTGTCTGCCGTCGTCCAGATCTTTTGTTTCAATCGGATTGCCGTTTGACAACAGTACGGGATATTTTGTTTTGTCGGCGATCAGAGTCGTCGTAAAGCTGCTCATCACATCGGGGTGATCCAAGTAATAAGTGATGCAGCGGAATCCTTCCGGTTCGTTTTGCGTGCACAGCGTTCCGTTTGAATAATACAGACCTTCCAGACGGGTATTTGCCTTCGGGTGGATTTCCGTACCGATTTCCAGCGTAAATTTTTCGGGCGGATTAAAAATGCTCAGCGTTTTGTCCGTTACCGCATATTCGTCGTCCGCCATTTCCCGACCGTCGATTTTTATATACTTAAACGTTAAATGATTACCGTCCAGAACCAAAGGACGCACGCCGGCCGATCGATCGTAATCACCGGATATTTCCAGTGTTGATGTAACCTGCGTATCGTTTTCGTCCAAATCAAAGACCAGATTAACCGAATCGATTTTAAAATCCGGTTTTTTATAATCTTTCAGGTACTTCATTTTAGGCTTTTCTGCCGTTTTTGCTTCAAACATACTTTACCTCTTTCCCTAAGCATTTTTCTTTATTACTTAGCGCTTTTTTTTGCTAAATCAAGGAAAATAAAAGTTTATTTTAAACGGACGGTTCGGCAGAAATACGGTTCTTCGCCGTAGCGGTTTTTGCCGATCGACCCTTTGGCAAAACACAAATACAGGCAAAAGATAACCGCCAGCGCCAAAAAGGCCATCAGAATATATATTGCCGTTGTACCGATAAACGCCAGATTTAAGACCCGCGCCTGCAGCAACGTAATAAAAATCAGCAGCAGCAGCGTAAAAATCAACCAAAAAGCAGAACTGCCCGAATCATGGAAACGTTTGACAATAACGGCTGCAAAAACATAAAGGGTCATCAATCCGCCGACCGTAAAAAAAGTCGTTGTGCCGGCCAATGCCGCGCAGACGGCAGGCAAAGGCAATACCAGCAACACACCCGTTAAAAACATAATCAGCTGATCGCGTGAAATGCGGCCGCGGAAAGAAAACAAAAACCAAAACAGCCAGTCAAGCTTTGCCTTTAACGATGTTGACAGAATATAAATTTCCGCCGCGGCGTTATCTTTGATTTCAAAATCGACGCGCGTTCCTTCCAAAGGCATACCGCCGCGACAGGACTGCGTTTTAAATTCGTATCTGACGGCATCGTCGCCCCTGATCACACCCGAATCGGATTTTAAATCAATTTCCAAAACAATCCCCTGCATGGTATCCTCGCTTAAAATAACAGTTGCTTTTAAAAAAAATCACGGCCTTAATCTTACAGAAAGGCATTTTTTTATGACTGTAACCGAAAAACTTGCAAAATGGTACGAAAAAAACGGCCGTGATCTGCCCTGGCGCGTCAAAGGCGGCGCGCATGAAAATCCGTATGAAGTCTGGATATCGGAAATTATGTTGCAGCAAACGACGGTCAAAACCGTCATGCCCTACTTTGATCGTTTTTTAAAACGCTTTCCGAACGTGTATGCTTTGGCCGCAGCGCCTGCGGAAGACGTTTTGCTGCTTTGGCAGGGGCTGGGGTATTACACACGCGCGCGCAAATTGCACGAATGTGCCAAAGTTCTGGTTGAACAATACGGCGGGCGCTTTCCCGCCGACAGACAAAAGCTGTTAAAACTGCCGGGAATAGGTCCTTATACGTCGGCAGCGATCGCCGCATTCGGGTTTAATTTGCCCGAAGCCGTCGTTGACGGCAATGTCATTCGGGTTCTGACCCGACTGAAAGGCTGGGATCAGCCCGTCACGACAATTACGGATCAAATCAACGCTTTTGCCGCGGAACTGACCGACGCGGCCGTTTGCCCCGCCGATCACGCGTCCGCCATGATGGATCTGGGGGCAAATGTCTGCACGCCGCGTTCGCCGTTGTGCGCGTTTTGCCCGTTAAATGCAGATTGCATCGCTTTTCAAAAAGGAATAACGGAAATAATTCCGAATATAGTCAAGCTGCCAAAAAACGTCAAAAAAGGATATGTGTTCTGGATTGAAAACAAATCAGGCAAAGTTTTGATTCGCAAACGCAGCGAAAAAGGATTGTTGTCCGGTTTGACCGAACTGCCGTGGAACACGGACGAATCGCTGCCTTTTCCGGTCGATTGGGAAATCACGAAAAAAACCGTCAGACACGTGTTTACGCATTTTGAGCTGACTTTGACAATCGTCAAAGTAAAGGTCGATTCTCTGCCCGCCGGCAGCGACGGATTTTTTGTCGCGCCGAAGGATTTTAAAAATTATCCGTTTTCAACACTGATGCAAAAAGTCATCAGAAAAACCCTTAACGAAAAAAAATAGCATGTTAAGACTTTTTATTTCTGCCCTTATTTATCGCTGTTTTGATTTTCAGACTAAATCTTCCCGCAAGGAGGTGCTTTCTTTTTTATTTTTCTCAACACTTATTCTTTCGGTGACCCCTTCTGATCTTCAGCTTTTGATTTTTACTTTTCTTTTTATTCCCTTCCAAAGCTTGCAAATCCGCCGCCTGCATGACGCCGGTCTGTCCGGCTGGTTTATTTTGTTACAGCTTCTGCCCGTTATCGGACCGCTTTATTACCTTTTTTTGTTTCTTCCTCCTGCCGAAAAAAACAACAAAACGCCTGAGGAACAAGATGTTGTCAAACGTTTATAAGGGCTTTTTATAATTTTGTCGAAGCTTAAAAAAAAAGTTTGACAGATCAATCTTTTGGTTTTATGGTACAGAAAAAGTTTGAAAGGGCAAACAATTATGTCTGAAAAATATGCATCGGTACAAGCAGCCGTAAAATATATGGAAAACGCCTATGACCGCGGCGGGAAATATCTGGTTGACGGCCGCCCCAGATATACGGCTCATGCCGTCAGAATGGAAGACGAAACGGGCTTAAAAGGAATCGCGGGACGTTATAAATTCATCAACGGACAGGAACCCGCTTTTGCCGAATACGGATACCGCAAACGGTTTTTGAAATACGCGATTGCCGCCACGTTTTTAAAATCCGAAGATCCGATTGCCCGTCAGGCCGGCGAAACGTTAAAAGATCAAATTCCCGGCGCGTTAAAAGACTTAAATCATGAAATTGACGAATTAACAAAACTCAATCCCGAATTAAAAGGGCTGAACAACGACAAACGCAATTTGGTTGAAACGTATCGGACGCTGATCGGTATCACGTCGCAATACAACGTTGACGACATTAACGCTTATTTGCACAACATGCGCACGGGATCCAAGAACTTTGCCGTTTTGGACAGAGCGGAAAAAATCAAAAAAGCAACCGGAATCCGTTTCGGTTGGCAGCCGTCCGCGAAGACGATGGACAAGATCGAACAGCAGCTGGCCGCGCGTCAGATTGCCCTGCAAAAGGCAAAATCACGTTAACAAAACTTCCTCCAAGAAGTATGACGGGAAAAAGACCGGCTTCACTCCCCGGTCTTTTTTCTTTGCAAATAATGTTTTTTTTCCCGAATTGTTTTTATATACTGACAGCATTGTCCGTTTTAACCCCAAGGATCCGATTTGACTCCTCTGATTTCAACAGCAACGCAAAGAAACTGGAAAAAACTGAACGTCCGTTCTGCGGAAAACAAACTGACGAAAAGGGCGAACAAACGCTGTTCCGTAAAAAAAATCATTCCGGCGGAATATTTTTCGGATTTAAAAAATATTCCTGTTTTGGAAACTTTCGTCCGGCTAGCCGAACAAAAAAAATACCCTTTTAACAGGATACTGTTTTCTGTCGGGATAAAACAACTGCAACAAGCCGGCCTGATTGATGAAACCTTTTTTCCTTGCAAAAAAAACGCTGCGTCTCTTTTAAGCGAATACGACATTAAGCCCATTAAAGAAATACTCGATTTTCCTTTTCCCGACAACGAAAACGACCTTTTGGGATTGATTTATCAATGTCTGCGCAGCGAAGGCGAAAAAAATATTACCGGCGCTTATTATACGCCCCAAAAAATCGTCTCTCGCATGGCCGGCGGGTTCGGCGGCGCGGAAAACAGCCTGATTTTGGATCCCTGCTGCGGCAGCGGCGCTTTTTTAACCGGCTTTGATGATCATGACCCGTCCTGCCTGTTCGGCGTCGATATTGATCCGCTGGCTGTCATGATTGCCAAATTCAATATGATTCTGCGTTTTAAGGACAAAGATTTCACGCCGCGGATTTTTTGTTTTGATTTTTTAAATGACAGCACTTTTATCAATGCACTGCGTTTTGATTTGATTATCACCAATCCGCCGTGGGGCGCCGCGGCAGGCAAAGACAGCGACAGTTTTTCCGATTTTTTAAAGAAAAGCTTTTGTCTGCTGGCTCCCGGCGGCCGGTTAAAATTTTTGCTGCCGTCGGCTTTTTTAAACGTTAAAAGCCATCGCGGCGTCAGAGATTTTCTGATCGACAATTTCCGCGTTGAAAAAATAACCGTTTATCCGGCAGATTTTACGGGCGTCATCACACCTTACGTCAGCTTGGACGCGTCAAACGAACCGCCGGCGGACTCTTATCTGGTTCAAACAGAAAAAGAGAGTTACTCTTCTTCCCTTCATACTGTTAAAGAAAGTAAAAATAAAATCTTTGCGCTGTTAACACAACGCGATAAGAAAATTCTGGAAAAGGCCGCCGCTTTGAAAGCTTTTGATTTATCTCAAAGCATCTGGGGATTGGGTATCGTTACGGGAGACAACAAAAACAAACTGCGCGACGTTTGCGAACCGGGCGCCGAACCGATCTATACCGGCAAAGAAATCCGGCCTTACTTTTTAAATCCCGCCAAAAAGTTTCTGCATTATGACCGTTCGCAACTGCAGCAGACGGCCAAAGACGAAATTTACAGAGCGCCGGAAAAGCTGGTGTATAAATTCATTTCCGACAGGCCTGTTTTTGCCTATGACGACACGGGCGCTTTGTTTTTAAACAGCGCGAATATTCTGATTCCGAATGTTCCCGGCATGTCGATCAAAACGGTTTTGGGATTTTTAAACGCCGAACTGTTTCAATTTATTTATATGAAATCTTTCGGCGACATCAAAATTTTAAAAAGCAATCTGACTTTGCTGCCTTTTCCCCGGATCACCCCCGAAACCGACGCGTTTTTAAATACGGAAGTCGACCGCCTGATCCGCGGCAGGCAAACATATTCAAAAACGATTCAGGATTTTATTTATGATTTTTATAAAATCACCGCTGCACAGCGACAGCATATTCAGGAAACATTAAAATAACGCTTTTTTACAGCATAAAATCCGATCTGATTCTGTCGGACAGATTAGCCGTAAACCCGATAAAATCCGTCAAAAAATCATGCAAGGAACGTTCTTTTAAAATACCGGCCAACGAACCTGTGCGCAAAAAAGCGTATTCCTGAGACGCGATTTTCAACGACATCGAATCCGTGCGCAAAGCCCCCAAACTGGTAACGATTTCCCCGTAAGCGCTGTTCATCGAACGCGGAAAAACAGGACTGAAGATCAGCATTTCCGCTATTTTTGACGGAACGGGCGTTTCTTTGTAAATACTGCGGTAGGCATGCCACCCCCCGACGGAACGCAGCATTTCCCCCCATTGGTAATAATCAATCAATCCTTTGTCCGCCGCGTCCGGCGGCAGCAAAATATGGTACTTCACGTCCAACAGTCGCGCGGTGAAATCGGCGCGTTCAATATACGTCCCCATTCTGGCAAACTGAAACGCGTCGTCATAAACCATCATGGAAACCGTCTGGCCGCGAAACAGTTCCGTTCTGTCTTTGACCCATTCGAAAAATTCCCTGAATCCCGTCCGTTCCAAAGAATCATAATACAACCCCTGCAATTCGATCCAGGTCGTATTGATGCTTTCAAACATTTCTTCGGGCAGAATACTGCGTTCCGAACGCGTATTTTCCCGCGTTGCTTTAATGCAGGAAAAAACGCTGGACGGATTTTCCAGATCAAAAATCATAAAGTTTAAAACGTTTTTCGACGTTAACTGATCATATTTTGCCTTAAAGCCGTCTATCTGCCCGGAAATCGTCAAGATCGGGTCCCAGCCGACTCCGCCGCCGGGCAGCTGTTCCATGCGATAAGCGGCCTCCAACAGGCGCACGATATCTTGCGCGCGTTCAACCATGCGCGCCATCCAGTAAATATTGTCGGCAGTTCTGCTCAGCATCGGTTATCCTCCTTACGCGCCAAGAACCCACGTGTCTTTTGTTCCGCCGCCCTGCGACGAATTGACGACCAGCGATCCTTCGCGCAGCGCAACGCGGGTCAAAGCGCCCGGAACAACAACGACTTTATCCGGATTTTGCATCAAAGCATACGGTCGCAGATCGACATGACGCGGCGCGATTCCTTCAGCCTGCAACGTCGGACATGACGACAAAGCCAAAGTCGGCTGGGCAATATAATGATCCGGATGTTCTTTGATTTTTTCCTTGAACGTTTCGATTTCGGCTTTGGTCGCTTTCGGGCCGATCAGCATGCCGTAACCGCCCGATCCGTGCGTTTCCTTGATCACCAGTTCGCCGATATGTTCCAAAACGTATTTGCAATCATCGGGCTTTGCCAGCGTATACGTCGGAACATTCGATAAAATCGGTTTTTCGCCCAGATAAAATTCAATCATTTGCGGCACATAAGGATAAACGGCCTTATCGTCGCCGACTCCGTTTCCGATTGCGTTGACCAGCGTGACGTTTTTCTTCATGGCGGCACGATACAATCCCGCGCACCCCAGCAGAGAATCCTTTCTGAACACTTCGGGATCAAGGAATTGATCATCAATCCGTCGATAAATCACATCAACTTTGGCCGGCCCTTCAATCGTACGCATATAAACGCAGTCATCGGAATCAACGAACAAATCCTGTCCGGTCACCAATTCCACCCCCATTTCAGAGGCCAGAAAAGCATGTTCGAAATAGGCACTGTTGTATATGCCCGGCGTAAACACGACGGCGCGGGGATTTTCAACGCCTTCGGGCGCCGAAGCCGTCAGTGTCTTTTTTAATTCCTGCGGATAATGATTAACCGGCAAGACGTTGTATTCTTTAAACAAATCCGGGAACAAACGCATCATGACTTCGCGGTTTTCCAACATATAAGAAACCCCCGAAGGACAGCGCATATTGTCCTCCAGCACAAAGAAATGATCCGCATCAACGCGCACGATATCAATGCCCGAAATATGCGTATGCACTTTATTGGGCGGCGTAAAGCCGTCAACTTCGGCCGTATATTCCGAATTATGCAAAATCAGATCCTGCGGAATCAGGCCTGCTTTTAAAATATCGCGTTTTCCGTACACATCGTCCAAAAATCTGTTCAATGCCTTTACGCGCTGGCAAATGCCCGCGTTCAGTTTTTCCCATTCGGCATTGGCGATAATTCTGGGAATCGGATCAAAAGGGATTAAACGTTCCACCCCCGTTTGTTCCCCGTAAACGGCGAAAGTAATTCCCATACGGCGAAACAACAGATCCGCCTGTTTATTGCGCTGTTCCAAAGTTTCTGCGGGCTGTGCGTTCAGCCAACGCCCGTAGAGCGCATAAGCCTGCGACAAAGAACCGTCCCGGCCGACCATTTCGTCATAAGAACGAGGCGCATAAAAACCCTTGCCGAAGCTGTTGTCTTTCGAATCATCGGACATATACGGCGTTCCTCCTGATTTGCTTTAAACAAAAAGATATTATATGTTAGTTTGTTCTTAATCAAATTTTATGAGAATATTTTTTAATCATTATCCGATTCATATGGGCAGAAAGATGAAAAAAACGGCGCTTTTCTTTATTTTGGCAAGTCTTTGTTCGTGCACGCGGATCATTGTTCCGGGAACAAACGAAACGATTATCCTGCAACAGCCCGTCACGCGCGAGGTTTTCTATTGCGAATCGGATGAATACGTTTCCGCGGCCGTCTGCGCCGCCGAACTGGAGGAAATGGGCTTTGTGCGTTTAACGGACAAATCCGTTTTCCCGGGCAAGGACGATTTGTTGCAAAAGGGGTCTTACCCGCCGCGGCGTTACCGGGACAATCAAAACATTCCGCGCTGGTAATTTAAATGGTCGCCCGTATTTCCACCGTTGCTTTTAAAGGAATAGACGTGCTGCCCATTGCGGCAGAAGTTCATATTGCCAACGGTTTGCCGGCTTTTACAATCGTCGGGCTGCCGGATAAAGCCGTCGGTGAAAGCAAAGAACGCGTCCGTGCCGCCATGAGCTCTGTCGGACTGGCGCTGCCGTCCAAAAGAATCACCGTTAATCTGGCGCCGGCAGACGTTATCAAAGAAGGATCGCACTTTGATCTGCCGATTGCCGTCGGTTTGTTATGCGCCATGGGGGTTATTCCCGCCGAACAATTTGACGGCCTATGCGTTATGGGCGAATTGGGACTGGACGGCCGAATCGCCGCCGTAGCCGGTGTTTTGCCCGCCGCAGTATCGGCGACGGCGCAAAATCAGGGATTTGTCTGTCCGTTCCGGCAAGGACCGGAAGCTGCTTGGTCGGGAAATAAAAATATTATCGCCCCCGATTCTCTTTCCGAACTGATTTTATGCTTTAAAGAAGGAAAGTCCCTGCCGCCGCCCGTTCCCGGCAAAATCGAAAAAGCCCCCGTTTATGCCGACATGAAAGAAATCAAGGGACAGGAAAACGCCAAACGCGCGGCGGAAATCGCGGCTGCCGGCGGCCATAATTTGTTAATGATCGGTCCTCCGGGATCCGGCAAATCGATGTTGGCGGCGCGTATTCCCGGATTACTGCCGCCCTTGACGACAAAAGAAATTCTGGAAGTCAGCATGATTCATTCGGTCGCCGGTCTGTTACGTGACGGCAATCTGATTACGCAACGTCCGTTTCGCGCGCCGCATCATTCGGCGTCCATGCCCGCTTTGATCGGCGGCGGCCAGAAAGCCCGGCCGGGCGAGATTTCTTTGGCGCACAAAGGCGTTTTGTTTTTGGACGAACTGCCCGAATTTTCACGTGTTGCGCTCGATTCCCTGCGTCAACCGCTGGAAACCGGCGAAGTCTCGGTCGCCAGAGTCAGCATGCATGTCACTTATCCGGCGCAGTTCCAGCTGATCGCCGCGATGAATCCTTGCCGATGCGGTTATCTGGGCGTCAACGGGCAGGAATGTTCGCGCGCCCCTAAATGCGGCGAAGAATATCAGGCACGCATATCCGGGCCTTTATTTGACAGAATTGATCTGCACGCCGAAGTCCCGGCCGTTGTTCCTTGGGATTTGGCCAAAGCGCAGGCAGGCGAAAGTTCAGCAACCATCGCCGGTCGCGTGGCTGCCGCTTTGGACCGACAGAAACGGCGTTATGAAAAACTGGCCCCCGATTCGGGAATAACAAAAAATGCTCAGGCTTCGGGCGGCGTTTTGGAACAAACCGTCCGCTTGGCGCCGAACGCCTCTGATTTACTGGTCAAAGCCGCAGAGAAAATGCACTTGTCCGCCCGCGGATATCATCGCGTTTTACGTGTTGCCCGGACAATTGCCGACTTAGCCGGCAATGAGGATATTCTGCCGCCTCATGTCGCCGAAGCGTTATCTTACCGCCGTATTATCCACGGTAAAGAATAAAGGAAAAAACATGGATCCGGGAAAAGAACGTTCTTTAAACACGCCGCTGATTTTGGTTATTGACGACGATACACGCCTGCGCAAACTGCTGCAGAAATTTTTATCTGAAAACGGGTTCAGAGTGTTTTCCGCCGCCAATACGGCAGAAGCCGATGAAATGATGTCTTGGTATGTTTTTGATTTGCTGGTTGTCGATGTGATGATGCCCGGCGAAACGGGAATCGAGTTCACCGGACGTTTGCGCGAATCCGGACAAAATGTCCCCGTTTTGATTTTAACGGCGATGGGAGAAACCGGCGATCGGATTTCGGGATTGGAATCCGGGGCGGACGATTATTTATCCAAACCGTTCGAACCGCGGGAACTTTTGCTGCGAATCAACAGCATTCTGCGCCGTGTTATGAGCAAACCGCCCGAAAAGCAAAAGGCCGAAGTTAAATTCGGCATTCATCGTTACGATCTGGACGAACATATTTTATACCGGGGATCGGAACGTATTCGTTTGCCTTTGGCCGAAGCCGCTTTGCTGCAACTGCTGGCCGAACGCGCGGGACAGGATATTTCGCGCGAAGAACTGGCGCAAAAAACGGGGAACGAAACGAATTTAAGAACAATTGACGTGCAAATCACGCGCTTGCGCCGTAAAATCGAACCGGACGCGGGAACGCCGCGTTATATTCAGACAATCAGGGGAAAAGGGTATTCTCTGATTCCGGACTAAGGAGCTGATCGATGTCTTTTTCTTTCAAAGATTTTATCCGCTATTGCCGGCTGCGTTTCCTGCCGCGCAGATTATGGTCGCGCGCCATTTTAATTTTGGTTTTGCCCGTTGTTTTGATTCAGACGGTCAGCGGCATTTTATTTTATGATAACCATTGGCAGAATGTCAGCCGTCGGTTGGCTTTGGGGGTTGTTTCCGACATCAAAAGCGCCTTTGACCTATATGAAACTTTTTCTTCACCGGAGGACAGAAAAACCATTGTCCGGATTGCCAGATCTTCTGCCGGATTGGATATTCATTTTTTGGAACCCCGGGAAAAACCCGAAAACATCAAAATCAAATCGGACGCCCGGACGGCAGAATTAATTCCGGCCTTGCGCACGGTGGGATACCCTTTTACGCTGCGCAACCTGACCGAAGAAAGAAGCGTTTTGATTACGTTTTATCTGCCGGAATATTCGGCGGAAATTTTGCTCCCTTATAAAAAGTTTTTTTCTTCAACGACTTATGTTTTCGCGCTATGGGTGTTATTTTCTTCACTGTTATTTACGGGAATAGCCGTTTTATTTTTGCGCAATCAGATCAGGCCGGTGCTGCGTTTAGCGGAAGCTGCCAAAAACTTCGGACTGGGAAGGGATACGGATCATTTCAAACCCGAAGGCGCTACCGAAGTTCGTCAGGCGGCTCTTTCTTTTTTGCAGATGCGCGACAGAATCCGCCGCCATATCGAGGAACGCACTCGAATGCTGGCAGGCGTTTCCCATGATCTGCGCACGCCGTTAACGCGTATGCGTTTGCAGTTAGCCATGATGGACAAGGACGACAATATTGAAAATCTGATCGAAGACGTATCCGAAATGGAACGCATGGTAAACGGATATTTGGACTTTGCCCGCGGCGAAGGCAAAGAAAAAATCGAATCGACGGACATCGGCAAATTAATTTCGGAAACTCTGGCCGGACTGCATAAAAACGGCTTGTCCGTGCAGTTTATCTGCAATTCTTCGTTAACCATGGATATCCGACGCAATGATTTAAAGCGGTGTTTATGGAATTTGGTCACAAATGCCGGACGGTACGGAACAATGATCAACGTAACAATGACGACGGCCGATAAAACGCTGGAAATCGCCGTGGAAGACAACGGCCCCGGCATTCCGGCGGAAAAACGCGAAGATGTTTTCAAAGCCTTTTACCGGCTTGACGAATCGCGCAACATAGAAACGGGCGGCGTCGGATTGGGACTGACAATCACGCGCGACATTGTCGTCGCGCACGGCGGAAAAATCTATATGGAAGACAGCACGCTGGGCGGATTAAGAGTCGTTATGCTGTTCCCGATCTGACCGATTTGAATCAGATTTATTCGAAAAAGACTATCTCTTTTTTTTAAATTCGAGTACACTCCTGATGTTTCGGAATCAATGTTGATTCCTTATTTTAGAAATAGAGGTAAGGTAATGCAGACAAATTATACACCTGAAAAAACCCGGAACGAAAAATTGGTTTCCTGGGTTGAAAAAATGGCTGAATTATGCCAACCCGATACCGTCCATTGGTGTGATGGATCCAAAGAGGAAAATGACGCTTTATGCGATTTGCTGGTTAAAAAAGGCACATTCATAAAATTAAACGAAAAGAAACGCCCGAACAGCTACCTTGCCCGATCGAACCCGTCCGATGTCGCCCGTGTTGAATCGCGCACGTTTATTTGTTCGGAACGCGAAATTGATGCCGGCCCGACAAACAACTGGGCCAATCCGAAGGAAATGCGTGAAAAATTAAATTCATTGTTCAAAGGCTGTATGAAGGGCCGGACAATGTACGTTATTCCGTTTTCAATGGGGCCGCTGGGATCTCATATTGCAAAAATCGGTGTTGAAATCACCGATTCGCCTTATGTTGTCGTGAACATGGCCATCATGGCCCGCACGGGACAGAAAGTACTGGATATCCTGGGAACAGACGGCGCCTTTATTCCCTGCATGCATTCTGTCGGCATGCCTTTGGCCGACGGCGAAGCCGACGTTGCCTGGCCGTGCAATCCCGAAAACACGTATATTACGCATTTTCCCGAAACCCGTGAAATCTGGTCATTCGGATCCGGTTACGGCGGCAATGCGTTATTGGGCAAAAAATGTCTGGCTTTGCGTATTGCTTCGGTTCAGGCACGCGATGAAGGCTGGCTGGCCGAACACATGCTGATCGTCGGCATTGAAAACCCGCAGGGCGAAAAAACGTACGTTTCCGCCGCGTTCCCCAGTGCCTGCGGCAAAACGAATCTGGCCATGCTGATTCCGCCCGCGGCGTTCAAGGGGTGGAAAGTTTGGACCGTCGGCGACGATATCGCTTGGATTAAACCGGGCAAAGACGGCCGCCTGTACGCCATTAATCCGGAGGCCGGATTCTTCGGCGTTGCACCGGGAACTTCGGAAAAAACGAACTACAACGCGATGCAGTCCTGCCGTGCCAATACGATTTTCACGAACGTAGCGCTGACAGATGACGGCGATGTGTGGTGGGAAGGCATGACCGATGAAAAACCGGCGCACCTGATTGACTGGAAGGGCAATGACTGGACGCCTGCTTCTGAAACGCCGGCGGCGCACCCGAATGCGCGTTTTACGGCGCCGGCGCGTCAATGTCCGACAATTGATCCCGATTGGGAAAATCCGGAAGGTGTTCCCATTTCCGCCTTTATTTTCGGCGGTCGTTTAGCGCACAACACCCCGTTGGTTTATCAGTCGTTCAACTGGAGTCACGGTGTTTATTTGGCCGCAACGATGGGATCTGAAAAAACGGCTGCGGCCGAAGGTGCCGGCGGTATTCGCCGCGATCCGTTTGCCATGTTGCCGTTCTGCGGCTACAACATGGCCGATTACTGGTCGCATTGGCTGGAAATGAAGCGTCTGGCACCGCATGCACCGAAAATTTTCCGTGTCAACTGGTTCCGTAAGGACGAAGACGGTCATTTCATGTGGCCGGGATACGGGGATAATCTGCGCGTTTTGAAATGGATCATTGACCGTGTTCATGATCGTGTCGGGGCTCAGGAAGGGCCTGTCGGTTTAATGCCGTATTACAAGGATCTGGATTTAACGGGATTGGATTACACCGAAGAAAAATTCAAAGATCTGATGACCATTGACAAAGCCGAAGGGTTAAAAGATACGGAAGATCAGGCAAAATATTTCCGTCCGTTTGTTGAACAACAGCGTTTACCGAAGGAATTTGTTTCCGAATTAACTCTTTTGTCTTTGCGTTTTGAACGTTCTGACGAAGAATGGAAACCGGTTTAATTTTCTGATCAACCCAAAGAAAGGCGGATTTTTCCGCCTTTTTTTGTTTTAGACTTGTTTCTTTGATATTTTTTTAGGAAAATGCTTAAAATATAAATTTTTACGGGAGCTTTCTACCGATGCCAGAACAAACCAATACAACGGCAAATACCGAAGAAGTCGAATACGAATACGTTGAAGTGCCGGAAGGCGAAGCAGCAGAATACGAATACGTGGAAGTACCTGAAGGAGAGAATATTCAGTACGAATATGTCGAGGCACCCGCCGCCGAAGCTCCTGCCGCAGAAGAAGCGGTGCAGTACGAATATGTCGAGGCACCCGCCGCCGAAGCTCCTGCCGCAGAAGAAGCGGTGCAGTACGAATATGTCGAAGCGCCCGCCGCCGAAGCTCCTGCCGCAGAAGAAGCCGTACAGTATGAATATGTTGAGGCACCCGCCGCCGAAGCCCCTGCCGCAGAAGAAGCCGTGCAGTATGAATATGTTGAGGCACCCGCCGCCGAAGCCCCTGCCGCTACGGAAGAAGCCGTACAGTATGAATATGTTGA
>CALYBD010000001.1 GCA_944393745.1 uncultured Alphaproteobacteria bacterium | reverse complement strand
TCTTCCGGCGGCAGTTCCGCTTCGACAGGCGGATATTCTGCCGGTAAAGCCTCTTCTTCCGGCGGCAGTTCCGCTTCAACAGGCGGATATTCTGCCGGTAAAGCCTCTTCTTCCGGCGGCAGTTCCGCTTCGACAGGCGGATATTCTGCCGGTAAAGCCTCTTCTTCCGGCGGCAGTTCCGCTTCGACAGGCGGGTATTCTGCCGGTAAAGCTTCTTCTTCCGGTGGCAGTTCATCGGCAAAAACAGCGTCCGTAGCAAAAGGATCATTTGTTATGGGCAGATCGTCCGTTTCGACATGAACAACCGAAGCCGGCGCGGGCGGCGGTGGCGGTACCGGCGGAGCCTCAGGCGGCTTTGAAGCCGGAACAAAAGAATCGTCACCGTCTTCGTCATCATACAAAGAACTCAATGAAACGCCGTGTGGCTGTGATGAAGGTTGAATTTCCGTATCACCGTCATCGTCCAAAGACGGTTCTGTTTCATCGGCTGCCGATTCTCCGCTCAATCCGACGACACCTGTTTCTTCCGGTTCATCAGATTGATTTTTAATCACCGGCGCATTTGTCGGTTTAAAATAATACAACGGTTCGGCTTTGACTTTATCGATATCTTCCCCTTCCGGCCGCGGCAAATCTTTATTCGGGCCGTCATTATCATAAACAACAACCTGATTTCTGCCGTTTTCTTTGGCAACGTACAGCGCTTCATCGGCCATTTTCAACATTTCGGGAATATCGTCCGTTACCGTTGAAGAAACCAAACCGATACTGACCGTAAACTGAACATCTTGATTTTGTTCGTTTTTAACAACCAGCTTGGAAATCTTAATTCTTAACCGTTCGGCCACGCGGAAAGCATTTTCAATAGAGGCTTCGGGCAACAAAATAACAAATTCTTCCCCGCCGAAACGGGCAACAATGTCGGATTCGCGCAATGTCCGGCGGCAACAATCGGCCAAAGCCTGCAAAACCAGATCCCCGACCGCATGACCATGCGTATCGTTAACGTTTTTAAAGTGATCCGCGTCAATCATGAACAAACAGAACGGATGATTATAACGGCGGGAACGCTGAATTTCGTTTTTGGCCAATTCTTCAAACTGACGACGATTGTAACACTTTGTCAAAGGATCTTTCGTCGCCTGATCAAACAACTGCATTTCCTTTTTCTTGCGGTCCGTAATGTCTTGGAAAGCCATATACAGCGCAATTTCATATTCAAAATCAATCACCCGGGCGGATAACAGCAGCCAAAACGGTTCGCCTTTGCGCGGTTTAACCAAAAATTCAAAATCATCAACCACCGGATGTTTTTCCAACTTTGCCAGCAATTCTGTCCTTTTTGACGGTTCGGCAAAGTAATCAACCGTTTTAAAATTCCCCGGATGCTTAACGTCCAAACCGAACAAAGCCCCCGCTTTGTTGTTAATCAGCATCAGCTGATCGTCTTTCAGCCGGGAAATAATAATCGGAAACGGCGACATTTGAATCATCAGGCGCAGTCGTTCCTTGCTTTCTTCGGCGGCTTGTTCCAGCGTATCAAACTGATGCGCCATCATATTGTTTGAAATCAATATCCAGCCGCACATAATGGCAATATACAAAAACGTTTCAAATGCCGGTGATAACAGGCTCTGCCCCCATGACATCAATGACAGCAGGTTATAAAGCACCAGAAAAATACTGAACCAACCCGTAATAACGAAACCGATGGAATTACGCAAAGTCTTGCGCCGCCACAGCGATGCCGCCAGAACAGCATATCCGGCCGTTGATGCCGCCAAAGACAACGTTAACGTACCGGCGTCCCGGGTAATAATGACGACATACCAGCTCCACACCGCGGCCAGCAGACACGCACTGATCACGACTGTTCTGTTGAAAAACTTAACCCCTTTGATACTTAAACCGCCGGCGGTCAAAAAAACGGCAGAACACAAATGAAAGAATAAAGAACAAAAATAATAATATCCCTGCGGCATAAAACGGGCGGTAAAAATCAAAAGCTTTGCAGCCAGGATACAGGCAAACCCCCAAAACACAAAACGGATTGCCGCAGAAAAATCAGTCATTCCTTTTAAATACTGAAGCGTTACCAATACGCCCACCAGGCTGAGCAGCATCGGAATAAGACCGGCGGTTGATGTCAGAGCTGTTTCCATATCACTCCCGTTAATGAAAAAATATTCTTTTCATATTATTTATAGTATATTGCTATTGCAGAGCAAAGACGAATTTGTCATAACTTAAAAAAAAACATTGTTTTTGAGGAACACATGACTCAGGACGAATTGTTGCAAAACACAGATTTGGACGAACTGGAAAGCTTGTCGGTCAATGAAGAAAAAATTGAAAAACGCCGACTGCGTCCGTTGGCTTCTTTCCTGGACTTCGATGTTTCCCGCCGCCCGACCCAGGCAAAGGATCGTGTATCCAAAAAACGTATTTATTGGGGAATCGGACTGGGAATATTATTAATCGGATTGGGATTAATTGCTGATTTTAACACAACCGGCAATTCTTTGTTTTCCGAAACCGAATCGTTGCCTTTGCCGACAAATCACGGTGCTTTTTCCGCGTCGTGGTTGTTTGTCGGACTCGGATTGTTTTTAATTGTTACTCGGCTGATGCTGATGCTTTACGGTCGTGATTTCTTCATCGGACATAAATTTGCCGCCGTTGTTATTCAAAAACCTTTTGAACACAGCACCAGAATGGCGGATTCTTTGACCGAATACCTGGGCGTGCGTTACAGAACAAGAATCGTTAATGTTTTGGGATTAACGTCTTATACGCAGCATATCATTGATCTGCAGCACCCCAATGAAACAAAAACGATTCCTTTGTACATCACGAAAGACGGCGAAAATATTTCCCAAAAATGGGAAGAATTGGCTCGTCAGCTGCAAATGCCCGCTTTGTTTAATACCGCAGACGGCATTATCGAAATTGCGCCCGAAGATATTCAAAAAGCGCTGCCCGATTTGATTATGCAGGGTAAAATTCCCGTTTCGGATAAAAACTTATATAAAATTCCGCGTTCCTTTAAAATCATTGAAAATGCCGATACCTGTCAGATTGATCCGCAGATTCGCGACAGTGCTTTTTCCATGTTTTCGGGAATTTTATGTTTCTGCGCCTTTTTTTCGATTTTGTTTTTCGGATTTATCTTCCATCTGACGATTTCCTATTTGCCGGTTATCTTAACGGCGTTGGTGTTGTTTGTGTTGATCCCTCTTTCTTTGTTTTTCCGCCGCAAAAGAATTATCATTTCCTCAAACGGCATACGCATTAAATCGCGATGGTTGTTCTTTCCGTCTTTCGGTTTTTTGATTAAGCCCGAAGAACTGGAATATATCTATGTCGTTCATAACAGCTATGACTTTAAATATACGCTTATTATCGGGGCGGACGGTCAGACGACTCATGTCGGCCGCGGTCTGCCCAAAGACGATCTGGAATGGCTGCAAAATTTTATTGATGCGCAAATCAAACGCTTTATCTGCCGGCAGGAAATCTGATTGAAAATTTCCCTCTTTTTACTTAAAATGTAAGCCATATCTTTAAAGGGGAGAAGATATAGATGTCAGAAAAATCAACGTTTGAACAAATTATTGATTCGGCTGTTTTACCAAACCCGACAGAAAAAACGGAAAAAACAGACCGAAAAATAATTACTCCCGATGAACAACGCCAGGAATTGGCTCAAATTGCTCGGCTGATTTCAAAAGGACATGCCGGATATACCCTATGGGACAAAGAAACAACCGACAAATTTGAAACGGCTATTGTTGAACTTTATAATAATATTTCAGAACCTCTTGATCTTAAAAACGCACGGAAAGACGGTTTTTACAACAAAGTTGACGCGGCATTGCAAACTTTACCCGATGAACATTTAAAAGTATCCCCGGGAAAGGGAAATCTGATACCGCGCGAACCGAATCCCACGGAAGTCGGAAAAAACAGCTGTGATCAAGAAAAACCTTGGGAAATTAAATTATCCGAAAACGGAAAATCATCAATTCTTGCCATTAACGATCTTGGATCAACCGGTCCTAAAGATTGGATAGAGTTGCGCAATCAGGTACGCAATACTTTATTTAACGAAGACGGTACCGAAAAAGTTGATTCCTTAATCATTGATGTTCGCAGCAATCCGGGCGGCCCGTCAATTCCTTACGAACTTATCGGTCAAATGCTGTATGGCAACGAAGTCGCTCCGTTTGAAAAAATGTCTTACAGAGATACACCAGAAAACGATTATTTACGTTGCGCAAACGGTGAAATGAGTGTGGAAGAATACACGCAACGTCAAAAAGGACATAAATATACCGGAAAACTTGTAACCGTTTGCGATTATTCCGATCATGAACAGGAATTTCCCCCGTTCGCCAACGGTGGTTTTAAACGCCCTGTTACGCTGTTAACCAACAGAGAAACAGCTTCCGCCGGTGAAAGCCTATGTCAATACTTAAAGGGACACCCCGGTTTGACCATTGCCGGAGAAAACACCTCCGGCTGTTATGCCGAAAACAGCGGGGACTGTGTCCGCAATCAATTTGATTACGGCATTAAAATCGCAACCGGTCATTGTTTTGTCAAAGAAGGACATTCCTGCGAACGGACGGGATTTGCCGTTGATTTTAAAACCAAAGGACAAGACGCCTTGAAGGCCGTAACGGAAAATCAATCCGAAATCAACGCTGCCGCACAAAAACGGTTAGATGCTTACATACCGCCGCAAACAACAAACAATCGAAATGACAGACTGGCGTTTAACGATATGATGTTTATCCGTGAATTAAACAAAGGAAACGTCAAAAAAGAGGATATCCAAAATTTATTTCGTATGTTGTATCCGGGAAAAGAAAAAAAATTTGATACGCTTATTTCTTCAAAACCGAACAAAGAATCTTTACAAACAAAAATAACCAAAAACGCCCGGAAGTCTTCTTCCGAAGTATGTTCAATAATAACACAAACAAAAAATCGCGAACGCTGATTGTTTTTATGGCTTTGCCGATTTGATATATCCCAGAACGGCCGTTACGGCGGCGGGCGTCACGCCGGAAATGCGCGAAGCGGCCCCCAACGTTTCGGGACGGACTTTGTTTAATTTCATCACGACTTCGTTTGATAAACCGCCGATTTTCTTATAATCAATATCCGCCGGTATTTTTAACGCTTCGTCTTTGCGAAAAGCCGCTATGTCGGATTCCTGACGCTGCAAATAGCCGCGGTATTTGGCTTCGATTTCCAGCTGTTCGACAACGTCTTTGCGGGTATCGCCCAGCTGCGGCCATACGGCGGCCAGATCCGCCCAGTTGATTTTGTCATACGCCAGCAAATCAAACCCGGTGCGGTGCGACCCGTCTTTATTGACTTCAAATCCCAGTTTTTCCAGTTCTTTCGGCGTTCCGCCGATCATATTCAGTTTCTGCCGCGCTTCGTTCAAAGCTTTGACTTTTTCTTCAAAATACCGACGGCGTTTCAATCCGACGCAGCCGATATCAATACCTTTGGGCGTCAAGCGCATATCGGCATTGTCGGAACGCAGCAGCAGCCGGTATTCGGCGCGCGACGTAAACATGCGGTACGGTTCGTCGACGCCTTTGGTTGTCAGATCGTCAATCATGACTCCCAGATACGCGTCCGCGCGATCCAACGTAAATTCTTTATCGGAACCGGATACTTTCAAAGCGGCGTTCACGCCCGCCAGCAATCCCAAAGCCGCCGCTTCCTCATATCCCGTCGTACCGTTTAACTGCCCCGCGATAAACAGGCCGGATACTTTTTTGGTTTCCAGCGTCGTGCGCATTTCCAAAGGATCGATATAATCGTATTCAATCGCATATCCCGGACGGATAATGCGGACGTTTTCCAACCCTTTGATTGAATGAATCATAGCGTCCTGCACATCGGCCGGCAAAGACGTCGAAATACCGTTGGGATAAACCGTATCGTCGTCAAGACCTTCGGGTTCCAAAAACACGTGATGTGAATCTCTGTCGGCGAATTTAACCAGCTTGTCTTCGATACTGGGGCAATAACGCGGCCCGACGCCTTTGATCTGTCCGGAAAACAACGGCGCGCGATGCATGTTCGCCCGGATAATGTCATGCGTCGTTTTGTTCGTCGCCGTGATGTAGCAGGCAATCTGCGGCGTTGTGATTTTATCGTCCAGAAAAGAAAACGGTTCGGGATCCGGATCGCCTTCCTGACGCTGAATAATGTCATAATTGATCGTTTTTCCGTCCAGACGGGCAGGCGTTCCCGTTTTCAGCCGCCCGACCGTCAATCCCAGACGGGTTAAAAAACCGGATAAATGTTCGCAGGAAACGTCCCCGACGCGCCCGCCGACGGTTTTTGTTTCCCCGACATGCATCAACCCGTGCAGGAACGTTCCGGCCGTTAAAACAACGGCGCCGGCCGTATATTCCGTCCCGTCGCTGCCGGCAACGCCCGTTACGCGAACAGGATTTTCCTGATAAATCAACCCTTCAACCGCACATTCTTTGACGGTCAGATTTTCATAGTTCAGCAGCTCTGCTTGCATTGCCTGCCGGTACAGTTTTCTGTCAGCCTGCGTGCGCAGCCCCTGAACGGCCGGGCCTTTGGAACTGTTTAACAGTCTGAACTGAATTCCGGCTTTGTCGGCAATGCGTCCCATAACGCCGTCCAAAGCGTCGATTTCGCGCACCAGATGTCCTTTGCCCAGTCCGCCGATCGCCGGATTGCACGACATTTCGCCGATTGTCGCGATTTTATGGGTCAACAGCAGCGTTTTTGCTCCCATGCGTGCCGCCGCCGCCGCCGCTTCGCACCCGGCGTGACCGCCGCCGACAACAATTACGTCAAAAGTATTCGTCATTATTTTCCTATGCAAAAATCTTTAAAAATAACATCCAGCAGTTCTTCGACCTGTACCTGTCCGGTGATTTTTCCTAAAGACCGCATCGCCATGCGCAGATCTTCCGTCATAAGTTCTATTTCCGGTGCTTTTAAAGAAGAATTTAAACATTGCATGCATTCTTCCAGCGCTTTTCTGTGCCGCAGACGAGTCAATGACGGTTCTTCGCGCAAAGCCATTTTTTCTTCGACAAAGCGCCCGATCCGATCCAAAAGAACGCCAATCCCCTGCCCCGTTTTGGCGGAAATCCAAATATTGTCGTCGTTTTGCGGTTCCGTTTGATCGGCTTTGTTCATAATGCAGAAAATTTTTTCAAGAGGAATATTTTTGATTTCTTTTTCGTTTTTCTTTTTTAAAGCATCGGACAACCATAAAATAAGATCGGCTTCTTCCGCTCTGGCTTTGGCGCGGCGCACGCCTTCGGCCTCGATTTCTTCATCTGTGTCACGCAGCCCCGCCGTATCGGCAATAATAACGGGATAACCGTTAATATCCAGCCGGACTTCGATAATATCGCGCGTCGTGCCGGCCGTTGATGAAACAATCGCCACATCACGCTGCGCCAATCGGTTCATCAGGCTGGATTTTCCCGCATTCGGCGCGCCGATAATGGCAATCTGAAATCCGTCGCGCAGCTTTTCCCCGCGCCGGCCGTCATTTAAATGAACTTGAATTTCAGACATTAAACCGGCAATTTTGCCGCGCACGTCCGCGGAAACGTTTTTGGGAATTTCCTCTTCGGGAAAATCAATATAAGCTTCCATCCACGCTAAAACGTGCAGCAGGCGGTCATGCCAGTCTTCGTATATTTTCGCCAAAGCGCCGCCCATTTGCCGCAGCGCCTGTTTTCTTTGCTGTTCCGTTTCCGCGTCGACCAGATCCGCCAGTCCTTCGGCCGCCGTTAAATCCATTTTGCCGTTTTCAACGGCGCGTCTGGTAAATTCTCCGCGGCCGGCCGGTCTGAAACCGTCAATCTGCGCCAAACCGTTCAAAACGGCCGATATAATCGCGCGTCCGCCGTGCGTTTGAAATTCAACGACGTCTTCGCCGGTAAAGCTGTTCGGGCAGGGAAAGTACAGCACAAGCCCGTTGTCAACCGCCGTGCCGTCCGGCGTATGAATTTCGGAAAACATCGCTTTTCTGGGAACCGGCGTTTTGATTGCCGTCATTTTCTTAATGGCTTCAAGCGCCTGCGGCCCCGAAACGCGTATAACGGCGACCCCCGCTTTGCCCGAAGCCGTTGCCGGCGCAAAAATCGTCCCGTTCATTTTTCAACCCTTAAAAAAACTGTTTTATTACGCCTGTCTTATCACGATCTGTTGCGTTTTAAAAGAATATAAAAAGCCCCTTCTCCGCCGTCTTTGGGTTTTGCCTGTGCAAAGGATAAAATCAAACTGCGTATTTCGGCAGAATTAATCCAGGCCGGCACTTCCGCTTTTAGCACGCCGCGGCCTAAAAATCCGCCCTTTCCGGTAATCAGCAGCAGACAGCGCGCATTACGCCGGTTCTGTTCGTAAATAAACTTTACCAGCGTCTTAAAGCCGCTTTCCAGCGTATGGCCGTGCAAATCCAAAACGGCGTCAATCGGCATTTCACCGTTTCTGAACCGCTGTCCCGTCTTTTTATCCATCGCATGAATATCGCCTTCGCTTAAAACATCGGTGATTGCATAGTCCAAATTCGGACTGTGACGGGCAGGTTTGACGTCAACGGTCAGTTTTTTGCGCAAAGAAACATGCTCTGCTTTTTTCGCGGGCGTTTTTGATTTCAGCGGCCGGACGGTTTGTGTCACGGCCTTCCATAAATCCAAATCATCGTTATCCGGCAGCATTATTTGTCTTGTCCATATCCTGCGGAATTAAATCCGGAAAATAAGCCTGTGTAAATTGCTGCCAGTTTCCCAGCGGCGCCTGGCAGGAATAGCGCGGATCGGCAGCCAATACAATAGAAAATCCGCCGTATCGCCAGGCTGTTAAAAATTTTTCGATTCTGGGAACGATACGCTTAACAACTCTGTTATGCATAAACGGTTCCAAAAAATAAGGCATTAAAAAAGCATAACCGATACACAGGATCATCAGGGTTATCGTTCCCGTAATCAGGCTGTCTGCAATCATCAGCACCAGTGATAAAGTCAAAATAACCAAAAGAGGCAAAACATTTTCCCACGGATTAAAAAAAGGAGATTTAAATTTGTTCAGCCGTTTAAAATCAATTTTAACAAGAGCTTTTTTTTCAACAAGAGCACGTTGAAGCCCTTGAAAAATAAGTAAATCTTCTCGTGTCGGCGGCTGTAAAGGCACTTTCATCATTTTATTCCTTTTTCTCTTTGGGCAGCAGCAGAAAATACACTCCCCGGCTTTTCATGCGTCCGGCTTCTTTCAGGGCTTTATCCCCCGTTCCCCAGAAAAAATCGCCTCTGACGGCACCTTTGATCGCACTGCCCGTATCCTGAGCAGTGACCAGACGATTCAAATCCGATCCGTCCGGCGCCGTCGTTTGCAACCATAAAAAACTGCCCAAAGGAACATAAGCCGGATCAACGGCCAGACTTCTGCCGGCAGTCAAAGGAACGCCCAAAGATCCGACGGCACCGGGACGATCCGTTTTTTTAAAAAAGATATAACGAGGATTTTCATGCATCAGATTTTGCGCCTGTTGCGGATTGGCAATCAGCCAGTCTTTAATTTCGGCCATTGTATAAACACCGTCCTTTAATAATCCGCGCTGTGCCATAATACTGCCTATTCCCGTAAAAGCATGACCGTTATTGCCCGCATATCCGATTCCTATTTTTTCGCCGTCCGGCAATTTTAAAACACCGGATCCCTGAATTTGTAAAATAAACAACTCAGCCGGTTCTTTAACCCAGGCAATAATTTCCGCGGGAAATTTAATTTTTCCGCTTTCGATTTCGCGGCGGGTTAAATAAGGCTTCATTTCTTTGCCGTCCTGTCGTGCAAATAAAACTTCACCCTTATAACGAGCATTAAATTTTCCTAAATCAATTTTAATAATATCTTTCGGAAGACCATAAACAGGAACGTTATACTTTTCAGTTTTTTTCAAAGAGCCTTCTATTTCTGGTTCATAATATCCGGTAAACAGACCTGTTTCCCCATTGTTAACAGAAAAGGCCTGCATTTCTTTTTTAATGAACGAACGCAACTCATCGTCTGTTAAAAAAGAAGTCTGCTTTAATTTTTTACAAAAATTTTGCCAATATTTATCTTTTTTTTCCAAAGCCGAGCATGATTTTTTCAAAGCCGGCAAAGCCTGCCTGATCTGATCCGTTTCAAACCCCTGCAAACGATCAAAATCGACTTTTGCCAGATGCAACCGATCCGGTTGTTCTTGTATCAAAGATTCCGTTTTATCCGGCAATTCGGGCGGCGGCGTTTTTTTCAGGCCGAAAAATACTGCCGCCAAAACGATACAGATTAACCCCGATCTTAAAATAATGCGTTTCATTACGCTTGTGTTTTATTATGCGTTGCCGTTAAAACCCAAACCGGGCTGCTGGATTTCATGTTTTTCCGCAATGTCCAGATATCCGTAACCGTTTCTATATATGTCGGATCGCCAACGATTAATTGTCCCTGACTGTCTTTGACGATATTTGTTTGTTCTGTTTCAAATTCAACGGTTAATTCGACATCGTTACCGATCATTTCCGCTTTACTTAAACGGATTGTTTTAAATCCGATCAGGTTAAATTCCGCCGTTTCGCCGCGTTCTTTACGTTCATTGATGACTTTTTCAAAACTGGCGTATATTTCAGGGCTGAGCAGCGGTTTTAAATCGGTTTTGTTCCCTTTGGCAAAGGCTGCGGCAATATATTCAAAAGCGCGCGGTGCTTTTTGCATAAAATCAACCAGATCAAAAGAAGGAAAAGTTTCTTTTATTTTCTTTAAATTCTGAACGACTTCGGCATTTTCTTCAAAATCCCCGTCGGCCGCCGGATCGCGTTCCATTTTAACGGACCCGCCGGCATTTTCAATCGTACGATATTCGGAAATATCCACAATTTTATCCGATTGGGAAACCGGACGTGTCGGTTCGCCGTTTTTAACTTTTTCATCTGTTGTAGGACGCGTTCCCAACACACTGCGCAAACGATTAATCAAAAGCAGCACGATTATTCCCAAAAAGATGATGTCCAAAAACTGGATCTGCTGTGACATAATTTTAACCTTCCTTCTTTTCTTCTTTCTTTGATTAAGATAGAGTATAGCAGATTTTTTAATCAGGAGAACACTTATGAACGAAAATAATGCCGAAAACAATCCGCAAGAAGTCTCAATTGCGATCAATGCCCAATTTGTCAAAGATATTTCATTTGAAGCCCCTCACGTTCCGCAAATTTTTACACAATTAAAATCCAATCCCGAAATTAATGTTTCCGTTGATGTTCAAGCGGCCAGAGTACAGGAAACGACATATCAGGTTGTCTTGAAAATTAAAGCGGAAGCCAAAGTCGAAGACAAGGTAGCTTTTTTATGTGAAGTCGAATACGGCTGTATTGCAGGCGTTCAGGTTCCCGCCGAACATGTCGAACCGATTTTATTGATTGAAATTCCGCGTTTATTGTTCCCGTTTGTTCGCAACATTATTGCCGATCTGACGCGCGAAAGCGGATTCCCGCCGCTGATGATTAATCCGATTGATTTTGTCGGGCTGTATCATAAGCGTTTGGAAGAAATCAAACAACAAAAAGAAACCGCAACGGTTAACTGAGCCACATCGGATTTTTTATTTTTTTTAAAAAAGCTTCGTGATTTTCCGCTTCGCCTTCCAGAAAAACAGGCGGTCGCGGCTCTTTACGGGGCTTTTTTTCCACTTCTCCGCGTGCTTTAATTTCCAAAACGCTTTCTTTTTCTTTTATGCCCAGAACAAATCCCGGTTCCCGTCCCCCCAACAGTTCCAGGTAGACTTCCGCCAGTAATTCGGAATCCAGCAAAGCCCCGTGTTTTGTTCTTTTGGTATTATCAATATCAAATCTGCGACATAATTCATCCAGATTAACGCGAGATCCGGGAAACTTGCGCCGGGCAATCAGCAGCGTATCAATCGTTCTGTCCATAGGGATCGGATCGCGTTTAATCCATGACAATTCCGCATTGATAAACTTCATATCAAATTCGGCATTGTGAATAACCAAAGGTGCATCGCCGATAAACGCCAGAAAATCATCAACAATATCCCGAAACGGCGGTTCTTTATCCAAAATCTCGTTTGTCAGACCGTGGACTTTGACGACTTCTTCGGGAACGTCGCGTTCCGGATTAATTAACTGGTAATATGTTTTTCCGGTCGGTACATGATTTTCCAATTCAACACAGCCGATCGAAACCAGCTTGTGCCCCGAATAAGGATCCAATCCGGTCGTTTCCGTATCTAAGACAACTTCTCGCATTTTAATTCTTCCATAATTTCCGTCAGTTTATTCTGTACCGGTTCGATACCGTACTGCGTTTCGATAATATAATCCGCCTTTAAACACTTTTCATGATCGGGCATCTGCCTGGCCGTCAAAGCGTCATATTTTTGTTCGGTCATTCCCGGACGGCTGAAAACACGTTGTTTTAAAACGTCCGCCGGCGCTGTCAATACTATTATTTTATTGCAAAACCGATTCCAACCGGCTTCAAACAACAAAGGAACGTCCAATACAACAACCGGTTCAAACCGGTGGCGGGCGAAAAACGCCTGTAATTCCTGTTCCAAAAAAGGATAAATGATTTTTTCCAGCTCCCGGACGTCCAACTGCCGATCTTTAATCAACACGGATAAAACGGAGCGGTCAATTTGATCGTTTACAAGGCTTTGCGGAAATTTCCGATAAAATACGGCTTTCATTTCCGCGTTGTCCCGCATCAGTCTGTGTACGGCTTCGTCACTGTCAAAAACAGGGATCACCATTTTTTTAATCATACCGACGGCCGTTGACTTTCCAGCGCCCATGCTGCCCGTCAATCCGACAACAATACTTTTCTTCATTTCAGTACCAGTTCCCTTAATTCCGGCGTAATTTCCGGCATCATTCCGAACCATGCCCGAAAAGCCGGTCTGGCCTGATGCAACAACATACCCAGACCGTCCGCCGTTCGGCAGCCCTTTTGTTGCGCCCGTTTTAACAATTCCGTTTTCAAAGGCGCGTAAACCAGATCGGCAACAACGGCATTTTCAGATAAATTACTTAAATCAATTTCCAGCGGATCAAATCCGTTCATGCCCAAAGTCGTTGCATTGGCCAAAAGCCCCGCTTCATACAGAGCGCTTTCTTTTTTACTCCATTCGATCAGGCGGAAATTCCCGCCGACGGATTGTGCCAGATTTTCGGCTTTTTCTTTTGTTCTGTAAACCAACCTGATTTCCGGAACGCCCGCCAGAATCAAAGCGGCGCAAACGCCTCTGGCCGCTCCGCCCGTTCCCAAAACAACGGCCGGAAATTTTTTAACGTCAAAATCCGGCTTGTTTTCAATCAGATTTGCCAAAAATCCGAAACCGTCCGTATTATGCCCGAACAAAGTCCCGTCCGAACGTACAACGACCGTATTAACGGCACCGGCTTTTTGTGCTTCGACAGATAACTCGTTCATCAAAGACATAACGCCGATTTTGTGCGGTACCGTAACGTTAATACCGGCAAAACCGTTTTCAACCAGTCCCGCGGTAAATGCGGGCAGTTCTTCGGATTTGATTTCAAAAGCGTCGTAAACAGCGTCAATATTATACTTTTTCAACCAGTAATTATGAATCAGCGGCGATTTTGAATGATGAACGGGATAACCGATGACACCAGCCCGACAAGACGTCATTTTTTCAATTCTCCGCACGTGCGCAGACATTCCAGCAAAGGCAACAAAGGCAACCCGAGAATTGAAAAATAATCCCCTTCAAATGATTTAACCAATTGCGCGCCCAAATCTTCCATATAATAAGCCCCGACGGAATTGCAAACATCTTCCCCCGCTTCTGCCAGGTAATCGTCCAGGAAATTATCCGAAAAATCGCGCATCGTCACCTTAACGACGGAATTGTCAAACCAGACCAGACTGCCGTTTTTGACAACCGCCGTACCATTTACCAGCAAATGTGTTTTATTTCTTAATTTTTTTAAATGTTTATGCGCCGCGTTCAAATCAGCGGGTTTTGAAAACCATTCCCCTTTTAAATCCAAAATCTGATCCGCACCGATCACAAAAGCTCTGGGATATTTTTTCGAAACCGCCATTGCTTTTTCCGTAGCCAGCTGCAGACTGGTTTTGCGGCTGTCCTGTCCGGCAATCCGCATTTCTTTTTTTACAGCCTCTTCATCAATTCCGGCCGAAACACTTTTAAATTCAACTCCGGCCGCGTCTAAAAGGTCCTGCCTGCTTTTACTTTCGGAAGCCAATATCAACATTTTTCAAAACCCTTGTGCACAAGTCTGATAAGTAAAGGAACTTTCTATTTTTATCCTTTTTATGTGATTATGTCCCGTTTTTTATGCAAATGTGTATAAAAAAAATCACTGCCCGAATGAAAAACGGGATAAAAGTTATCCCCGTTATCCTCATTTCAGTGCGAATCGTCACATTTGCAACAGAAAAAAAATCTGTTCCGTTTTTTACTGACAAATTAACAATGTGATTATTTTTGTTTAAAAGCTGTGGATAAAATTGCGTCCGACTTATCCACAGGAAACAACAAAAAACAACATCTTATTATAATATATTTTTTGAAGGAAAATTTTTTCGACTTGACCGACTGTGCCAAAAAAGATAAAAGAAAATTCTCTTCTTCGGGCATATGGCCCACTTTCCTTAAACAACAAACAGAGTTTATATGCATTTAAAAGATTTGAAAAAGAAATCTCCCGCCGAACTGTTAAGCATGGCGGAAGAATTGGGCGTTGAAAACGCTTCCACATTACGTACGCAGGATTTGACATTTGCCATTTTAAAGCAGTTGTCCAAAAATGACGAAGTTCTGGTAGACGAAGGCGTCATAGAAGTTTTACAGGACGGTTTCGGGTTTTTGCGTTCCCCCGAATCCAATTATCTGCCCGGACCTGACGATATCTACGTTTCTCCCAGCCAGGTGCGCAAGTTCGGGTTAAGAACCGGCGACACGGTCGAAGGCGAATTGCGCGCGCCCAAAGACGGGGAAAAATACTTTGCTTTGTCTAAAGTATTGAAAATCAACTTTACGGATCCGGAAAACGTGCGCTACCGAATTAACTTTGACAACTTGACGCCGCTGCACCCGACGGAAAAAATTAAAATGGAAAACGATCTGGACAATAAAAACATGACGTCCAGGATTATTGATCTGATCTGTCCGCAGGGTAAAGGCCAGCGCGGAATGATCGTCGCGCCGCCCAGAACCGGTAAAACCGTGATGCTGCAAAACATCGCGCACGCAATCACGCAGAACAATCCGGAAATCTATCTGATTGTTTTGTTGATTGATGAACGCCCCGAAGAAGTCACGGAAATGAGCCGCACGATTAAAGGCGAAGTCATCAGCTCCACCTTTGACGAACCGGCCGCCCGCCATGTTCAGGTGGCCGAAATGGTGATTGAAAAAGCCAAACGTTTGGTCGAACACAAACGCGATGTTGTTATTTTGCTGGATTCCATTACGCGCCTGGCACGCGCTTATAACACGGTTGTGCCCAGTTCCGGCAAAGTGCTGACCGGCGGTGTTGACGCGAATGCTTTGCAAAAACCGAAACGCTTTTTCGGTGCGGCCAGAAATATCGAAGAAGGCGGTTCTTTAACGATTATCGCGACGGCTTTGATTGATACAGGATCGCGTATGGACGAAGTGATTTTTGAAGAATTTAAAGGAACGGGTAATTCGGAAATCATTTTGGATCGCAAAGTGTCCGACAAACGTATATTCCCCGCGATCGACATTACGAAATCCGGCACGCGTAAAGAAGAATTGCTGGTCGGTAAAGACATTCTGTCCAAGATGTGGGTGTTGCGCCGTATTTTGATGCCGATGGGGCCGGCCGATGCGATGGAATTTTTAATGGAAAAACTCAAGCAGTCGAAAAACAACCACGACTTTTTTGACGCGATGAATTCCTAATACTGCTGCGCCGTTTTTTGATGTATGTAAGTATTCGCCGAAAAAGTGTTTTTCCGGCGAATACTTTTTTAAATATCTTTGGATCAAAGGAAACCGTTGATCTTAAATTGACTTCCCTGTTTAAAAACTCTATAAAAAAATCAATATGTTCAGTTGATAAAAAGGGGTAAAAAAATGAAACGTTCAGTAGTTACTTTGCCGGATTATGCAATCGGCGCAGACGTTTATGAAAAAGCGGGCTCTTTTATTAAAAAATACGGAAAGACCGCTGTGATTATCGGCGGAAAAACGGCTATGTCAGTTGCCGCGAAAGAACTGACGGACGCTTTAAAAAAAGACGACATTACTGTTTTGGGACAAGTTTGGTTCGGCGGAGATTCCACGTATGAAAATGTGGATATGCTGATTAAGGACGATACGGTAAAACAGGCGGACGTTGTCTTGGCTGTCGGCGGCGGAAAATGCTGTGATACCTGCAAAGTCGTTGCCGAACGATTGGATAAACCTTTATTTACGTTTCCGACGATTTCTTCAAATTGTGCGCCGTGTACGGCTCTGGCGATCATGTATAATGCGGACGGCAGTTTTAAGGATAACTTTTACAGTGTAAAGCCGCCTTTATGCGTTTTTATCAATGATAAAATTATTGCAAATTCTCCGATTGAATATTTGCAGGCCGGTATCGGCGACGCTTTGAGCAAAGAAGCCGAAGTCGCTTTGGCTTTGCGCCATGTCGAACTCGATCAGAATCTTTTGGTCGGTTTAAGCTTGTGTCAGGCTTGCAGCGAACCGTTGCTGAAATACGGCGAAGAAGCTTTGCAGTCTTGTCGTGAAAAGAAAACCTCAACAGCTTTGCAGGAAGTCATTTTGGATATTGTCATTTCAACCGGACTGGTCAGCAACATGACGGTTTGTCCCGAATTTTATTACAATACCAATCTGGCGCATTGCTTTTATTACGGCGCGACGATTTTTCCCGTTTCGCATCAATATCTGCACGGATTTTTGGTTGCTTTCGGCGTTTTGATTTTACTGGATTACGACGGCCAGACGGAACTGCGCGACCGTGTTATGCGCTTTTATCGCCAAACGGGATTGCCCGTGACATTGGCCGAAGTCGGATTAACACGCGACGATTTGCCGGCTTTGATTGAAAAGGCAACACACGTTCCCGGCTGGTATGTGGATAATTATGAATTAAGTGCCGAAAAATTTCATGATTCGATTTTGCACGTAGACGATTTAGGCAAGACATTGAGTTAAATAAAAAGCCTCGTTTCCGGGGCTTTTTTTATATGTGAATGAAACAACTTGCTGTTTTTGATGGAAATTTATATTCTTTAAACAGGCATAAACACGATATTTGTTTATGTAAGTGTCTGGAAATCAGGCGCGGAGCCGTCAGAAGCTCTCACATAAGCGGTGTTTGATATGAACGCCGTAACCTGTTTTGTCGTACACAAAACAGGATTATATCCCCGATTTCATTGTTATGGTCGGGGAGGTTTTGACGTATGTTCAGACTTCTGCCGATTTTTTGGTACGGGGTTAAAGGTCATAACGATCATTCTTATGTGTGATTTCTGAACTCCCCGCCGCCTTTCCGGGCGGCTTTTTTTTCATAAGGAGAGTTCATGAAAAAGTTTTTATTTTTACCGTTGATGCTGTTATCTGCCTGCGGAACGATTTTTTCCGGAACGCAACAAAGCATTACCGTAAATTCCAATATCACTGAGGCAAAGGTTTATATTAATGGTATGCCCGTTTGTTCAACACCATGTGCCGTTGATGTAAAACGAAGTCAAAGCAACGTATTTATTATGCTGAAAAAAGACGGATACGAGAATGTAACGGCTGTTTTATCATCTCAAATCAATCCGGTCAGCATTATTAACTTATCGTCTTTATACAGCTGGACGACAGATTTTTTGTCAAATGGCGTATGGCGGTATGCTCCCGATGCCGTATATGTTGAAATGGAAAAAACAAACATGACAAAAGTGCAGCGCAACAATTTTGAAAAGCAGATGAAAATAACACGTTTTATTCTGTTTAATTTCAACTCGTTGAAAAAAGGGGAACAGGAGCACTTACGGGCTTTGTCCGGTCTGACCGGAATAAATAAAAAACAGTTGAGCTTGATGTTGGCTTCATGCATAAACGAAATTGATGCAGTGAAAATCGTTTCTTCTGCTGTTTAAGTATGAAAAAAAAGCCCCGTTTCCGGGGCTTTTAAAACTTTACAGATTATTCAGCCACGCGGCGATTTTGGCATTAACGGCCTGATCGTATTCTTTGCCGATGTTGTTGAAAGAAGCATAGTCCAAAACAACGGCATTTTTGATTTTAGCTTTGAAATCTTCCAGGAAAGTACCCGCATTGCTGCCCTGCGTTGAAAAAGGAACGACTTTCTTGTTTTGAAAATCAACCTGATCCAGCAAGGATAAAACAGGCGTGGCGGCCGTATACCACCAGACCGGCGCGCCGATAAAAATCGTATCGTAAGCGGTAATGTCCGGAATGTTCTTTAAAGCGGGATAATTTTTATCTTTAAGCTGTTGTTTTACGGCAAAGAAAAGTATCGGCTTCATCGGAAAAGCTTTTTGCGTTTCGATTTCAAAGAGATCGGCATTTGTTTTGCTTTGGATTTTTTCGGCGATTTCTTTTGTATGTCCTGTTAACGAATAATAGATGATCAGCGTTTTTCCAAAGTTTTTATGTACGGTATCCGACATATTCATATACGGAGCCATTTCTTTTTCGTTTCTGACGGAAACACGGTAAAGATGAACAATACCGATTATACCGCCGATAACAGCGGCAACAATAATGAAATAGAGAATATATTTTAACATTTATAAAGCTCCTTTTGTACTTGGTAAGAGATGACATGCGCGCGGATCGGTTTCGGCGGCATGACGCAAAGCGCGTGCGAACGCTTTAAAACAGGATTCAGCAATATGATGCGAATTATCGCCATATAGATTTTCGATATGGACGGCGGCTTTTAAATTATCGGTGACGGCGGCGAAGAATTCTTTAAAGACTTCTGTATCGACTTTACCGACTTTTTCGGTCGGGAAACTGACATGCCAGACAAAAGCGGATCTGCCGCTTAAATCCAAAACGCACCTTGTCAAAGCTTCATCCATCGGAATACAGGCGGATCCGTAACGGTTAATGCCTTTTTTATCGCCCAAGGCCAGAGAAAAAGCTTTTCCCAAAACAATGCCGACATCTTCGACCAGATGATGCGCGTCGATATGCAGATCGCCTTTTGCCTGAATATTCAGATCGATCAAACCGTGACGGGATAACTGAGCCAACATATGATCCAGAAATCCGCAGCCGGTTTGAATGTCATAGACGCCGGTTCCGTCCAGATTAAGCTGAACTTTAATTTGCGTTTCTGCGGTATTTCGTTCTAATTCGGCGAAGCGCATTGTTTTTTTCCTTTCTTTTGACAATAATCTGATTTAAACCACTTTAACGCAGTTTCAGATCAGTGCAAGCAAAAGGAGGCTTTATGGATAATTTAAGAGGGACAACAATCCTGTGCGTGCGCAAAAACGGCTCTGTCGTGATTGCCGGAGACGGACAAGTCACTTTCGGCAACACCGTTTTAAAAAGCAATGCCAAAAAGGTTCGCAGACTGGGCAACGGCTCGATCATTGCCGGTTTTGCGGGAGCAACGGCGGACGCTTTTACATTGTTTGAACGCTTGGAAGAAAAAATAGAGAAGTATTCCGGTCAACTGACACGGGCTTGCGTAGAACTGGCGAAGGACTGGCGTACGGACCGTTATTTAAGAAAACTGGAAGCCATGATGATTGTCGCGGACAAAGACGTGACATTGGTTTTAACGGGCAACGGGGACGTATTGGAACCGCAGCACGGTTTAATCGGGATCGGATCCGGCGGCTCATACGCACAGGCGGCAGCTCTGGCATTAATCGATACCGACTTGTCGGCCGAAGAAATCGTCACTAAGTCAATGAATATTGCCGCAGATATCTGCATTTACACCAACCATAACATTATTACGGAAAAATTATGAGTATGTTTTTTTCTCCGCGTGAAATCGTTTCCGAATTGGACAGACACATTATCGGCCAAAACGAAGCCAAGCGCGCCGTAGCCGTCGCTTTGCGCAATCGCTGGCGCAGACAGCAGCTTTCTGCGGCTTTAAGGGAAGAGGTCGTTCCCAAAAATATTTTAATGATCGGGCCGACCGGCGTCGGAAAAACGGAAATCGCCCGCCGTCTGGCAAAACTGGCGCAGGCTCCTTTTATCAAAGTCGAAGCGACAAAATTTACGGAAATCGGTTATGTCGGCCGGGACGTGGAAAGCATTGTTCGTGATTTATTGGAAATTTCCATTGCCATGACCCGCAAAAAAATGCGCCGTGATGTTCATGTCAAAGCCGAAGAAGCCGCCGAAAAACGCGTTATTGACGCTCTGGTCGGCACAAATGCGGCAGAAGAAACCCGTCAGAAGTTTCGTAAAATGTTGCGTGAAGGAATGCTGGACGATAAAGAAATCGAAATTGAAGTCCAAGAAGCACCGAACAATTCCATGCCGACGTTTGATATTCCGGGTATGCCCGGCGCACAAATGGGCATGATCAGCCTGGGCGATCTGTTGGGCGGAAAAGGAACCGTTTACCGCAAGAAAAAAATGACGGTAAAGGATTCTTATGACGTATTGGTGACCGAAGAAAGCGATAACCTGATTGAACAGGAAAAGGTTGTTAAAGAAGCGGTAACGAACGTTGAAAACAACGGCATTGTTTTTATTGACGAATTTGACAAGATCTGCGGGCGCAGCGAAGGTAAAAACCCCGACGTTTCGCGCGAAGGCGTTCAACGTGATCTGCTGCCGTTAATTGAAGGCACGACGGTAACGACAAAACACGGAATGGTGAAGACAGATCATATTTTATTTATTGCGTCCGGCGCTTTTCATGTGTCAAAGCCGTCTGATTTGTTGCCGGAACTGCAAGGACGTCTGCCGATCCGCGTGGAATTAAAGCCGCTGACAAAAGAGGATTTCTATAAAATCCTGTGCGAACCGGAAGCAAATCTGATTTTGCAGTATAAAGAATTGCTGAAAACCGAAAATTTCACATTGGAATTTGAAGACGAAGCCATTCGGGAAATTGCCGCAGTAGCAGCGGAAGTCAATGAAAATGTTGAAAATATCGGTGCGCGGCGTTTGCATACGATTTTAGAAAAACTGTTGGAAGATATTTCCTTTTCCGCTGCTGAAAGGTCGGGTGAAACGGAAATCATTACTAAGGAAAAAGTTTTTGAAAAAGTCGGAACTTTGGCAAAAACTTCTGATTTGTCGAAATTCATTTTATAACCTTTGTTATTTCACTATTATAACAAATACAAAAAAGGGAGAAAAAGGCGATTTTTCTGCCTTTTTTGTTTTTTAAATTTATTTTAAAAAACAAATTTTATTCCTGATTTTTTCTTTAGGAAAACAGAATTAAATTTTTTGTATATAAGGCTTTTTGCAAGCTTTCTTTCATATTCGAAATAAATACGTTTTTCTTTTTTTTAATGATTAAATTTTTTAATTCTTGCTTAAGTATATAACTCAAGTATAATGATAAAAAATTAAAAAAAATCGGTGAAAAATGTATCAGGCATGGGAACTTTTTTGTGTTTTTTTTAAAATCGGGGCGTTCACACTGGGCAGCGGATATGCCATGATGCCGCAAATTAAAAAAGAATTGGTAACACGTCGCCATTGGCTTGATGAAGATGAATTTATTGATATTGTTGCCGTAACGCAGTCTGCTCCGGGACCGATTGCCGTTAATCTGGCTGTTTTTTTGGGATTAAGAATTGCCGGCGTAAAAGGATTGATTGCAACGGCGCTTGGTTCTGTATTGCCTTCTTTCATTATTATTTTAATGATTGCCATGTTGTTTCAGGGAATACAAAATAATCCTTTTTTTATTGCAGCATTTAAAGCTGTAAAACCTGCTTCGGTTGCTTTGATTTTGGTTCCTGTTTTTTCTATTGCCAAGCGTACGGGAGTGATCGGCTTTAAATTTTTAATTCCTTTATTGATTGCTTTGTTAATCACCTTTACCCCGCTGTCACCGATTTATGTTATCTTAGCTTCGATTATCGGGGGAATACTTTATTACGGACGTCAAAAAGAATGATTTTTATCCAGCTGTTCAAAACTTTTTTTACAATCGGTCTGTTTAGTTTCGGCGGCGGATACGCCATGCTGCCTTTAATTCAAAATGAAGTCGTTTCCAAACATAATTGGATTACAAATTCTCAGTTTGCGGATATTGTTGCCGTTTCCCAGATAACGCCGGGACCAATTGCCATTAATTCGGCAACTTATATCGGGTATACGGCAACAAACAGTGTTTGGGGATCCGCCTGTGCTACATTCGGCGTGTGTTTGCCGTCTTTGATCGTTGTTGTTTTGTTGTATCTTTTTTTGCAAAGATTTAAAGAATCGCTTTTTGTTAAAAACGCTTTTAAAGGATTGAAAATCGGAGTAGTCGGCCTGATTTTGGGGGCGGCTTTGATTCTTATGACACCTGAAAATTTTATTGATTATAAAAGCTGGATTTTATGCCTTGTTTCTTTTATCGCTTGTTACCGGTTTAATGTGTCACCGATTACATTGATTTTTGGGGCTGCCGCATTTGGTGTTTTATTTTATTAATGTTTCACGTGAAACAATTTTATGTTTTTACTTCTGGTATGTTCGGAAAAATCTGTTCAATGCATAACAGAGGAATAAGCCAGAAATCTGTAAACATTTATTTTAATTTGCCGGAATGATTACTGACATAATCGACAGAATGGCACTGTAATTAAAATTGTTGTGAATTTTTGTTTCGAACAAAAAACAATCCCGTAAAATTATTTTTTATGAAAAACAAACGGATCAATCTGCCCTAATCCGGATCGTTAAATATGGGTCGACATTTTTAACGAATGCATAAAAATTTTATACAAATCGATATCGGTCGCGAAAATAACATGAAAAATAAAAAGTATTTTTTAGCGGTTAAAACTCCGATCTGATTTTTTTATGAATGGAATGATCGGCAGTTAAAAAAATTTTAAGTTATGAAAAATGAAATGCCGATTTTTGTAAGATTATTTTTAACGCTTTTATCAATACCGCCACGTCAGCTGCGGGGGATCAAAAGGTTTATGATAATGAAAAAGCATAAACGGGTTGACGATGAAAGTTATCATACGTGATTTGCAGGTAATATGATTTGAAAAATATGTTATTTTTCTGACGAAACTGTCCATAAAATTTTTTGTGATTGAAAATATCAGAAAAAAGATTTCAGTTTGTTCGATCATAAAACGGTCTGATTTGTTTACGGGAAAAATATCGTGTCACCGTTCGGATATGACCTGTGCTACGGGGATTGTGTTTACAAATAAAATTTTAGTTGCTTTTTTCTGAATTTTTTGTTTTTTTTATTTCGTCCACGAAAAAATTTTTATTGTTTTTTTGCTAAAAATTTCGTTTTAACGGAATATTCTGATAAAGCAAGATACTGAAAGCTCATTTTTTGTTTCGAAATTATAACGATTCAATATACTATTAAAAAACGGCCAAAAAAAAGGAGGCGTTATAAGAGGTGTTGTAAAAACTTCTCCGTCAGAAATAAGGAAAATTAAGCCATTTTTGAATAAAAAAATTTTATGCTTGAGTTTTTTGATCAACAGAAGTTATTTTATAACATCAATATGAAAAATGTTTCACGTGAAACAAACGGATAAAAAATGATTACAGCTGATCGTGATTTTGTTTTAAAGCAGCTTCATCTGTCCAAACAGACAGTTGAAAAATTGGACAGGTATGTTGAATTGTTGGAACAGGAACAAAACAAGCTTAACCTGGTTGGCAGATCAACGTTACCGATTGTCTGGACAAGACATATTCTGGATTCGGCTCAGCTGTTTAAAATTTTTTTGCCGACAGACAAGGTCATACTGGATCTGGGCAGCGGCGCCGGTTTTCCGGCTTTGGTTTTGGCGATCATGGATTCTGAACATCAATATGATTTTCATCTGATCGAAAGCGACGGAAAAAAATGCGCTTTTTTAAATAAAATTATAGAAAGCTGTGATCTGAACGCCGAAGTTCATCATATACGAATTGAACAAACAGAAGCGTTCGGGGCAGACATTATTACTGCCAGAGCCTTGGCCCCGTTAGATCGTTTGATCAAATATGCATACCCTTTTTTAAAAACAAAAACACGTTGTTTGTTTATGAAAGGGGAAAAGGTTGATGAAGAACTGGAACCCGCTTTTAAAAAATACCAGTTCCGGATTGAAAAAATACAAAGTATTACCAGCAAAGAAGGAACAATTCTTTCGCTTTCGGGGATTAAAAAGAAATGAAAGCTTTATATGAACGTCCTCGCATCATTGCGGTTGCAAATCAAAAAGGGGGTGTCGGAAAAACGACAACCGCCGTTAATTTGGCAACGGCTTTGGCTGCCGTTAATAAAAAAGTGCTTGTTTTAGACCTGGATCCGCAGGGCAATGCAACAGTCAGTTTTGGTATTGATCGCAGAAATGCGCCCAAAAACATGTATCAGGTTTTAATGGGGGAATCGAAAATTTCATCAACAATTATCTGGACGAAAATTCCTAACTTGTCTGTTGTTGTTTCTTCCAAAGACTTGGCCGGCGCGGATTTTGAATTGTCTCATCAGGAATCGCCGCAATTTTTTTTAAAAAAAGCATTAGATTCCGAATTACCGGCTTATGATTATATTTTTATTGATTGTCCTCCGGCAGTCGGTATGCTGACCGTTAATGCTTTGGTTGCCGCCGATTCCGTTATTGTGCCTGTTCAATGTGAATATCTGGCCCTGGAAGGGGTTGCGGATCTGATGAAAACGATTGACCGGGTGAAACGTAATTTCAATCATTCTCTGGAAATTCAGGGAATTGTTTTAACTATGTTTGACGGCCGAACAGGATTATCCGAAGTCGTTGCTCAGGACGTGCGCAATTATTTTGGCAGTAAAGTTTATAAATCGATTATTCCGCGTAATGTGCGTGTATCGGAAGCTCCTTCACACGGTAAACCGATTTTATTATATGATTTTAAAAGTAAAGGTGCGCAGGCTTATATCGGTTTGGCAAGCGAAATTTTAAAACAGGAGGCAAGAAAATGAAAACAAAAAATCTGGGGCGCGGATTAAATGCCCTTTTAGGGGAAGGGGAACCCGAACAACACGCCCAAAATATAAAAACAGTGTTGCTTTCTGATTTAGAGCCCAGCCCCTTCCAGCCGCGTCGGGTTTTTGACGAAGAAGCCATTAATGATTTGGTGGAATCCATTCGCACAAAAGGCGTTTTGCAGCCGTTGATCGTGCGTTTAAAAAACGGGACGGAAGACAAATATGAAATTGTCGGTGGAGAACGTCGTTGGCGTGCTTCTCAGTTAGCCGGATTAACGGAAGTTCCCGTATTGATTAAACAGCTGACGGATAAAGAAGCATTGGAAGTCGCCTTAATTGAAAATCTGCAGCGTCAGGATTTGAATGCTTTGGAAGAAGCCGAAGGCTATCGCCGCTTAATGGACGAATTTTCCAATACACAGGAAGAACTGGCACAAGCTGTCGGAAAAAGCCGCAGCCATGTTGCCAACACAATTCGTTTGTTAGGTTTGCCTGAAAAAGTCAAAAAATATTTGGAAACGGGAAAATTAACGTCCGGACATGCTCGTGCTTTGTTGACGGCAAAAGAACCCGAAATCTTGGCTGATACCGTTATATCCAAAGGATTAAACGTGCGTCAGACAGAAAAATTGGCGCAGGAAGGATTGGAAAAGAAAAAGAAACAAAACACGCCAAAAAAATCCGAAAAACAAGAAGAATGCAATGCCTTAGCTGCCGATTTATCCCGTGTTTTGGGCATTACTGTTTCCATTCGTCCGAAATCCGTCGGCGGTGAACTGATTCTTGCTTATGAAACATTGGAACAGCTGGATACTCTGATTCGTAAATTAAGTGCTCGTCCGCAGCCGGAATCGAAAACAGAATCCGAACAAAATATTGTTTCTGCCGATGCCGGTGAAGATATTATTCAAATGGAAAAAGAAGAAATCGGCGAAGTTGTCTTTGATGATTCTTTTTCAAAAGCGTTGGACGAAGACGTGATCAGCTTGGATAAATTAGAAAATGAAAAATAATGTTCCGGTATAGAAATAATGGCGGTTTTTTCAAAAAAACTGGTTATTGTCAACGGCACGATGGGGGTCGGAAAAACAACGGTTTGCAACTGTTTAAAACAACGGTTGCAACCGTGTTTTTTTCTGGACGGAGATTGGTGTTGGGATATGGCGCCGTTTACCGTATCCGAAGAAAATAAAAAAATGGTTATCGACAATATTGTTTATTTGCTGAATTCTTTTTTGGCAAATCCTTTTTCCCGAACGGTCTTATTTTGCTGGGTGCTGCCCGATGAAACAATAACAGATAAAATTACCGGCAGACTGACGGGAACGCCTTTTTCAATAATCCGGGTATCTTTGTTCTGTTCGCCGGAAATTCTTGTGCAAAGATTAAAACAACGTGAAAATATAAAAAAAGAAAATATAGATCAAAGCCTTGCCTATCTGTCGAAATATCAGGATATGAATACGATTAAAATTAATACTGATCATTTAAACGCCGAACAGACAGCGGAACAAATTCATCAAATAATTATGAACATGTAAAAGCGTTTTGAATGTGTTCGGGAAAATGTTTCGGTGAAATTAAAATGACATCGAAACGCATTTCCTTTTCTGCCAGTTCAGGGCGGGTCATTAAGAAATATTCGGCGCCTTTGATGCGTCTGATCCGGACATGATGATTGACGGATTCGGCGGCATCGGACAGAGTCGCACGGTATTTGACTTCGATAAAGGCAATAACGCCTTTTTTTTCAGCGATAATATCAATTTCACCGGCGCCGATCCCCCGGGGCGGTTTAAAATTACGTTCTAATATTTTGTATCCTTTTAAACGTAAAAACAAAACAGCGGCGGTTTCCGCTTTATATCCGTTATCCCGGGCTGTTTTTCCTTTCCGTTGTTTACTTGATGTCATTTTTTAACTTTAAAGCTGTTTGATAAAGTTGTTTTTTGGATTCGCCCGTCTGATCGGCAACAAAAGCCGCCGCATCTTTTACGCTCATCGTTGTCAGAGCCTGTTTCAGCAAAACAATAATTTCTTTTTGATCGGGAGATTTTTGTTCCGCAGGTGCAACAACAATGACGATTTCTCCTTTTGGCCAGCCGTTTGTGCGGTAATAATCCGATAATTCTTTAAAAGTACCGCGGACAGTTTGTTCAAATTTTTTGGTTAATTCACGAACAACGGCAGCCTGTCGAGTTCCAAAAACGATAATCATATCGTTTAATGTTTCTTCCAGACGCTGGGGGGATTCGTAAAAAATTAACGTTGCCGGAATGTCGGCCAGCAGAGTCAGTTCTTTTTTTCGGGCAACAGTTTTTGACGGTAAAAATCCTTCAAACAAAAAACGATGACAGGGCAGACCCGACAACTGCAAAGCCGTTAATACGGCAGAAGCTCCGGGAATGGCGGTAACATAAATATTTTGATCAATACAGTCTTGTACCAAACGATATCCGGGATCACTGATTAACGGGGTTCCCGCATCTGAAACCAAAGCGATCATCTTATTGTTTCGAAGGTGTTCCAAAATATACGGCCGCATTTCGTCGGCATTGTGTTCATGATAAGCGATCAGGTGTTTTTTTGTTATTCCCAGCAACGTCAGTAATTTTTTTGTGTTTCGTGTGTCTTCGCAGGCGATAATATCGGCTGCTGTCAAAACGGCAACGGCACGGGCAGAAATATCGCCTAAATTGCCGATAGGGGTTGCAACAAGGTATAATCCTTTGGTAAAAGAAGTTTCAGACATTTGCACTCCTTTGCAAAAACAGTTAAGATGCATCTAAACACGTTTTAAATTCGGGAGCAATTCTTTGCGTCAAATTATTCGTCAATCAATCATTTTTTTTGCTGCGGTTTTCTTGTTGGTTTCCTGTAAAAGCGGAATACCTTTATTGTCCAGACGCGTTGATCAAAGCGCGTTTCATGTGGACGATGCAAATATTGCCGAAAAAGGCGAAGCGGCGGCGCCGGCTCTTGTTCCTGTGGAGATGGTTCGGGTCGGTTTGTTGGTACCGTTAACGGGCAGTTCGGCAAAGCTGGGGGAAATTTTGCGCAATGCGGCGATGATGTCTTTGTTTGACATTTCCAGTCAGCGTTTGATACTGCAGTTTTATGATACGCAGGGAACGCCGGAAGGCGCCCGGGAAGCGGCAGAATTGGCTGTCAGTCAGGGGGTTGAATTAATTATCGGGCCGGTTTTTTCAAAATCTGTCCGGGCGGTTAGGCCGGTAACGCATTCAGCTGATATCAGTGTTATTACATTTTCTTCCGATCCGTCGAATTTAGGTGACGGCATTTATACGATCAGTACGCTGACGTCGCAGCAGGTAGAACACATTGTTCGATATGCTTGTGATAAAGGATACAAGCGTCTGGCCGTTATTTCTCAGGATAATGCGACAGGGGATATTATTTCCATGGCAGCAAAAGCAGCCGTGGATTCCTGCGGCGGTATGATTACAAAGGCGGCTTTTTATGATCCGATTGCCGCTGATTTGCAAACGGCTGTTCAGTCCGTCATGCCCAAAACAATGGAGGAACTGGAAACAGAGCGGGAAGAAGAAATTAAACGGCTGGAAAAATCAAAAGAGCTGGTCATGCAGGGAAAACCGGTTTTAATGAAAAACGAAGAAACCGAAGAAATGGAAGAAGTCAATATGTCCATGGATCAGCTGCAGGCAATAATTGATGCTTTGAAAGAAAAAGAGCTGGTGCGTGATCCGTTCGAATTTGATGCGATTCTGATTTCCGAAGAAGGCAGTCATTTGCGTTCTTTGGGGGCTTTGTTCTCGTTTTATGACGTTCCGTCCGATATTCGGATTTTGGGGACGTCTCAATGGGCTTCTTCCCGTCCGTCACGCGAACCGGCATTAATCGGAGGGTGGTTCTCGCATTTGCCTTCCGAGGGATTTTCTGTTTTTGCACAGCGTTATAAAGAACTTTATGGCGAAAAACCGCCGCGTATTGCATCACAGGCTTACGATGCTGTTGCTTTAGCGGCTATTTTGGCAGAAACGGGCAGCTTTTCTTATGAAAATCTGACGACAGTTTCCGGTTTCAAAGGCGTAGACGGTCTGTTTCGTTTGTTGCCGAACGGTTTGTCCGAACGCGGTCTGCAGGTTCTGGGGGTAGAAAAGAAAGGCTTTGTGACTTTATCGCCGGCTTTGGAAGTTTTTGAATCCGTGCCGGTCTTTACGCCCGAAGTTTATATCAAAGATTTCCGTCATTCCGAAAATTTGGTTACGGTTCCTTTGTCACCGGAAGAAGAAGCAGCTGCAGCCGCTGCCGCAGCGGCAGAAGCAATGTCGGACAGTGTCGATGTTTCAAAACCGGCGGAAAATACGCCGTATCCGTCAGGTTCAAATCAGCAGAGTTCGGCACAAAGCGTCCAAAATCATTAATCCTTTGGCCGTTGTACGAATACCGGTTTGATCGCAAATCAAAAAACCGTCGGTTTGATAATCCTGCAAAGTACCGGTATGCATAAAGGCTTCTGGTTCTTCTTTGATGACCTCATAAAAGGATTTTCTGTTAATTCCTTCACGTGTTCGCAAGGCCATTAAAATCAGCTCTTCAGCCTTTTCTTTCGTTGTCAAAACGATTTCTGAAGCCTTTTGGTTTTTTGCCCAGTCTGTAATGGAGGAATCTTGCGCCGTTGCATAAAAAGATCCGTTTTGCGTAAATCGTCCGTGTGCCGCCGGACCGATTCCGATCCATTCTCCTGCGTGCCAGTATAACAGGTTATGGCGACATTCTTCGCCTTGAACGGCGTGATTGGATACTTCATAACGTTCCAGACCGGCCTGATACGTCATGCGGTCGGTCAATTCGAATAAATCGGCTGATAATTCGTCTTCGGGCGGTTGTATTCCTTTTTTATAAAAGACGGTCCCTTCTTCTATCGTCAGCTGATATAAGGACAAATGTCTTAAATTAAGTTCCAGAATGCGTTCCAGTTCTTCTTTCCAGTCGTTTAAACGTTGATTCGGCCGGCCGTAAATAAAATCAGCCGAGACACGGGGAAAAATTCGTTCGGCATTTTTCAAAACACTTAAGGCCTGTTCAACGCTGTGTAAACGTCCCAGAAATTTTAAATCCTTATCGTTTAAAGCCTGAACCCCGACAGACAAACGATTAATGCCGGCTTTTTTCAACGCCTGCATTTTCAATACATCGACGGAACAGGGATTAATCTCCATGGAGATTTCAACGTTTTTTTCTACGGTCCAAAGCGAACGAATTGTTTCGATAACGAAAGAAACGACTTCTTCTGTCATTAATGAAGGGGTTCCGCCACCGAAAAAAATGCTTGAAACCCGTTTGTCCGCCGTTCTGCCGGCATATAATTTCAGGCTTTTGACATAGGCGTTTTGCCAAATTTGAAAGTCAAAATTTTTTGCCGGCATACTGACAAAATCGCAGTAAGGACATTTTGACCGGCAAAACGGCCAATGAATATAAATACCGAATCCGTTCACAGGCAGGTATCCGTAAATTTCTTTAATGCCCGTGCCCGGTGGCTGATTTTATTTTTTTCTTCGGCCGGCAGTTCGGCAAAAGAAAGATCAAAGCCGTCGGGAACAAACATCGGATCGTACCCGAAACCGTTTTTTCCTTTTGCCGGCCAGCATAAACGGCCGTCAACACGCCCTTCGAATTCTTCCGTATCGCCGTCAGGCCAGGCAATGACAACGGCGCAGGAAAAATGCGCGGATCGGTCTTTTGTATCGCCCAATTCCGCATTCAGCCGTTCCATAGCATACATAAATCCGTTTTTTTTCGGTTCGTTGTAACGGGCGGAATAAATCCCCGGTCGATTGTCAAGAGCATGAACACACAGTCCGGAATCATCGGCCAAAGCCGGCATATTTGCTTCTTTGGCTGCGCTGACGGCTTTGATCCGGGCGTTTTCAATAAAAGTTTTTCCGTTTTCCTCGGGTTCTGAAAGTTTTAAATCGTCGGCGGATAAAACCGTAACACCAAAAGGAGCAAGTATTGTCTGCATTTCTTTGACTTTACCGATGTTGTGCGTTGCCAAAACGATTTGTTTTTCAATCAGTTTGCGCATTTTATTCTCCTAAAACATCATGTTGGATTTTGCTTAATTCGGCAGTGCCTTTGCAGGCCAGTTCGTACAGTGTTTTGAATTCTTCCGAAGAAAACGGTGTCCGTTCTGCCGTTCCCTGAATTTCCACAATGCCGCCTTTTCCGGTAATGACAAAGTTGGAATCGGTCTGCGCATTGGAATCTTCGGTATAGTCCAAATCCAGTACGGGCACTCCTTCATAAATACCGCAGGAAACGGCCGATACGGTATCAAACAGCGGCAATGTGTAAAACCGGCGTTGTTCACGCAATTTCTGCAATGCCAGATGCAAAGCGACAAAACCGCCCGTAATCGAAGCTGTTCGTGTGCCGCCGTCAGCTTGAATAACGTCGCAGTCAATTTTTATGCATATTTCCCCCAGCGCTTTCATATCGACAACGGAACGCAGTGCCCGCCCGATTAAACGCTGAATTTCCTGGGTGCGTCCCGTTTGTCCTTTTTTGGCTTCTCTTTCCGTCCGGGTTCCCGTTGCGCGGGGAATCATGCCGTATTCGGCCGTTATCCAGCCTTTACCCGTGTTGCGCATCCACATCGGTACTTTGTCTTCGACCGTTGCCGTGCAGATTACGTGCGTGTCGCCGCATTTGATCAGGCATGATCCTTCGGCGTGTTTGTTAATGTTCGGTTCGATTGTGACTTTGCGCAGTTGATCGGGTTGTCTTTTTGAAGGTCTTTGCATTTTTTCTGTCCTTAATCTGTTGAATAAAATAATTTGTCCTGTTGACGTTTGATACTACGATTACTACATTTATCAACTATGAATAAGCAAATATTAACTTTATCCGAATTAAACAACCGATCCCGCGATATTTTTAAATCGCTGGTCGATGCGTATCTGGAAACGGGGGAACCTGTCGGATCTAAGACATTGTCCCGTTTATTGGATTTTTCGTTGTCTTCGGCAACGATTCGCAACGTTATGTCGGATTTGGAATCGGCAGGTTTATTGTCTTCGCCGCATACATCTGCCGGCAGAATTCCGACGGAACGCGGACTGAAGCTGTTTGTTGACGGGTTTTTGGAAATAGGCGCTTTGGAAAAGGACGAACGTCACGCGATTGAAGCGCACTGCCGAACAGCCGGCATTAATATTGAAACGATGCTGACACAGGCGTCAACAATGCTGTCCGGCCTGTCAAAATGCGCCGGTGTCGTCATTGCGCCGAAAACCGAAGCGCCGCTGAAGCATATCGAATTTGTTCATTTAGGGGATAATCGGGCTTTGGTGGTTATGGTTACGGCGGACGGAACAGTGGAAAACCGTTTGATTGACATTCCGCCGGGGACGTTGCCGGCTGCTTTGACAGAGGCGACAAATTATTTGAACGCGCGTTTGAACGGCCGGACATTGGAAGAAGCGCGGGAAGAGATCTTAAAAGAAACCGAACGGCATCAGGCGCAGCTGGACGAAGTGTCGTCCCGTTTGGTTTCGGCGGGGCTGGCAGCATGGGCCGGCGGAAAAAAAGGCGTTCTGATCGTCAAAGGTCAGGCTAATTTATTGGAAAACATACAGGCGATAGAGGATCTGGATCGCGTCCGTAATCTTTTTGCTGTTTTGGAGGCTCAGGAAAGTATAACAAAACTGCTGGATTTGACAGAAACAGCGGAAGGGATACAAATATACATCGGATCGGAAAACAAATTATTTGATTTATCCGGCTGTTCCATGATTACCGCGCCGTATCGCAACAGTCAGGAAAAAATCATCGGTGCTGTCGGCATTATCGGTCCGACAAGAATGAATTACGCCAGAATTATTCCTCTGGTAGATTATACGTCACAGGTTGTCAGTAAATTGATAGGATAGGGAAAAATGACAAAGCATCATAAACGCACAGAAGAAGCGAGCGAAGAAAAACAGGATTTAGACGAACTGCAACAGCAAGAAGACATACAACAGCAAGAAACGCCGGTTCAGGCGGATACCACCGCGGAAACCGAAGCGGCTCTGAACGATAAGATTAATCAGATGCAGGCTGAAATTGATAAATTTAAAGATTTATATCTGCGTTCTCAGGCCGAGATGGAAAACTTGCGGCGCAGAACGCAGCAGGAATTGGAAAAGCGTTCAAAATTTGCCGTTTCCTCTTTTGCCCGGGATCTTTTGCCCGTTAATGACAATCTTTCCCGCGCAATGGCCAGTATTCCCGATTCGGAAAAGGACAATCAAAGCGACTTGATTAAGAATCTGTTGATCGGTCTGGAACTGACTCAAAAAGATTTGAATTCGGCGCTGGAAAAAAACAACGTGACGGCGATTGAAAGTCTCGGGCGGGTTTTTGATCCGAATTTGCATAAAGTCGTGCAGGAAATCGATGATCCGGACAAACCGGCCGGCACAATCGTTCAGGAATGGCAGAAAGGTTATATGATCGGCGGTGAACGCGTCCTGCGCGAAGCCGTCGTCGTTGTGACGCGCGGCGGTCCTCAGCCCGGGCAGGAACCGGCGGAACACATTGATACGGTTGTGTAAATAAAGAAAAGCCCTTTTAAAGGGCTTTTTTTATAACCATTTGATGCCTTTTTTACGCCACCGGCCGCTGGCCAGATAAATCAAAGCCAAAATATTGGAAGCAAAAGAAGCCAGCGGAGAGGCAAACCCGACGGCATAAAGGGAAGCATTGGCCATCGTGCTGAAATAATACGCCATGGGAATCCTGAAAACAAAAGTACACAAGACGTTATTCAGCATGGAAAAAAAGGATCGTCCGCATCCGTTGAAAAAGCCGTTGGTGCAAAACACGACGGGCACCAGAATATATTCAAAACAAAAGCTTTTGGCATAAGCCGTTCCGGCTTCAATCGTTTCCTGAGCGCCGAAAGCGTTTCGATCCATGAAAAAACCGATGATCTTTTCGGGAATCAGCAAAAACAAAGCAATGGCCATGATGCCGAAAATCATCGTGCCGGCAATTCCCAGTTTTAAAGTATATAAGGCCCGAACCGGTTTGTGGGCACCGATATTTTGTGCGGTAATGGCCGAAATGGCTCCCATTGCCGATACGGCCGGCAGCATGGCGAACGCGTTTATTCTGCCGACAATACCCACCCCGGCCGCGGCAGCCATTCCCATAGCGTTGATAATAGACGTAATGAACATGAAGGAAAAATCGATCAGGCCTCCCGTTACTGAAATCGGCAGGCCGACTTTGAACAATTCGCGCACAAGAGCATAATCAGGAATAAAATTTTTAATTTTAAATTCAAAACGAACGGTTTTGCGCATGAAAAAATAAGCAAAAAACATACTGATCGCTTGTCCGGCAACCGTTGCCGCGGCAGCGCCGGTGGCTCCCATGTGAAAACCGGCCACCAGGACCAGATCGCCGATGATGTTAAAAACACAGGCTATCGCCACGAAAATCAACGGTGCCACAGAATTTCCCAATCCGCGGAAAACAGCCGAAAAAGCGTTATATCCCGTAATAAAAACAATTCCTAAAACGCAAATATCCGAATAAGCTTTGGTTTCCTGATAAGCGCTTTGCGGCACTTGCATAAGATTTAAGATCAACGGCATGGCTGCCAGCATGACCAATGTCAGGATAACAGAGCAAATCATAAACAAACACAGACTGGTACCGATGCAGCGGCGCAGTTTTTCCTGATCGCCGGCGCCGACATATTGCCCGATTAAAACGGTTGAACCGGTTGTCAGTCCGGAAATCAGATTCAGGATAAACATCATAATACAGCTGCCGTTGGCGACTGCGGCCACAGAAACGCTGCCGTTTCCGAATCGTCCGACAACGAATAAATCAACGGTGTTGTATAAAGCCTGTAATAAATAAGCCAGTAAAAAAGGAAATGAAAACTGCCAAAGATTTTTTAAAGCACTGCCGCGGGTTAAATCCTGTTGCGCATTAATTTTCATTTTATGCTCCGGAAAGCTCTTTTGAACGTTGTTTTGCTGCCTTTACCGCTTGAACCATCAAAGGATCAAACCCGTTTTTATCATCTCTCAGAACTGCCAAAGCCGCCGCGGTCGTTCCGTTCGGCGTTGTCACGTTTTGGCGCAGTTTTGCAGGCGTTTCATTGCTTTCCCGCATCAAAAGCGCTGAACCGATAACGGTTGCTCGTGCCAGTTTTTCCGCTGTTTCTTCCGATAAACCGATGGTTTTTGCGGCATTGGCCAAAGCTTCCGTTAAATAAAAAACGTATGCCGGGCCGCTGCCGGAAACGGCGGTAACGGCATCAATCTGATCTTCTGCGGTCAACCAGATTACCTCGCCGCAGGCTTTTAAAATACGGTCGGTCAGTTGTTTTTGTTCTTCGGTTGCCTGCGGTGAGCAAACCACGGCCGTAATGCCGGCGCCGATGGCTGCGGGAGTGTTTGGCATGGCGCGAAAAACAACGGTTTTGTCACCTAGTTTGTCTTTAAACCACTCGATCCGCCGTCCCGCAATAATGGATAAGACGGCAGCACCTTTGTCTGTAAAGGGTTTTATATCGCCGATTATCTGTTCAATTAAAAACGGTTTTACGGCCAAAAAGATGATATCGGGATTAAAATCCGCCATTTCCAAAGCCGAAGCCGCACACGTAATCCCTTCGGCCATTAATTTTGATCGGACAGTTTCATCAGGTTCTGCAACGCGTATCCGATCGGGCGAGAAACCGTTTTTCCGCAGTCCGTTTAAAACGGCGCCGCCCATTTTTCCGCATCCGACCAATAAAAGAGAAGATGACCGATTCATGAAAAACTCCTTCTGCTTTTTTAAAAATTTTTTTTAAAATAAGATGATTCCCGCTTTTTTTAAAGAAAAACATTTGAGGAAAGAGACTGTTTTGGCATATAAAAGAAAAAGCTGAAAAAATAACGAGGTTACCATGTATATCATTACGGGCGGTGCCGGCTTTTTGGGATCCAATCTTGCCGCCGGCATAGAAGAACGGGGATTAGGCGAAATTACGATCGTTGATCGTTTTCAGACGGACGACAGATGGCGCAATATTGCCAAACGGGCACTGAGAGATATTGTTTTTCCCGAAAAAATTTTTGAATATCTGGATACGCACGCCGGAAGGATTGATGCCGTTTTGCATATCAACTATACGGGGTTTTCTCAGGAAGACAATGTGGACGCTTTGATTGACGATCGCATTCATCTGACCTGGCGGTTGTGGTCGTGGTGTTCTCATCATCAGGTTCCGTTTATTTATGATTCGACGGCCGGTGTGTACGGAGACGGATCTTTGGGCTTTAAAGATGACGATTCTGCCGAAGAACTGGCAAAATTAAAGCCGTTATCCGCAGCAGCATGGACCAAGTTGTTTTTGGACAGAAAGATTATTGATACAATTAATCGCGGCGAAACCGTTCCGCCGCAGTGGATCGGGCTGCGCTGTTTTAATTTGTACGGCCCGAACGAATATCACAATACCCGTCATCAAAGCGTTATTCCCAGAATTTACAATGCGGCAAAAAACGGCAAGTTGTTTCCTTTGTTTAAATCGGAAAATCCGGCCTATCAGGACGGGGAACAAATGCGCGATTTTATGTGGATTGAAGATACGGTCGACGTGATTTTGTGGTTAATGCAGCATCCTGAAATCAGCGGATTGTTTAATATCGGAACCGGGCAGGCGCGGACTTATGCAGATGTTTTACGCGCCGTTTATACCGCATTGGGCGAAAAACCGGAAATGGACTTTATGGATCTGCCGGCCGAAATCAAGGGACAGTATCAGTATTTTACGCAGGCGGATATTCAAAAGCTCAGAACAGCCGGATACACGAAGCCTTTTACGCCGTTGGAAGACGGAGTGGCCAAATACGTTCAAAAATATCTGGAATCCTCCGATCCGTATAAATAAGCAGAGGTGAAAATGACTTATCAGGGACTGCCTTTTCCCGATATTGATCCCGTTGCCGTTCATATCGGCGGTTTCGGGTTGCGGTGGTATTCGCTGGCCTATCTGGCAGGAATTGTTTTGGCGTGGTTTTTAGCGCGCAAAATGGTTAAAAGATACCCGAATCCCGTAACGGACGTTATGATTGATGATGTTATTTTCTGGGCAACGGTCGGATTGATTACCGGCGGCCGGCTGGGGTATATTTTATTTTATAATTTAAACTATTATATGGAAAACCCGCTGCAGATTTTTGCTTTATGGCAAGGCGGAATGTCTTTTCACGGCGGTTTGATCGGTGTGATTACGGCAGTATTTTTATATGCCCGCAGTGTTAAAGTCAGTTTTTTTCAATTTACGGATATATTGGCGTGTGTTGCGCCGATCGGTTTGTTTTTCGGCCGGCTGGCCAATTTTGCCAATTCCGAATTATACGGTCGTGTAACCGTTTCCGTTCCGTGGGCGATTATTTTTCCGAACGGCGGTCCTTTGCCGCGTCACCCCAGTCAGCTGTACGAGGCGGGGTTTGAAGGAATGTTGTTGTTTTTTATTTTGTATTTTTTATGGACGGGCAGTGTTTGGGTACGGATTCGTCCCGGTTTTTTGTCCGGCCTGTTTTTGGTAAGTTATGCCGTTGTGCGCGGTGTTGTCGAAAATTTCCGGGAACCCGATGCGCAAATCGGTTTTTTGTTTGCCCGGGTAACAATGGGGCAGATGCTGACCGTTCCGATGTTGATCGGGGGCATATGGATAATGATATGGGCTGCGAAAAAAGCTTAGACATAAAGTTTTTTCTCTGCTATTCCATAAAGACAGACAGCAACGGCGCAGGGCTTTGAAGAGTATGCCGGTTGGTTTTAAAAGACGGGGCTTTTTCAGAACAATAGTTTCATTGATTCGCATGAAACTGGTTATCCCCATGCTTCGTTCCAAAAATCCGCCGGAAATTACGGCGCGCGGCGCATTGATCGGCATGGGTTGGGCGATGACGCCGCTGGTCGGAATTCAAATGTACCTGGTTTTTTTAACCTGGTTGTTTACCCGAAAAGTTTTTAAGTGGAATTTCAGTTTACCGGTCGGATTGGCGTGGACCTGGGTAACGAATGTTTTTACGTTGCCGCCGTTTTATTATGCTTTTTATGTGACGGGAAAAGCCATGACGGGCGAATTTGGCGAACGGACAACGTATGCCAAATTTTATGCTCTGATCAAAACGATTTTAAACGAAGACGGTATTGTGGAAGCCTTTAAGGCGATGTGCGCCGTTTTAATTAAGGATTGGGGAGTCGCCATGATGATCGGATCCGTTCCTTGGATTATCTTTGGCGCCTGGGGGGCATACGCTTGGACGTTGTGGTATGTTCGTCGCCGGCAAAAGACTTTGGCACGACGATTGGCCAACCGTCAGAAAAAGCTTGAAAAGAAAATCGAAACAACGCAAAAAAGATTTGAACGTAAAGTCGAAAAAGCCGAACATAAAATGGAAATGAAACAGCTGAAGTTTGAAAATAAACAAAAAAGGCTGGAACAAAAACTTGAAGAAACAATCGCAGCGCAGGAAGAAGTGCAGATTGATAAATTACAGGACGATGTTTGATGACAACGACTCTTTATTTTCCCGAAAATATCCGGTCTCGTTTTTTTAACCGCAAAAACGGTGTTTCAACGGGCGGCTTTGCTTCTTTGAACTGTTCGGTCAAGGTTGGTGATGATCCGGCAAAAGTACGTGAAAATATGCGTCGCGTCGCCGGTAATCTGGGCTGTACCGTGGAAAAATTATTTGTGCTGCATCAAACGCATTCGTCTATTGTCGTTCCCGTTACGTCACGAGAACCGTTTGAAAAAACACCGTACGGTGATGCTTTGGTGACGAATCAGTCCAATATCTTTTTGGGAATTAAAACGGCGGATTGTGCTCCTGTTTTACTGGCTGATGCTCAAAACGGCATTGTTGCGGCGGCACACGCAGGCTGGCGCGGAGCCGTCGGCGGCATTTTGGAAAACACGGTGCAAACAATGGTCGAAATGGGTGCCGAAACGGATAATATTTCCGCTTTGATCGGGCCGTGCATTGCGCCGCAGTCGTATGAAGTCGGCGAAGATATGAAGGAAGCTTTTTTGCAGGCAGATGCAAAAGCGTCTTTGTTTTTTGTCCCCGCCGGGGCGGGAACTTACAGATTCGATTTGCCCGGATATGTTTTGGCCAGGCTGGAACGTCAGGGAATCGGAGCCGCCGAATGGGTCGGAGAAGATACGTATGCTTTGGAAAAAGAATACTTTTCTTACCGCCGTTCGGCACAAAAAGGCGAAAACAGCGGACGACAGATTTCTGTCATCGGGTTGTTGGACGAAGCCTTGTTTTAATTACAGGATAAGGAATAAAAAATGAAAGTTTTTTCAGGAAACAGCAATATCCCGTTCGCGCAGGCGGTGGCGGCTTATATGGATATGTCGTTGTCAAAATGTTCGGTCCGCCGCTTTGCCGACAATGAAATCTTTGTCGAAGTGCAGGAAACCGTTCGCGGACAGGACGTGTTTATTGTTCAGCCGACCAGTTCTCCGGTCAACGATCATTTAATGGAATTGCTGATTATGCTGGATACGTTTAAACGTTCTTCGGCGCGTCGTATTACGGCAGTCGTTCCTTATTTCGGTTATGCCCGTCAGGACAGACGTTCTGCGCCGCGAACGCCGATTTCGGCCAAACTGGTTGCGGATCTGATTACTTCCGCCGGAGCCAGCCGTGTCGTGACAATGGATCTGCACGCCGGACAAATTCAGGGATTTTTTAATATTCCCGTCGACAATCTGATGGCTGCGCCGGTGATGGTTAAGGATATTATGTATCATTTCAGGGATAAAACGCCGATGATTGTTTCGCCTGATGTTGGCGGTGTCGTGCGTGCGCGCGGGATTGCCAAGCGTCTTCATGCCGATTTGGCAATTATTGATAAGCGCCGTGAACGCGCCGGTGTGTCCGAAGTGATGAACATTATCGGCGAAGTCGAAGGGCAGGATTGCATTTTGGTTGACGATATCGTCGATTCGGCCGGAACACTGTGCAATGCGGCCGTTGCGTTAAAGAATGCCGGGGCAAATTCGGTTCATGCTTATGTCACGCACGGGGTATTGTCCGGCGAAGCGGTAAAGCGCGTAACGGATTCGCCGTTGGAATCTTTGGTAATTACGGATACGATTGAACCGACGCAGGCGGTCAAAGAAGCAAGAAATATCCGGGTTGTTTCCGTTGCCGAACTGGTCGGCGAATCGATTTTACGTATCAGTGAAGAACGTTCGGTCACCAGTTTGTTTTATTAAGTGAAACTTTTTAAAAGCCCTCTTAAGAGGGCTTTTTGATTGCTCTTTTTTTATTTTTCGATAGTATACATATGAATCCGGTTTTATCGGATTCAGGGCGTCAGAAACCCTTTTAAACCTAGTCGCACAGCATAAAGCGACTTTAAATATTTATGCCGATTTCTGTCCTATGCAGGCGGATGTCGGCTGAATACGGCTATTCGCCCAATAGGTCGAGCCGTGTTAGGTTTATACGGTTTCTGAACATCCGCCTACCTGCAAAGGTAGGTTTTGTTTAACCGGAAAAAGGATTGTTCAGAAAATGCACAGAGTTCTACAAAAAATTTTTTCGTTTCATAAAACGAAAATCCGAAAAACATTTCGAATCCTGAATAAAAAAATAGTATTTTGGAATTATCGCTACATGATACGGGAAATTTACCGATATCAAAATTTCCAAAGGCTGTCACAACGACTGGCAGATCAGGGAATCCGACTGCCGGCGGATGCCATCGGGTTAATAGAAGAAACGGAAATCGTTAAGATTCCTTTAAAAGATATTCGCAGAAAATGGAACGGAAAGCTGTATCCTTTAACGCAGTGTTCTCCGTTTAAATATCTGCAGACAAGGGACAAAGGCATTTATGCCGATTACGTTCAAAAACATATTGATTTGGGGGTACTGCCCGCTGATGCCGACAGAACGCCGGAACGCTTTGAAAATTTAGAAAAATCAATGAACGAAAAAGGATATAATCCGGCCTTGTGCATTGTTGTTCTGAATAAAGATAATGTCATTATTGACGGGCAGCACCGCTGCTGTATTTTGCTGTACAAATACGGCGGCGATTATAAAGTAACGGCTGTACGGGAAAAACAGCGTTAAAAAGATTGCTTTTGTCTTTAAAACGGTGTAAACAGACGAAAGCTTTCCGCATGGTGCGGAAAATAACGGTTCAGGCACCCCTGGAGGCAGAACCGTTTTGATTTTAAAAGGATAAAATATATTATGGCTAAAACTACTTCCATTCGCGTTAATGAACGCAAAACGGCAGGTAAGGGGGCGGCTCGCGCGGAACGTCGCGCAGGTTTAATTCCCGGTGTTATTTACGGTGAAAAGAAAGAACCCGTGATGTTCTCTATTTCCGCCTTGGATTTGGACGCGCAAATGCGCCAGAAAGGTTTCTGGACGCGCCAGTTCGAAATCGAAGTCGGCAAAAACAAGTATCACGCCATCTGTCAGGACATTCAGACGCATCCGTTGACGGATCGTCCGATTCATATCGATTTTCTGCGCGTTTCCGAAAATGCGGAACTGGAAATCGAAGTTCCTGTCATGTACGAAAACGAACTGGCTTGCCCGGGTCTGAAGCTGGGCGGTACGTTAAACGCGATTTATCGTACGATCGAAGTTTCCTGTAAACCCAAGGATATTCCGGAAACGTTGTTTGTGGATTTGACCGGTTTGGAAATCGGCGATGTCGTTAAAATGTCTGATGTGAAATTCCCGGCCGGCGTCAAGCCCGTCGAAGACATGGATACGACCATTGCTGCGATTGCGGCGCCGTCTTCGATGGAAGATACCATTGAAGAAACAACGGCGGCCGAAACAACCGATGCAGCTGCGGCTCCTGCTGCAGCCGATACGGCAGCAAAGGAATAATGAAGGGTTTTGTCGATGTTTTTGGTTGTTGGTCTTGGGAATCCGGGATCCGAATATAAAAACAGTCGGCATAATGTCGGATTTATGGCGGCGGACGAACTGTTCCGCCGCTATAATTTTTCGTCCTGGCGTAAACGATTTAGCGCGGAAACGGCCGAAGGCCTGATTGACGGACAAAAAATTCTGCTGTTAAAACCGCAAACGTATATGAATAATTCGGGGCGCGCCGTTTCGGCGGCAATGTCTTTTTATAAAATACCGGTACAAAATGTCATTGTTTTGCATGATGACATGGACTGCCCGATCGGAAAAGTAAAAGGAAAAGTCGGCGGCGGTGCCGGCGGTCATAACGGGTTAAAAAGCATAGACGAATACTGCACGCCGGGATATACACGGATCAGAATCGGAATCGGACATCCTTTGCATGCAGAACCGGTCGTTAACTGGATTATTGCCGGTTTTCCCAAGGAAGATTTAGAAAAAATTCAGACTTTGTCAGAAGATATCGCCGAAACGTTTCCCTTTGTTTTATCGGGCGGCGTCCCGGAATTTACTTCCAGACTGGCGGTTTATCAGCAAAAAAAAATCAAAAAGGAATAGAAAATGGGATTTAATTGCGGAATTGTCGGATTGCCCAATGTCGGTAAATCAACTTTGTTTAACGCTCTGACGTCAACGATGGCGGCACAGGCGGCAAATTATCCGTTTTGCACAATTGAACCGAATGTCGGCCGTGTGGCCGTACCGGATCCGCGGTTAAAGGTTTTATCCGATTTGGCAAATTCCAAACAGACGATCTACACTCAGCTGGAGTTTGTCGATATCGCGGGATTGGTCAAAGGCGCGTCCAAAGGCGAAGGTTTGGGCAATCAGTTTTTGGCTTCGATCCGGGAAGTTGATGCGATTGTTCATGTTTTGCGTTGTTTTGAAAACAGCGACATTACGCATGTCGAAGGGTCGATTGATCCGGTACGTGATGCGGAAACGATCGAAACGGAATTAATGCTGTCGGATCTGGACAGTTTGGAACGCCGGATCGTGCCGTTTGAAAAAAAAGCCCGTGCGGGCGAAAAAGAAGGCAAGGAAATGGTTGCCGTCATGCAACCCGTTTTAGACGCTTTGCGCGCGGGGAAACCGGCGCGTACCGTTCATTTTGAAGATGAAGAACAACAAAAGCTTTATAAACAGCTGTACTTATTGACGTCTAAACCCGTTTTGTATGTCTGCAATGTTGACGAAACTTCGGCGGCAACGGGAAATGAATTTTCAAAACGTGTTTTTGAAATGGCTGAAAAGCAGGGTAATCAAGCCGTTGTAATTTCCGCCGCAATCGAAGCCGAAGTGGCTTTGTTGGAAAATGCCGAAGAACAAAAAGAATTTTTGGAAACGCTCGGGTTGGCGGAAACGGGATTGAACCGTGTAATCGCGGCTGGCTATAAGCTATTGAATTTAAAAACATTTTTTACTGTCGGCCCCAAAGAATCAAAGGCTTGGACAATTCGGGACGGTATGACGGCGCCGCAGGCGGCGGGTGTTATTCATTCCGATTTTGAAAAGGGATTTATTCGGGCCGAAGTCATTTCTTATGATGATTTCATTGCCTGCAAAAGTGAAGCCAAAGCCCGGGAAATGGGCAAACTGCGTTCCGAAGGCAAAACATATGTTGTTCAGGACGGTGATATTTGTCATTTCCTGTTTAATGTTTAGGGGCGCGGTATGCGTTTAGCTCTTTACGAACCGGATATACCGCAGAATACGGGTACATTGATGCGTTTGGCGGCGTGTTTTGACATTCCCGTGGATATTATCGAACCGTGCGGGTTTATTTTTAACGATCAAAAAATGCGTCGGGCAGGGATGGATTATCTGGATATTGTCGATTATACCCGCCATGATTCGTGGGAAAAATTTTATGCCGCTCATCAGGGGCGGATCGTTTTATTGACGACAAAGGGATCCGAGCCGTATCAGAAATTTTCTTTTAGACGCGATGATATTTTGCTGTTGGGGCGCGAAAGCGCGGGAGTACCGGATTTCGTGCATCAGGCGGCGGACGCGCGGTTGCGTATTCCGATGCGTCCGGAAGCCCGATCCGTTAATGTTGCCCTTTCGGGGGCCGTTGTATTGGGCGAAGCTTTGCGTCAGACAGGAATGTTTGATCTTTTGTAATACAACGGGTTTAAGGTTTTGATGGTATTTTACAACTTGTTGAAGTGAAACATAAAAACGATGTTTTTGATGTTTCTTGATATTATCGAAAACGGCAGCAGGTAACAGCGAGGTAACAGAAAAAAGTCCTTTGCCGAAATCTTCCGAAGATTTCCGATGAGAGAATAATTTTATGGACTATTCCCTCTGTTGTTAAAGTAAAACAAGAACGGATTTTTAGCAACGGAAAATCATCCGGCTGATAGATGGCAAAAATAAAAAATTCGACCGTGCGTTTTTTTCCTCTTTGCCGTCGGCAAATGCCTCGCAGAGTTCACCGGCAAGCGTTCGTATTACGAATTGCGTATCCTGCCACTTTTGCTGACTCTTATTTTTCCTCTTGTAATCCCATTGATAAATTTAATTTGCTTTATGAAAAAAGTTGGTTAAAAATCAGATATGCTTTGTTGAAAGGCATAGGGCTTCAAACACCCTTTTATCTATGTCGCATTGTGTATGGCGACTAACAAATTATACGCCGCAAATCTGTCCCGAACGGGCGGATCTCTATGTCGGCGCCGTTCGTTCAACTGCCGTCCGATAGAGAGTTGCAACTCTCTATCGGACATAAACAGGCTAAATGCCTGTTTACTAAATTAGAGTATACATCTTTTCTTTCTAACAATGACGGCGTTATAAGGCTATGCGCGAAACCGCTGTGCCGTCCATAGATAAACGGTGTTTGAACATCCGCCCGCCTTTTAAGGCGGGCTTTGTATATACGAAGAAATTTAATATGACATATTTTGACGTATATACGAATTATCTTGTTTTTGTCGTTAACTTTAATAGGAGTAAAAAAATGACAAGTGAACAAATCAAGAAAAATATGGATTCTTTACAGCGTGAAATCGACAGCGTTCAGCGTCAGTATGATTCGGAAAAACGAACCTATGACAACTATATGAAACAGGCGCAGAATTCACAAAAGAAGCTTGATGATTATACGAAGAAAATGAACGAAAAGCGCAAGAAAATGGATCAGCTGCAAAAAGATTTCAACAAAGCCGTGGCTGAAGAACTGAAAAAGAAAAAATAACGCTTTCGGTGCGGGAATATCTTCCCGCACCGAACTTTTATTTTAGGGAAACCAATGAAAAATATTATCTCCACTTTTACCGGAGAATCGTTTAATATCCTCACCCCTGATCCGACGACCGTCAAAATTGAGGACATAGCGCACGCATTGTCGTTATTATGTCGTGCAAACGGTCATTTCAACCGTTTTTATTCCGTTGCAGAACATTCCATAAATTGCTGTAAAGAAGCCGCTGCACGAGGATACGATAAAACGATTCAGCTTTGTTGTCTTCTTCACGATGCTTCCGAAGCGTATATGTGCGATATTCCTCGTCCCATTAAAGGACAAGCATATATGGAAAACGAAGACAGATTGGAAAAAGCTATTTTAACGGCTCTTGCTTCGCACTGCATAGAACCGTTTTTCGATGAACAGGCATTATGGCACACGATTGACGATACAATGCTGTATTGGGAATTTGAAAATTATTTTAAGAATGATGTGAAAGCAAATCCTATTCCGGATAACGGCCAAATGCTCCATATTATGTTGTCATCGCAAATACGTCCTTTCGAAGATGTGCAAAATGAGTTTTTAGCTTTATACAAGGAATTGATAAATGACTGAATATGTGGGGATTGACGGGTGTCCTGCCGGATGGATCGCCGTTTTTATAAATGAATATGGCGTGGCAAACGTTACGGTCAAAGAAAAATTAACAGGCTTTGATTTTAACAGAAGCAACCCGAAAGACATTATTCTGATTGATATGCCGATCGGCTTAAAAAAAAGACCTGACGGAGCGTTGCGTAATGCTATGAAAGGGAATAAAAATTCTGTTTTTTCTCTTCCCGAAAACTTACCTCCTACGGAAGAGGAATATGACCGTATCAAAGATACGATTACGATGTCAGAACAAACGAAAGCAATTATGCACAAAATTTATGAAGTAAAAGAGTTCGCGGCAGGAAACAATCCTGACGTTTTTCATTTTTGGGAATCTCATCCGGAGTTTTGCTTTGAACTGCTAAACAACAGCAAAAAGATTTTTCCCAAGAAAACAGGTGCGGGACAAGCCGAACGACTTTTGATTTTGAAAGAATATCTTGGCGTTGCCGGAATTGAAAAACTTTTGCGAGAAGCCTCAAAACAGGAAAAGGACGCTTTTTTCAAATTTGATGATTTGCTTGATGCCGCCTGTTTGGCCGTGATGGCTAAGATAATCGGAACAAAAGAAAATCTCGGTAAAATCAAAGAAGGAGCCGACGATTATCCGTTTATCGCATACGCGAAAAACTTAATGTAAACGTTCGTATTCGGTCGTTTACATTCGTATTCGTCCGTATTCATTCGTAGCATCTTTTTACATCGGTATTCCCTTGTTTCCGGTTCTTTGCCGCGGCAGAAAAAATCTACCATAGCAAGTTAGCGCAAAACTTTTGCGCCCTTGCCAGAGGGACTTCGCCCCTCTCGGATCACCCCGCCGCCCTCTGTTTTCGGGCGAGTATCGGACGCGGATATTTCTCCGACTTCACAAGATGAAGCTTGTAAAGGTGAATCCCCCGCGGAAACATCTTCACGTCCTCCGGCTTGGCGCCTTGTTCGGGGATATTCAGCAACGCGGCAATCCTTCGCGTTATCTTATCCGCCGCCTGTTGAACGGCGTCTTCCGTCAAGTGCGTGTATCGCGCGGTCATACTCTGTTGCTTGTGTCCCAATAGCTTCGCCACGACCGCTTCCGGAAAGCCGATCGCCGCCGCCATCGACGCAAACGTGTGCCGCAAGCTGTGAACTTTCTTCTTCGCAAACTCCGGCTTTGATTTGACGTGAACCTGAAAGAAGTTCTTGGCAACGTCCGTTCCTTTCCCCGATTTCGGAAACACAAACTTGTCATTACTCTGCGGCTGAACGGCGTCTTTCATTTGAAGAAGCAACTCCTTGACCGCTATGCCGAACGGTCTGTCCTGCGCGCCCGTCTTCGTGTCGGGAAAGAGGAACAACTGATGCTTGAAGTCGATATACGACCATTTTAGATTTTCGATTTCCTTTTTCCGGCATCCCGTCATTACAAGCAAACGGATAACATTCAGATAATACGGATTGACGTAATTGCAGGTGTTTATGATTCTGCCGAGCTTTCGGATTTCCGCTTCGTCAAAGAACTCGTAACTGCACGGATTGGGGAAAGTCTGCAACTCCTTGACCGGATTGAAGTTCACCAGTCCCAAAGAACGGGCGTAATCGAACATACACCGCAAAGGGACGAGAACCGTGTTCGCCGATCCGATATGCCGGAAGTCTTCTTTTTCGGAGTGAAAGGTCGTTATCCCTTTTCCCATCAGCAAGTCGTTATAATACCGTTGAGCGTCCGAATGTCTGAACGCTTTGATCGGTATTTTGCCCAAATCCGGCTTGATGTGCTTTTTGACCGCCGATTGATACGAGTTCCGTGTCGCTTGTTTCAGAAACGGCAGTTTGAAGTTAAGGAACTCGTCCGCCAGTTCGCCGATCGTCAATTCTTTGCGGCGTTCCAGTTTTTCCTGTTCCGGGTCTTTGCCCTGAACGACCAAAGCCAAAAGCCGCTTGGCTTCGTCCCGCGCTTCGGTCGGCATCATCAGCGTTGTTTTACAGATGGTCAGCTTCTTTTGCCGCCCGTAGGCGTTGCGATACATCAGAATATAACTCGCGGACGATTTGCAGACGCGGACGCCGAAGCCCTTGACGCTATCGTCGAAATAGGTCGTTTCCTTGCTCGTAAAAGACAGGCTGTTGATGAAAGATTTATTGATATTCATAGGCGTTTATCCTTTCGATTTGAGGTAACACGGAGGTAACTTCCGGAAGGGCTTTTCGCCAAAGGAAAGTATATTTCAGTTTGTCCTCACAACCTTCATTAACGCCTATTTATTCAATAATATCAATATGTTGGTATAAACAAACATCACTCGGTAAAAACTATCGTTCCATCCCTTTTCCGTGATGCGCATTTTGGTTTAAAAAAAAGCAGACCTTTTGGCCATATTTAAAAAATACAGTCATTCATTTATGATCAGGCTGTTAAGAATATACGAAAGGTTTAAAAAATGAAAAAAACAATATTATTAACAGCTGCAGCTGTTTTGTTTTCTTTTTCCGTTCAGGCTGCGCCGGTTGCCGATCAATCGGTGTCCGGATCACGGCAACCCGCCGTTCAAAAGGAAACAAAAGCCATAACGCCGTATGCTGCCGTTAAAGCTGTTTATTCTTGGGAAAAAGTAAAAATAAACGATGAAGAAAGTTTCGGGTCTTCTTCTTTTAAATCTCCGGGAGTAAATATTGCCGTCGGTGCTGATTTGCAGGGAATCCGTGCCGAAGACGGAATCCGCGCCGAAATCGAATATGCGTACCGTGCGCTGAAATCAAAAACGTCTGTTGAAGAAGACATTGTCGGAAAAGAAAAATTCGGTATGCAGACATATATGTTGAATGCTTATTATGATTTTTCAACAAAGACGTTTGTTAAACCGTATGTCGGGTTCGGATTGGGACTGGCCGATATTAAGATAAAATATCAGGACGCAGAGGATTTGGCTTCGATTTCCAAAACAAAATTTGCCTGGAATTTAAATGCCGGTTTGGGATTCGAAGTGGCTGAAAATGTAACGTTTGATATCGGTTATCGCTATTTGCGGGTTGAAGATGTCAAAAAAGATTTTGACATCGGCAGTATGAAAATCAAAACAAGAGCCAATGAATTTTCCGTTGGCGTTCGGTTTGATTTTTGATTAAAAAATAAAAAAAGGCTTCGGGAAACCGGAGCCTTTTTTATGGAGAATTTTATTTTGAATAATCTCTTGCACCGAACAAGGCGGTACCGATTCGGATAAAAGTGGCTCCCTGCTGAACGGCCAAGGGATAATCGGCGCTCATTCCCATGGAAAGTTCTTTCAGACCGGCTTGACCGGCCAGCTTTTTTAACAAAGCAAAGTGCGGTGACGGTTCATCATCAACCGGTGGAATACACATTAATCCGATTATATTCAAACCCAAATTACGACAGTGATTAACCAGTGAAATTGTTTCACGTGGAACACATCCGCCTTTTTGCGGTTCTTCGCCGGTATTGACCTGCACAAAACAGGGAAGGTTTTTGTTTTGTTTATTCATTTCTTCGGCCAGTTTTTTTGCCAGTTCCGGCCGGTCAACCGTTTCAATAACATCGAATAAACGAACGGCGTCTTTGACTTTGTTGGTTTGCAGTGATCCGATCAGATGCAGCTTTAAATCGGGATAGTTTTCTTTTAAAGGCGGGAATTTTCGCAAAGCTTCCTGAACTCTGTTTTCGGCAAAGACACGCTGTCCTGCTTTGATCAATTCCAAAATCTCCTCTTGTTCGTGCATTTTTGAAACGGCGACAAGCGTAATATCTTCGGGGTTTCTTTTGCTGTATTGCGCTGCTTTTTTAACAGCGGCGCGAACGGCGTTGAAATTTTCCAAAACGGTCATGATTCTTTTCTCAGAAATTCAGGTTCATGCCGATGGCGGCGGCAGGGCCTTTGTTGCTTGAACCGCGGATGTCTGAAGCGGATTTAAAATCCAAATAGGCCAAATCAACAAAAAGACTGACTCCGGCCAGAATTTTATATTGTCCGGAAAGCTGATACAGGCTGAAAATATCCTTTTTCCCGTTAACCGTGATACTGTCGGCGCGGGACTGAAAAACGTTTGCACTGGCGGCAAACGGCCCGGCGCTGAATTCGATGCCGGCGTCCCAGCTGACGCCTTTGGCAACATTGGCGTAAGGATTCAGCCATTCGGCCGTTTCGCGGGACATGTTTGTGTAGTGATAAGATCCGCCTACGGACCAGTTTCCGAAATGAATATTCAGACCGGCGCCGTATTCGTGGATATTTTTTTCGTCCGCGAAATTGTTGTTTGCATGAAGGTTCGGTTTGTAAAACGTATAAGAAGCACTGGCTTCCACATCAAAAGAACCGAAATCATGTTGGAACAAAGCCGTAGCGTCCGCGCCGTATTTGAATAATTTAATGCCGCCGCTCGGAATCAGCAGATCATCAGCGTCTTTTCCTTTTTTCTTGTTGCCCGGCATCAGGCTGATCCCGGCGGTAAAGCCGGAAACCGTCGGCGTAATATAGGATAATTTCGTTGAAATATCGTCCAACAGGGCATAAGTCGCTTTGTTGTATGCAAATTCTTCGGGAACCACAACGACGCGTCTGAAATCCGTTTCCTGTACGCCCAGCGTGCTGACGGTGGGTGCCGTAACGGACATCTGATTGGAAACGTTCTTTACGTTACCGGCAATAATGCGCCCGATTTTGGAATCAAGCGTCATGTATGTTTCGTCTATCGTCTGATCGGAGGTGTCGCTGTCGGTACCGGCTTCCAATTGGACGATGGCGCCGATTTTAACGCCGTTTCGCAAAGTGGTTGAACCCGAAAAATATATTTCGGCATCGCCCATGATATCAAAATTATTATAGTCTCCGACAGGAACGCCGGATTTTAATGTCGTTTTTTTCTGATCGGCGTATGTTCCGTACCAGCTCATAAAACCGCCCAGCTGCAATTCGATCGGCTGGTCAAAAGCTTCAATGGTTGTTGTCTGAGCCGCAGCCGTGAACGGAAGAGCCGTCGTTAAGAAAAGCCCGGAAAGAAAATACTTTTTCATAATTATTTTTTCTCCTTAAAAATCAATTACTGCAATGTGTTCAGTTCAACACCCGAAACTTAAGAAACGCTTAAAAAAGCACGATCGTTTGCTTTCCGGAAACGAAACACCGTTTAATTCCCGGCCGTAACGTAAAAGCCCCGAAAAATATACTCTAATAAATTTGTAAATAAAATATTAGCTGGCCGTAATACAATATCTTGTTAAAAAGCCATAATTATTTTTGTTATCGGGCATAGTCGGATATGATATGGTATCTTTTAACTTGAAAAAGGCAATGCGGAGAAAAAGTCAAAAATGCAGGGAAAGTATATTATTTCGGTACTGTGCTGTTTTTTAAATGCCTGTCAGACGGGGCAGGTAGAGTACAAATACCCTGAAAAAATCAAAGGACGTTATGAAATGCCGTCTTCCCGCACGGCAGTTGAGAAAAAAGAAACGCTTTTTGATAAAAAATATCTGACTTTTTCTGTTGGTCCCGGCGCAAAGAAAAAGGAAAACACACCGCCCGAAGCAGAAAAAAATAAAAATCAAACGCAAAACGTTTCACCACGGCTTGCTTTAGAAACGATTGATCAACCGTTATGGCCGGCCGTTTTGCCGGTGTTGTCGCATTATCCGATTGCCCAAATTCAGCCGGACGAACTGGTGATGACAGAGTGGTTTTCCGATCCCGAAAACCCGCAACGGCAGTTGAAAATCAATGTCGTTAAGGTCGGAACGGATATTCAAATAACGGTCTTGCGCCGCCAAAAAGATAAAAACGGTGATTGGATTAATCAAAAAAATGACGCAATACTTGCAGATAAAATTAAAAATGATATTGTGAAGCAATCGTTTAACCACTAACCTTTTGTGCTGAAAGTCCGATTATGAGCGAAGAAAGATACAATTTCCGTACAACCGAAGAAAAATGGCAAAAAGCCTGGGAAAAAGCTGAAGTTTTCAAAGTAAAGGAAACTTCTGAAAAGCCAAAGTATTATGCTTTGGAAATGTTTCCGTATCCGTCCGGAAAAATTCACATGGGACATGTGCGCAATTATGCTCAGGGCGATGTGATTGCCCGTTTTAAACTGGCGCAAGGATATAACGTACTGCACCCGATGGGGTGGGATTCTTTCGGTCTGCCGGCAGAAAACGCGGCGATTAAACACGGCGTCCACCCAGCGAAATGGACACGCGAAAATATCGCCAATATGCGCGAAGAAATGAAAAAAATGGGACTTTCCATTGACTGGAGCCGCGAAGTTTCAACGTGTGAGGTCGAATATTACAAACACGAACAGAAAATGTTTCTGGACTTTTTGAAAAAAGGGCTGGCTTACCGCAAGGATTCATGGGTGAACTGGGATCCTGTCGATCAAACGGTTCTGGCGAACGAACAAGTCGTTGACGGCAAAGGGTGGCGTACGGGGGCTCCTGTCGAACGGCGCAAGTTGTCACAGTGGTTTTTGAAAATTACGGATTATGCCGACGAATTACTGGAAAACCTGAAAACAATGGACGGCTGGCCGGAAAAAGTCCGTCTGATGCAGGAAAACTGGATCGGCAAATCTTATGGCGCTTATATGTATTTCCCCGTGATCGGAACGGATAAAACGCTGGAAGTCTTTACAACGCGCGCGGATACTTTGTTCGGAGCGTCTTTCTGCGCGATTTCCGCCGGTCACCCGATTGCGCAGGAATTGGCAAAAACCAACCCGGAACTGGCAAAGTTTATCAAGGAATGCGAAGCTCTGGGCACATCGGTTGCCACGATTGAAGCGGCCGAAAAGAAAGGTTTCGATACGGGATTAAAGGTTATGCACCCGTTTGCCGAAGAATTTAAAAAGCTGGGCGGCAATCCGGAACTGCCGCTGTATGTGGCGAATTTCGTATTAATGGAATACGGCACCGGCGCTGTTTTCGCCTGTCCCGCCCATGATCAGCGCGATTTGGACTTTGCCCGTAAATACGGTCTGCCCGTCCGTGTCGTTGTCGCACATAAAGATGAAGGCGTGCCTGTCGTTGAAGATAAAGCCTTTGACGATATTGCCGACGGCGTGGCGGTCAATTCCGCCTTTCTGGACGGCCTGGCGACCAAAGACGCAATTCCCGCAATGATCAAGCGACTGGAAGAAATCGGAAAAGGTAAAGCCACCGTGCAGTACCGTTTGCGTGACTGGGGCGTTTCACGTCAGCGTTACTGGGGCTGTCCGATTCCCGTTATTCATTGCGAACACTGCGGTATTGTTCCTGTTCCCGAACAGGATCTGCCCGTGACTTTGCCCGAAGACGTCACGTTTGAAGCGTCCGGCGGCAATCCGCTGGAACGTCACCCGACATGGAAGCATGTTACCTGCCCGGTTTGCGGAAAACCGGCCGTGCGGGAAACGGATACGTTTGATACGTTTTTTGAATCTTCGTGGTATTTTGCGCGTTACGCTTCGCCGCATGAAACGGATTGCGGCTTTAAAAAAGACGCGGCGAACCATTGGTTGCCGGTTGATCAGTACATCGGCGGCATTGAACACGCCGTTTTGCATCTGTTATATGCCCGGTTTTTTACCAAGGCTTTGCGCGACTGCGGCTATCTGGATATTGATGAACCGTTTAAAGGATTGTTCACGCAGGGCATGGTTTGCCATGAAACCTATAAGGACGTGAACGGCAACTGGTTGTTTCCGACGGAAGTTGAAAAGAAATCCGACGGCACGGCGGTAAAGATCAAAGACGGTACGCCCGTTACGGTCGGCCGGTCTGAAAAAATGAGCAAATCAAAATATAATCTGGTTGATCCCGAAACGATTTTAACGACATACGGAGCCGACGCCGCACGCGTCTTTATGCTGTCGGATACGCCGCCGGAACGCGATCTGGAATGGACGGAAGCCGGTATTGACGGCGCCTGGCGTTATATTAACCGTTTATGGCGCATGGCTTTGGCCTGTCCCGGAAAAACGGCCAACCCCGAAACTTTGTCCGCCGCGGCTGACAAATTAGTCCGTATGGCGCACAAAACAATCGTTTCGGTGACCGAAGATCTGGATAAATTACGCTTTAACGTTGCCGTTGCGCGTTTACGCGAATTAACCAATGCGATCGGTGAATTAAAGCTGACGGATGACGGTGATAAGTACGCGTATCGGTTTGCTTTTGAAACGCTGGTTCGATTAATGGCGCCGATTGCACCGCATATTGCCGAAGAAATGTGGCATTTCCTCGGAAACGAAACGTTGTTGGCGTCGGAAAAATGGCCTGTTGCCGATGTTGCGCTGGCCGCAGACGATAAAATTACCATGGCTGTTCAGGTTATGGGCAAAATGCGCGGTACAATAGAAGTCGCCAAAGACAGCGATGACGAAACCGTTAAGGAAATCGCATTGGCCTTACCGACGGTTCAGGCGCAGCTGGCCGGTAAAACCATTCGCAAAATCATTGTTGTAAAGAATAAAGTGATCAATGTCGTTGCTGCATAGAATAGTTTTTTTATTTGTGTTTATTTTTCTGACAGGTTGCGGATTTCGTCCGCTGTATGTCGGACAGGGGACAAACGATTCTGTTTCCGGAAAGCAACTGGTAAAAGAACTGGCAGCTGTTTTTGTTGATGAAATTCCGGACAGAACGGGACAAATTTTGCATCGGTCTTTGGTTGACAGGCTGTCACCGCGCGGAGAACCGCAGACACCCCGTTACAGGTTGTCCGTTCGTTTGTCGGAAGCGGCACTTTCTCAGCAGGGGGTCAGGCAGGATAACCTGGCAACGCGTTATGTGATGACATTTACGGCTTATTATACGCTGTATTCTTATCCGGGAAATCGTGTATTGCTCAGTGACAGTACTGTCGGACGCAGCAGTTATGACGTTCAGTTGTCTCCTTATGCAACAGATGTTGCCGAACAAACGGCCAAAGAACGCATCATGAAAATTCTGGGAGACGATATCGCCTTGCGTCTGGCGGCGTTTTTAAAAAGCTATGATGTTTCCGAAAAGCCCGAACAATGACGAAATTAACACAATCTGCCCTTGAAACGTTATTTAAAACGGGCGCTCCGGATCTGAAAGCCGTTTTGTTTTACGGCCAGGACGAAGGATTGGTCGAAGAATGCCGATCGCGCATGAGCCTGGCCGTTGTCGCCGACAAGGATCCTTTTCGTTTGGTGGAATTGACGCCGGCGCAGATCAAAGACGATCCGGCGCTGTTGTCGGCGGAAGCCAACGCCCTTTCTTTGATGGGCGGCCGCCGCGCGATTATTGTCCGCGGGGCGGATAATCATTTTACGGCCGTGTTAAAGGATTTTTTGCCTTTATACAAAGGGGATTCCCTGTTGATCATTACGGCCGGCGGATTAAAAACAAAGGATTCGCTGCCGTTGTTGTTTGCAGAATCGCCGGATCTGGCTGTTTTTCCCTGTTATGCGGACGAAGGGGAAGCGTTAAAGCGGTTGGTTTTTCAGACTTTATCCGACCGGGGATTTCAGACAACGCCGGACGTTATTACCTTTATCGCCGATAACCTGGGGGCGGATCGGCTGCAGTCGCGTTCCGAACTGGAAAAATTGTTTGCTTATATGGGAACGCAAAAAACAATAACAATGGACGATGCCGCAGCCTGTATCGGTGATGCATCGGCTTTGTCGATTGACCAGATGTTGTATGCTTTATCTGCCGGCCGGCAAAAAGAACTGCATGAAACATTGGATCGTTTGTTGGCAGAGGGACAAAGCCCGATTGGTTTGTTACGTTCGGCTGCCGGACATTTTAAAAAGTTTCACTTTACACTTGCTAAAATTTCTGACGGATCAAGCGTAGAAGCCGCAATTATCCCTTTGCGCCTTCATTTCAAACGCGTTGATGAATTTAAGCGCCAGTTAAGACAATGGAACCTGATAAAAGTCGGACGGGCATTGGATTTGCTGACGCGGACTGAAACGGAATGCAAAAAAACGGGACGACCTCAACAGCTGACGGTCGCCCGCGTGTTTATGCAAATCGCCGCGCAAGCAAGGAAGTAACCGTCCCGAACAGGCATGATGAAAAAGGCGGAGGATAATTTCTCCGCCTTTTCGTTATTAAAAGTTGACTTTCAAATTGACCATACCGGTGTGATCTTTGTAATGATCCTTGAATTTGCCTTCGTAGCTGACGGAAAGTTCGGAGGAATTGCCGAACGTGACCGTCAATCCCGCGCCGGTTTCGACGCCGAACCGTTTCATCGGATCGCCGGACACGACATAGCTGGAATGATCGGGCAGGACGACCGTGCGGTTTTCGTCGTCGCGGGCGAAATCATACGTCGCCGCCACCTTTAATTCGGGCGTGAAGTTGATTTTCGGATTCGCGGTCAAGTGATATCCTTTTGCCGCTTTGATCCCCGCGACGCCCGTCCACGTGTTCTGCGTTTTGTCGCGCAACGTCGCGCCCGCCGCGTCGGTGTATTCTTTCAACCGGACGTTGGTGAAACGGACGGCGGCTTCGGGGGTCAGCAATCCTAAATCGTATCCGGCGGCGATTTGCGCGGCGATCGTGTCGGCGTTATAGTCGCTGGTCAAACCGACCGTGCGCGTTTTTTCGTCGTATTTGGAACGACCGTAGCTGACAACACCGTTGACATAGGCTTTGTGCGGTTTGTATTCGCCGTACACAAATCCCGTGTGCGTATCGACGTCGGTTTGCGCGCGGTCGGTCGAAATGTCGCCGGACGTGTAGGCGTAACCGATACCGGCTTTGAAGCTGTCGGTGAAGTTGACTTCGGCGCCCGCCGCGAATCCGTTTGAATGCGCGTTGAAGCCGTCCTCTTTATCCAGTTTGGCGTAGTTCATCATGCCCTGCGCCCAAACGGACGATCTGCCGGCGGCGTAATCACCGCCCGAACGACCGCGCCCGCCGAACGATCCGCCCGATTTCATGCCGCCGCCGAAACGCGATCCGACGACGTTGATGACGGATTTCGCCGTGCTTGTCGCCATTTTCGAGCCGGATTGAGCGGTGTCGGGGGCGACTTCTTTTAGGATTTGGCGCACTTCGGCGGTTTTGCCCGCCGCCTTGTCCAGCAAGTCGTTGACTTTTTCAATGATCTTTTGCGTATGTTCGGGCAGCTTGTTTAGCACTTCGTTCGCCAGATCCAGAATTTTCGACGCCTGTTTTTCGCTTTCGGGCAATACGACGCCGGATTTTTCCAAATCTTCAATTGCGGCTTCGGAAGCGGTCGCCAAACGCAAAATCCACAAATTGCCGCCTTTCCAGTTGCTCAGCTTTTCAAGCGTTTTGGCGGCGGCGATGTCGAATTCGGAATCGGATACGGCGTAGCGGTTGGTCGCATAGTCGCCGAACGTGAAACCCACGCCGTTTGTGATTTTGTATTCCGTCACCGCGTCGCGCGAAGCGTTGCTCATGTCCAGTTTCAGCGTTGCGTTTTGCGCCGTCGCATTGACGATCGCGGACGTTTTCGCCGCGTCGGTCAAAATCGCCGAAATCGTTCCGCCGGAAATCAGATCAGCCGTCAGCGTACCCGTTCCGATGTCCAGCGTTTTGCCGTCGGCGATGGTGATGTTTTTCAATGTCGCTTTGTTGTTCAAGTTGGACAGCGCATAGTTGTCTTTGAATATCAAATCAACATTCGACCCCGACAAATCGCCGTTCAGACGAGCCGTTTCTTTGCCGAAAACAATCGTTCCTCCCGTTGCGGCAATGTTCGCCGTCAGCGCGCCGTTCAAGTTGATTTCGCCGCCCGTAAAGTCCGCCGCGGCGATGCCCTTTGCGTTTTCAAATCTGTTGTTTCCGTTGACATTGATGATTGCCGCGTCGGAAATGCGAATTGTGCCGTCGGACGAATGATTTACAATCGACGCCGTGTCGTTGAGAGTAACCGTTCCGCCGGAGATGTCGATTTCACCCGTTGTTTTGGACAGTTCATTCGGACGGGAATCTTTCAGATAGTTGAAAACCAGAGTTTTGCCGACTTCGTTGTTGTCGTTATCGGTTCTGATAATTTGAGCGTTTTTATTCAGCGTAATATTTCCACCGCTGATTTTAATGTCTCCGTGATAGGCGGCGGGAAGGTTTTCCGTGTCATCATCGCCCCATTCTCTCAACAACACAATATAACGGTTTTTCCCCAAAGTGATGTCGCCGCCGGAAATTGATAAAGTTCCGGAAGTTTGTTCATCCGCCGCGTCAATCCCCAATCCTTTGCCGAAGTACAGTTCTCTGTTGGCGTCGTTTGTATCGGCAAGTGTGATTCTTCCGCCGGAAATTGTTGTGTTTACATCGGACATCATCGCCGTATTGATAACGGCGTTTCCCGAAATTGACACCGGACCGCGGTAAAAGCTCAAAGTTTCTTCATTTTTTGCCGAAACCGTTCCGCCGGAAATGTCGATACCGCCCGTTCCCTGCCAATCCAGCCAATCGCCGACTTTGGATTCAACAATCAGATTCCCGCCCGTCATTTTCAAAGCGTCGGGAGAAAAGTTGAAAAATTCTTCGTCGTTGTTGTTGACTTTAATCGTGTAACGATTTCTTTTTTCCTCTCCTTCTCCTTTTTTGGAAATTCGTGTATAAATTGCTGTATCTCCATCGCCGATTACAACATCCGCCTTTGCCGGCATTGCGACGGAAAATGCCGCCAAATTCAGCAAAGCGCATTTGATCAGCACCGCGCGATAGCGGCGCGTCAATTCTTTCATCGTTGTTTTCGATTGTTTCATGCTCTAATCTCCTTAAAGTAAACGAAAACCGCCTTAATCAGGCGGTCGGGGAGTAGAAAAACCATAATAAGGTAAATGATCCTTTTGACCTTTAAACACCTCCGTTTTTTCAGAGATAATGACGGGGTGTGTTCTGAACATACGCCAAAAGCTCCCCGACCTTTGAAAAAATCGGGGATATTTTGTCTGTTTCACCATAGGCAAAACAGCTAACGACGCATATCTGCGCCGACCTTATTAAAGAGATTTTCTAAGTCTCCGTGCCTGTTAAGACACAGCCGACAGGATACGCAATAACGGTAATCTGTTCAATCAAAAAATAAAAAGGCTCGGGGTACAGTTCAAACCGAGCCTTTTTGATTTATCCGAACACTTTTTTGAAAATAAAATCGATTTGCGCGGTGTAAAAATTTAAATCGAACAAAGCTTCCAACTGTTCCTTTGTGATGACGTTCATCACGTCCGCGTCGGATTCCAGCAAGTCTTTGAATGTTCCTTCGTTTGCCCAGACTTTCATTGCGTTGCGCTGTGTCAGCCGATAAGCTTCTTCGCGTTTCATGCCCGTATCGACCAAAGCCAGCATGACGCGCTGGGAAAAGATCAATCCTTTCAATCGGTTCAGGTTTGCCAGCATATTTTCCGGATAAATCAGCAGCTTTTCGATAATTCCCGCCAGACGGTTTAAACAAAAATCCAATCCGATCATCGCATCGGGGGCAATGATTCTTTCGTTGGAAGAATGCGATATGTCGCGTTCATGCCATAACGCAACGTTTTCCATGGCCGGAATCGCATAAGAACGCAGCAATCGTGCCAAACCGGTCAGGTTTTCGGATAAAACGGGGTTGCGTTTGTGCGGCATGGCCGAAGATCCTTTTTGCCCGGCCGAAAAATATTCTTCGGCTTCGCGGACTTCAGTGCGTTGCAGATGACGAATCTCGACGGCCAGCCGTTCGATTGACGAAGCAATAATGCCGACGGTTGTAAATAAAACGGCATATCTGTCACGCGGAATGACTTGTGTTGAAACGGGTTCCGGCGTTAATCCCAGCTTTTCGGCAACATATTGTTCCACACGCGGATCAATCGTCGCAAACGTGCCGACCGCGCCGGAAATCGCGCAGGTGGAAACCTCTTTGCGCGCGGCGGCCAGGCGTTCTTTGTTGCGGGCAAATTCGGCATAAAAACCCAGCATTTTTAAACCGAACGTTGTCGGTTCGGCATGAATGCCGTGACTGCGTCCGATGCACAGCGTGTATTTGTGTTCTTCGGCGCGTTTTTTCAAAGCGGCCAGCAACCTGTCCATATCTTTTAATAAAATATCGACGGATTGCGTCAGGCGCATATTAAACGAGGTATCCAAAACGTCCGAAGACGTCATGCCCTGATGCATAAAACGAGCGCTTTCCCCGACGTTTTCCCCGACATTTGTCAAAAAAGCAATGACATCGTGTTTGACCTCGGCTTCGATTTCGTCAATGCGTTTTTGATCGAATTTGCCTTTTGTGCGAATGTCGTCAACGGCAGATTGCGGGATTTTTCCCAGCTTTGCCAAAGCTTCACAGGCATATAATTCAATTTCAAACCAGGTTTTAAATTTGTTTTCATCAGACCAAACGGCACTCATTTCAGGACGGCTGTAACGCGGTATCATTGTTTTTTCCTTTATTGCAGAAAATAAATATGCTTACATATCAGTAATATGAACAAAGGAGAAAAAAATGCAAACACAAACCGTCATTCGTGCTCAGGATTATCTGTCCGAAGAACCCGAACTGGCCGAAGGGGCAACGGACGAACTTGTTTCCGAAACAGATGGATTGACTTTTCGTTTGTTCGGTGCGGCGCCGGATTATTCCAAAAAAGAATTTGAAGATTTATGGCAACAGGTCTTTCATGCGAACGAACAGGAAATGATCGATTTTTGCCGCGAAAAAGGGATTGATGTCATCGGAGACGACGGATTTCCCGTTTCGGGCTGGCGCGACATTGCCGTTATGCTGAAAGCCATTGATGCCGGTATAATTTCTTTGGCGTAAGCAATGAAAAAAGTTTTATTGCCGGTTTTGTTCTTTCTTGTCGGCTGTCAGCTGCCGATAGAAGATAAAATTTCCATGTCTGTTGATTCTTATCTCAGCCGGACGCCGCCGGTAAAAACGGCCGTGATTCATCTGATGAATGAAGATCTGTCCAAAGATGATATCGAATACCAACAGTTGTTGGCAAAATTAAAACCGATTTTGAAAGCAAAGGGATATCGCCTGACTTCGCCCGCAGCCGTTATTTTAAGGCTGAAATTCGGAGTGAAAAAAGAAGGAACAACCAGTATCAGAAGCAGTATTGATACTGCCGAATACGAACACCCGATCGATGAACCCTCCATTTTGCCGACGGCCGTATATGATCGTTATACCGTTTATGAAAAATTCATCTCGCTGACGGCGGTACAGGCCGGCAAAGAAGACCGGCAATTTTGGAAAGTGACCGTTTCCAAAAAAGATCATGCGCCGGATTTCAGATCGGCACAGGATAAATTGCTGTATTTGTTGTCTCATTTTATTGAAAAAGATTCCGGACGCATGATTTCGGGAGGTTTGTCGGATACGGAATTTTATCAGCGCTATGTTTTGAAATATTCCGCGGCGGAATCTTCAGCCTTTTTTGTGACGGAACCCGAAATACGGCGCCGGTATCTGCGTCATTTGCAAATTAAGATCAATGCTCATGCCGCTGATTTTAAAAAATGCGGTCTGACCGAAATGCGCGAAGTTTCTTTTATGGTTTCTCCGTTCGGCACTTTGCCGGCATTCGGTTTTAAGGAAACATTTGATATTTTGGGCATGCCCGTTGACGAAAAAATACGTACCTGTATTGCCAAGTATTTTGAACCGCTGCTGGAACCGCCGCATGACATTGATATCACACAGCCGTTGACGGTGAAAATTCCGATCAGATAATTAAAGCGGGGATTTCCCCGCTTTACATTTATTATATCGGATTTGAAATCAGACCGTCGGCCAGTTTCGGTTCAAACCATGTCGATTTCGGCGGCATGACCTGTCCGCTGTCCGCAACAGCGGTTAATTCGGACATCTGTGTCGGGTACAAAGCAAACGCCGCAATGAAATCTCCGCTGTCAACACGGGTCTGCAATTCTTTTAATCCGCGTATGCCGCCGACAAAATCAATGCGTTTATCTTTACGCAGGTCTTTAATGCCTAAAATCGGATCCAAAACCAGATCCGATAACAGACTGACATCTAACAATTTTACGGGATCGCTGCCGGCCGGTTTATTTTTCAGCGTCAGCAGATACCATTGTTTTTCCAGATAAAGGCCGAACGTATTTTTTTCAGACGGCGCGGCAATTCCCGTAACGGGCGCAACCTCAAAATCCTTTTCCAATGCTTTCAGAAATCCGGCGGGCGTTAATCCGTTTAAATCCGAAACAAGGCGATTGTAATCTAAAATTTTCATTTCTTCGATCGGAAAAGCAACGGCTAAAAACGAATTATAATCTTCGGTTCCCGTATGATTGGGGTTTTGTTCTGCGCGTTTTTTGGCAATGCGGGACGCTGCGGCCGAACGATGATGTCCGTCGGCAATATAAACAACGTCCTGTTTGTCAAAGGCCGCCGTTATGGCCCGGATATCATCATCATTGTCAATGACCCAGACGGCATGGCGGACATCATTATCGGCCGTGACTTCGTAGGCCGGCGGCTGGTTTGTTGTTTTTTTAATAAGGGCATCAACGACGGGGATCTGGTGATAAGCCAGTAAAACGGGGCCGGTTTGCGCACTTAAAGCATCAATTTGACGCACACGGTCGTCTTCTTTGTCAATGCGGGTAAATTCATGACGGCGAATTCTGTTTTTATCATATTCGGCAACACTGGCGGCAACGGCCAGGCCGGTTTGGGTGTGGTTTCCCATAATGGCACGATAAACGTAATAACAGGGTTTTGCATCTTGCTTCAGAATACCGTTATTCAACAGCACAATGTAATTTTGAGCCGATTTTATATAAACGGAAGGATCATAAGGATCGGTATTTTCAGGCAAATCTATTTCCGCTTTGGAAATATGCAGGAAAGAATACGGTTTTCCGCTTGCTTTTACCCGTGCTTCTTTTGTATCAAGGACATCATAGGGCGGCGCTGCGACTTCGGCGGCAAATTCGGGCGCCGGCCGGACGGCTTTGAAAGGACGAAATAAAGGAATGGTATTCACGGCGGTCTCCTCTTGTAAAAACGAAGAACATTTTCTTTGTACCCCAAAACAAGGGAAAAACAAAGTGATAGTTATCGCAGGACCGACGGCTTCGGGAAAGTCGGGGGTGGCTTTGGAACTGGCGCAGCGGCTGGGCGGCAGAATAATCAATGCCGACAGTATGCAGGTTTACCGCGATGTGCCGACATTAACGGCGCGTCCTTCGCCGGCCGAGGAAAAAACGGCGGAACACCGGCTGTACGGTTTTTTGGAACCCGAAGAAAACTGTTCTGCTTTTAAATGGGTGCAGTTGGCGGCGCGGGAAATAGAAGCCGCACGAACAGACGGCAGGATTCCGATCGTTGTCGGCGGTACGGGATTTTATTTGCAGACTTTGATCAAGGGTATTTCTCCGGTTCCGCCGGCCGATGAAACCGTGCGCCGCCAAGTCCGCCGGGAATTTGAAGAAATGGGCCATGAGCGTTTTCTGGCCGATTTTCAAAAGAAAGATCCTTCTTTTTCTTTTACGGATCCGCAGCGGATTTTGCGTGCGGCCGAAGTGCTGACGCAGACGGGAAAATCTGTTACTTACTGGCAATCTTTGCCGTTTAAAAAGGAAATTGAGGCTGATTTTTTATGTTTTTTAACCCAGCTGCCGCGTGAAGAGTTGTATCGACGCTGTGACGAACGCTTTGAAAAAATGATGTGCGGTTCAGCCGTTGAGGAAGTTCGTCTTCTGCTTGCCAAAAATCCGCCGGCGGACAGCCTGGTGTTAAAAGCTCTCGGCGTTTTTGAAATCAAAGCTTTTTTGAGCGCGGAAATGACCCGGGATCAAGCGATTGATCATGCCTGCCGCATGACCAGAAATTACGCCAAACGTCAAATGACCTGGTTTAAGCATCGTTTTGCGCCGGATTACATTATTAATGACGCAAAAAGTCCGGATATATTAACCAAGGCTTTACACTTCTTGGAGTAGATTAGATTGAAAATTGCCGTATTTTTGCTTGTTTCAGGCAAAAAAAGGCGGAAAAGTATTTATAAGTTTAATTTTTTAAGGGGGCGCAATGCTTTCAAAGCTGACCGGCTGGCTGTCCGCAGATATGGCCATAGACTTAGGAACCGCAAATACGTTGGTATATGTTAAAGGACGCGGTATTGTTTTAAATGAACCGTCTGTCGTTGCAATTGCCGAATCAAAAGGCAAAAAGCATGTTTTGGCCGTCGGTGACGAAGCCAAACAAATGCTGGGTCGTACACCGGGATCCATTCGGGCAGTGCGTCCTTTGCGCGACGGCGTCATTGCGGATTTCGAAGTTGCCGAAGAAATGATCAAGCATTTTATTTACAAGGCGCATAACCGCCGTAATTTTGTTTCTCCGATGATTATTATCTGCGTTCCGTCCGGTTCAACGGCCGTGGAACAGCGCGCCATTCAGGAATCTGCCGAAGCTGCCGGCGCACGCAAAGTGTTTTTAATTCAGGAACCGATGGCGGCGGCGATCGGTGCCGGTCTGCCGGTAACGGAACCGACGGGATCCATGGTTGTCGATATCGGCGGCGGTACGACGGAAGTTGCGGTGTTGGCTTTGGGTGACATTGTTTTTGCCCGTTCCGTTCGTGTCGGCGGTGATAAAATGGACGAAGCGATTATTTCTTATATCCGTCGCAATCATAATCTGCTGGTCGGGGAAGGTTCTGCCGAAAGAATTAAAAAAGCAATCGGATCGGCCTGTCCGCCGGAACAGGGCGAAGGCCGCACAATGGAAATCAAGGGCCGCGATTTAATGAACGGTGTGCCCAAAGAATTAACGATTTCCGAACGCCAGATCGCCGAAAGCCTGGCCGAACCGGTCAGCCAGATTGTCGAAGCCGTTAAGGTTGCTTTGGAACATACGGCGCCCGAACTGGCAGCCGATATTGTTGATAAAGGTATTGTCTTAACGGGCGGCGGTGCGCTTTTGACGAATTTGGACCGCGTTTTGCGCAAATCGACGGGATTGCCCGTTTCAATCGCCGAAGATCCTTTGACTTGTGTGGCAATGGGGACCGGGCGCGCTTTGGAAGAAATCAAAAAACTGCGGAATATTCTTTCAACGATGTATTAAGCTTTTTCCCTTTTAAGACAGGGGTATTCATATGGGAAAGCAGCATTCCGGCAATACGGCGTCACTGCATCATATTAAAACAAAATTACGGCGTTTTGCCGTTTTGGTGTTGGTGATGGTCGCGTTCGGATTGATGCTGCTGGGAAAAGCCGATACGATCCTGGTCGAAAAAGTCCAGATTGTTTTTAATGATATTGCGACGCCAATCCTGTCTTTGTTGTCGAAACCGGCCGAAGCCGCATCGCGATTTGTGCAAAATATGCAGGAATTGGTGTCGATCCGTCAGGAAAATGCGCGGTTGCGGCGTGAAAATCAGGAATTGAATCTGATCCGCCTGGATACGGAACAACTGCGCAAGGAAAATGCTTATTTAACCGATCTTTTAAATTATGTGCCGCCGCCGCCGGCAATTTCCATCACTTCACGTGTCATTGCTGATACGGGCAATTCTTTTGCTCAGTCTTTGATCGCTTTTGTCGGACAAAAACAGGAAATTGAAAAAGGAAACGTCGTTTTAACGGGTGACGGTCTGGTCGGTCGTATCGCTTCGGTCGGCATTAATGCCGCCAGAATTTTGCTGATTACGGATATTAACTCGCGCGTGCCGGTTAAGGTTGAACCGATGGATATACCGGCAATCTTATCGGGCGACAATACGGAATATCCGCAGCTGATTTCTTTGCCCAACAATGCCAAAGTCTCGGTCGGCGATAAAATCGTAACGTCCGGTATGGCCGGTGTTTATCCGGCCGGTTTGCCGGTCGGCGTGATTGTTTCCGTCAATGACGGGGTGATTAAAGTTCGTCCTTTCTTTAATCGCAGCCGGCTGGAAATGGTTCGTATTGTTGATTATGGTCTTTCAGGTTTGTTACCGGATCCGATATGCGAAGTTTCTCCTTAATCAATCAGCCTTTTTATGACAAAGCTGCGGCGAAATTCAGACAGTATGCGCCAAAGCTGCTGACAATTCTGATTTTGTTATTTTCCGTTACGCCGACCTATTTACCCGGTTATTCTTCGGTCCGGCCGTATTTTGTATTGGTTCCGATTTTTTATTGGGCTGTTTACAGACCGTACGATTTTTCAATTCTCAGCGCTTTTGTAACGGGTTTGTTTTTGGATCTTTTGGACGGGACGCCGCTGGGGATCAATACGCTGGTTTTTACGTTGTTTTATCTGGTCACAAAAACACAGCGCCGTTATTTAACAGGAAGATCGTTTGTGTTTGTTTGGTTCGGATTTGCCGTTTTGTCGTTCGGCGCATATTTTTTAAAATGGTTGTTTGTGTCGATCAGTTATGCAGTTTTTACGCCGATCGGCATCGCTTTTATCAGTTATTTGCTGCTGCTGTTATGTTATCCGCTGATTTCCTGGCCGTGTGCGGCGCTGCATTTATATTTGCTGGATAAAGAAAAATGATTACGCGTGACGGAGACAAAGGAAAAATGCTGACCCGCCGGGCAATGATGCTGGCCGGCGGAGAGTTGTTTTTGTCTTCGGTATTATTGGGGCGTATGTATTATTTACAGGTATTGGAATCGGATCGGTATAAAACGTTGGCGGAAGAAAACCGGATCAGCACGCGATTGTTGGCGCCGCCCAGAGGATTGATTTTCGATCGTTTCGGCGTTGCGATGGCGCAGAACAACCAAAATTTCCGTGTATTGGTGATTTCGGAACAAACGGAAGGTAATCTGAATGCAACATTGGAAGCTTTGAACAAGATTTTGCCGTTGACGGAAAGTGAAATTCAGCGGATCCGCAAAGATGTTCGCCGTTCGCGTGATTTTACGCCGGTAACAATTCGCGAAAATTTAACCTGGGAGCAAATGGCGGCAATCCAGCTGAATGCACCGGATCTGCCGGGAATTATTATTGATGAAGGGCTCAGCCGGTTTTATCCGTTTAATGAGGCGGCGGCCCATGTTGTCGGTTATGTCGGTGCCGTTTCGGAAGAAGAGATTGCGTCCGGCAATCCGTTGTTAAAGCTGCCGGGATTTCGTGTTGGCAAATCGGGTATAGAGTTGGAATACAACACGGCATTGTGCGGCAAAGAAGGTGCCCAACGTGTTGAAGTTAATGCCGTAGGGCGTGTTATTCGTGAAATTGAACGCGATGAAGGGGTTCCCGGTGCGGTACTGCCGTTAACGATTGATATGCGGTTGCAGAAAGTTGTTTATGAAAAAATGAAAAAAGAAAGCGGCGCCGCCGTTCTTTTGGATATTTATACCGGCGAAGTTTTGGCTTTGGTATCAACGCCCAGTTTTGATCCGAACAAATTTAACCGCGGCTTGTCCAACAAAGAATGGGAAACCATTTCCACGAACAAAAAAAATCCGCTGTTAAACAAAGCGTTGGGCGGATTATATTCCCCCGGATCAACGTTTAAGATGATCGTTGCTCTGGCTGCGTTGGAAGCCGGTGTTATTCGTCCGGATACAAAGATTTTTTGCGGCGGCCATATTATGATGGGATCGCATCGTTTTCATTGCTGGAAGCCTGACGGGCACGGCAATGTCGATTTAAAGGAAGCCTTGATGCATTCCTGCGACATTTATTTTTACGAAGTCGCGCGCCGAACCGGAATTGACAAGATTGCCGCGATGGCCAAACGATTCGGTTTCGGCATGCCGACGGGTATCAATTTGCCCGGGGAAAGATCCGGTTTGATGCCGACCCGGCGGTGGAAAGAAGTGATTTTGGGCGAACAATGGTTGCAGGGAGATACCTATAACGCCGGGATCGGGCAGGGCTATGTTTTAACAACGCCGATTCAGCTGGCTGTTATGGCGGCGGCTTTGGCGAATGACGGTTATAAAGTAAAACCGACGATTTTAGTACCGAAAAACAGGGATACGACAGTTTGTCTCGGAGAAGACCTGAATATTTCAAAAACATATCTGCAGTTAATGCGCGAAGGTATGTTTAACGTGGTTAACGCGCCCAAGGGAACGGCAAAAACAGCACGGGTTAACGTGAACGGGAAACTGATTGCCGGGAAAACGGGCACAACGCAGGTCAAACGTATTTCGATGAAAGAGCGCGAAGAAGGATTGCGCCGTCAGGACGAATTGCCGTGGGAAGAAAGAAACCACGCTTTGTTCGTTGCGTTCGGGCCGACGGATAATCCGCGTTATGCTTTGTCGGTCGTTATTGAACACGGTGGCGGCGGCGCCACTACGGCAGCGCCGATCGCACGTGCAATTATGGAAGCCGTCCTGACGCTGGATCCGGCTTCTGAATCACCCGGAACGTTAAAGAAAAATACGCCGATGGAGGGAATATGATAACATCTGATTTTTCGCCTTTCAGACTGCGTGATCCGAATCTGACGCTGAAGGAACGTTTTTTAAACCTCAGCTGGTGTTACATTTTTTTGATTTTTTTAGTTGCGGCTTCCGGTTTTGTCGTTTTGTATGCTGCGGCGAACGGAAATTGGGAACCCTGGGCCAGCCGGCAATTTTATCGTTTCTGGATGGGCTGCGCGGTATTGTTCGTTGTTGCCATGATTGATCTGCGCTTCTGGCTGAAATATGCGTATATTTTTTATATCGGTGCGGTGGCTTTATTGTTTTTTGTGGAATATTTCGGTCATGATGCCATGGGGGCGCAGCGTTGGCTGAATTTAGGATTTATTCGGATACAGCCGTCCGAATTGATGAAAATAGCGTTGATTTTGGCGCTTTCCCGGTATTTTCACGGCAGTTCTTTGCAGGAAATGATGAGTATGTCGGCCATTGTCATTCCGTCATTTATGGTTTTAATTCCGGTCGCGTTGGTTTTAAAGCAACCTGATTTGGGAACGGCGGTTTTAATGGGGGCGGGGTCTTTGACATTGTTCTTTTTGGTCGGTGTTCAGATGTGGAAATTTGCCGCACTGGGGGTGGCCGGATTGATTTCCATTCCGATTGCCTGGCGATTCCTGCATGATTATCAAAAAGAACGCGTTTTTACCTTTTTGGATCCGGAACGTGATCCGTTGGGTAAAGGATATCATATTCTGCAATCCAAGATTACGTTGGGATCGGGCGGTGTTTTCGGGAAAGGATTTTTGCAGGGGACACAAAGCCGGCTGAATTTTTTGCCGGAAAAGCATACGGATTTTATTTTTACCGTTTTAGCCGAAGAATTCGGCCTGATCGGATCGGTATCTTTGTTATTGTTGTATTTGGCATTGATTTTTTACGGTTATGTGATTGCCTTCAGATCCACCAGCTTTTTTGGTCGTTTGCTGGCTTTGGGGTTAACGACGAATTTGTTTTTGTATGTTTTTATCAATATTGCCATGGTGATGGGACTGCTGCCTGTTGTCGGCGTGCCTTTGCCGATGATTTCCTACGGCGGGACGGTTATGCTGACATTGATGTTTTCGTTCGGTTTGATTGAATGCGTCAATGTTAACCGCGATGTTCAGATCGGACGGCGCGGCGCCTACGATGATTAGACGGTTGTCGTTTTAAAAAACTTCCTCGTATATAACGCAGGGCAGAACAATGTTTTGTGTTGCTTTTATTCGTCAATGGTTTCGGAAGTTTTGCAAGATTGAAACGACGTTTCTGTCGCACAAAAAAGTCTTTTGTTTACAAGAAAGACACACAGCCGCAGTTAAGCGACACGGATTTTCATGGTATAAAAAAAGCCCCCGTTGCCGGGGGCTTTTCCTTAGGTTAGACCGGGATTACTTCAGTTGAGTCAGTATCGGTGAAGAGTTAACCGTCGTTTTTTCAACAGTCAGTGTTGTAGCCTTAGGATTGGTGATCGCTTTTACAATCACGGGATCCGAACGCAATTCCACAGCCTTTTTAACTGACAAAGTGTTGTCAGGCTTGAATTCTACAGGTGTTGCTTTAATCAACCCGGTAATCGTTCTGTCTGTCAGATTGGTATCCAATTCAACAGCTCTGACCAATCCCGTATACGGAAGCGGTTTTTTAGCGATGACGAAGTCTTCGGCCTTAAACGCCGGATAAGCGATTTGCGGCAGACAGACATTTAATTGCGGGTGCCACTTCAACGGCGTTGCTGTTGAAAGTTTTAACTGCGAATTAATTGTCTTCAGGCTTCCCAGGTTAACGGCTTTGAGTGTACAGTCACCACAGCAGGCTTTTCCTTTGGAATTGCTTCTGGAAACGGTGCAGATCTTTCCGCGCGGGCAGACGACGCCTTCGCACGGATTTATGCAGCCGCCAGAACCATCGGCAACCTGTGTGCTGGAACACTGCGGGTCTTCCGTGGATCCGAGCGGATACGGTTCGCACCGTCCGAGGAAGCAACGATGTCCTTTGTCGCAGTTCTTATTGCTGCACAAGTTGATGACTTTATAAAGGCAGATATTGTTCGCCGTGCATACGCCGTTACTACCGCAATCGCTGTCCGTAATACATCTTACACATTTCGCGCTGCTGCCTTCGTTGACACATTTCAGGCCGTTTTCACAGGTAACGAAATCGCAGGCCAGACCGCACTTGCCGACATGAGCTGCGGTATTAACGCACATCTGTCCTTTGCTGCAGCTGTTCGGTGTACAAACAGGAACACAGGCGTGATCGGCAGAACATTTTTCATTGTATTCGCAATCGTTGTCGGTTGAACAGACGGCCAGATCGACATCATTACCGCCGCCACCGCCGCCACCGCCGCCACCGCCGGGAAAGCCGTTGCTTACTCCGGGAATATATTGCGAACTTGAAACAATTCCGCCTTTTCCGATTTTTATCGCAGAGGCAAGCGTAATCGTATCATCTGAAAATGTGCCGGAAGTTTCCACAGCCTGAACAGAGCTTGCGGCAAACCAGGCAACCGTAAAAAACACAAACAGTTTTTTCATAAGATTTCTCCTTTAAATCATTAGGTTTGCCAAACTATTGCGCCATCATCATGGGTTTTAAAGCCTGCAGACGGCCTTGTACGGTGTTTGTCGCCTTTTCCATCAGGACTTTTGAATCAAGTACCTCTTTTTCAACGGCAGGATTATCAAGAAACAGTTTAGCTGTTTCGTCTTTCAAAGCTACGGGTTTGGCAATCAGCTCTACACCTTTGATTTCATACTTAGACTGCAGAGCAGGTCTTAACGTTACGTTCGCTGTCGTTGTTTCTTGATATTCACAGCAACCATTGACACATTCTTGTCCTTTTCCGCATTTTACACCTACGCACTTCATATCAATAATGGGAAGCACTTTTAAGTTGTTATCACACAGTTTCAGTTTGCGGATTTTTCTGTTTGTAATATAGTTTTTGATCAGAGTTGTGTCTAATCTGCATTTGTTGGAATATCTGGTGCAATATGCCACTCTGTTTGTCAACGGATTAATGACTTCGGTTTCAGGGTCCCAATCCGTTATTTTATACAGTTGCGGGTATTTTTCTACAGAAATAAAAGGTTTAAATTCCGCCTCTGTCAAAGTCGCCATTTTCAGCCCGTTATTGTCGAGTTCATATTTTACCTGAAATTCAGGCGCTTCAACAATTTCGGCATCAAATTCGACACAGGGAATTTTTTTGGCGATTGTTCCTACGATCTGCAAGTTCGGAGACCGATCCAGAACAATCTGCGGTGTCAGCGTTACTTTGTTGGCAGAGGAATCATTTAATTGATCCTTTACCAGGGTCAGCTGTTGAGACGGTTCCAGTTTTGTAATGACTGCAGGTTCTCTTTGTACCAAAGATACCTGTGATGTCGTGGGCATTTTTAAAATAGCCGAACCGGATAACCCGGAAACCTGTTCATTGCTCAGATCCGAAACTTTTACAGTTTGCCATTCGGTCGGCGTAAGGGTATTAAGCTTACTGGAACTGGTGTTCGAGGTTAATGTGAAATTTCCCGTCGACGTGCTTGTGTTATACGTCGGCTGTTTTGACGTAGAAGTGCTTGTGGCACCGGAGTTAACATTAGTAACGTTCGCAGAGTACGTAACAGAAGGGGCACTTCTGCTTGTGCTGCCGCCATTACCACCGGTGTTGACTATGCTGAGGTTTGCCGCAGCAGAGTTTTTCATCGTTGTCTGTGTTACTGCAGCGTGAGCAGTACACAGGGGGAATATCCCTGCCGCTGCTGCCAGAAGGAAAATTTTTTTCATGGTTTGGACCTCCTATGATATTTCCATATTTTCCACTTTTAATAATACGATTAAATTGTGGCAAAATTATGATAAAAAAAACATACAGGGGGGGGGCATGGATAATATGTTGAAAATAAACGAAAAAACAAAAACGGCACCTCCCTTTGTTAATAATTATGGCGAAAATGTGGCAAAAAGGTGATTTTGTGGAAGTACAATTTTTAAGTGTTAAATTGACGCGGCTTTCCGATATGAAAGTTGTGTTTTTTTTTTAATCAAAAAACACTGTTATTTATCTTATTATTTTTTATTGCCAAAATACGGAATCGGATTTTTATACAAACAAATGGCCAAAGGAGATATTTAAGTTATTCCGGTTGCCATTCCCAAATACCGTTAAAGACATTTTTTTCACGCCATTTGATAAATTCCGGATAGGTCGATATACCGTCTTGTAAAACGGCGCGGCAGTATTCGATACCGGCGATTTTTTCATGATCGGGCGTTTCGTATTTCAAACGCAGAATGGTTTCTTTTTGTTGTTGTGTCGCTTTGCGATTGATTTGTGCGGCAATGTTTTCAAAAAATCCGTCAAAATACGATCCTTTGACAATGTGCATCATATCAATCTGCCAGGTATTGCCGGCCGAATCATTGTAATAAAGATGCCATTCCAAACAGGCGTCCCGATCGGTCAGCAAGTTGGCGTATTCGATTTTTTGAACGCCGGAATGTTCGGCGATTTTTTCAATGGCATAAAAGCTGTCGGATAATTTTAATTGAGGCGTATAGACATGAAAATCGATATCCAGATGTTTCATCAATAGTCCCGTTTGCAATGATCCGATCAGATTGACTTGCCCGCCGACGGATTCCCAGGCGGGATAAATGTTCAATATTTGAATAATTTCAAACGCTTTTTTTTGATTTTGACGCGCCAATTTTAAAAAATCTTTGTTCATGTTGCCAACCGATCGGGTAAAAAAGTTATGCTTAAAAAAAAACAAATTAAAAATTCGGCCGATTAAAATTTCCCCTTCAGCCGGTTAATCGCGCGACGGTCGCGTTTTGTCGGGCGTCCCGATCCGGTCGTGCGGGATTCAAACGCTTTTTTCGGCGGCGGTGCCAGATTTTCGGGATCCCGGATTTGTTCATACGCCGTCCGCGCAACGGGTGCCCCGACTCTTTTTTCAACAAAACCTGTTACGCGTATGTAAAACCGTACCGTACCGCGCAGAATGTTTAATTCATCACCGATTTTAATTTCCCGACTGCATTTCAGGACTTTTTCGCCGTTTACGGCAACGTGTCCGCCTTCAATCATTTTCTGCGCCGTCGCACGGGTTTTGGCAAAACGCGTAAAATAAAGCCACTTGTCAATACGTTGAGAAACGCTCATTTCTTTTTCAAAGACGCCAGCGCCGCAAAAGGAGACGTCATGTCGACCGGTTCGGCTTTGACAGGGGCCTTGCGTTTTTTAAATTTCGGTTGGATCATCAAAATTTCGGTTTCTTTGGTTTCTTCACCGACAGTAGTCGTTTGCGTTTCCTTCGTGACTTTAAATCCCAAATAGCCGAAAACGTCTTCGGCTTCATCACGTTTCAGTCCGGCAATCGATAACAGATCCAACGGCAAAACCTGCGGTTTTCCTTTGTCCTGCCGTGTGATTTCACGCAACTTTGCCGTAAAGCGTTCCATCACGTCGACACGGATTGCCCGTGTTCCGGCCATGGCATATCCCTGTACCAAATACAAAGCGCGCGGCACACCGTGTTCAACGGCAAACGACATCTTGCCGTCAATCGCAAATCCTGTCGCATACTGCGTTCGTTCAAACCAGACTTTCCATAAAATCGCGCAAACACGCTGAGCCGCGGGTTTTAACAGCATCGGAAAAAACAAATAATCATGTCCCAGCCGCATGCCGGCTTTTGCCAGTACTTTTTTATCCGCTTCGTTCAGACCTTTGATTAAATCAAATACCTTTTCGCGCGGCATCGTTCCCAGCTGTTCGGCAACCTGCCATAAAATACCGCGGGCGGAACCGGAAGCGTTTTCTTCGTCCAATGTGCGCAAAGCCGTAAATAACGGGGCGATTTTGTTGGCTAAGTATACTTCCAACCAGCCGTTTAAACGGGTTTTTATTTGATCAATGTATGTCTGATCAACCGATTCATGCACGGACAAGGCAACAGTCGGGTGCAAAATATCGCGTCCTTTGACAACTTTGCCCAGCGGTTGTTTCTTCCATAAAATCTGCGCATTGTTTTCCAGCGTAAAGTCGTCTTCGGCAGCATTCAGAATCGCCGTAATCCTGTTTTGAAATTCAGCCTGCAAAGCCTTTTCCGCCGCGGAAATCAAAACACGATCCGCAAATTTCCCGGCGCCCGTAATCGGCACAAAACGCAGCCCCTCCATTTTTCCGACAGATTGCCCTTCGACTTCAACCGAGCCGTCTTCTTCGATTTTCGTATATAATTCTACCTGTGTTTTCATACCTTTTACCAAAACAGATGTACGCCTATCCACAAACCGCTGCGCCAGCTTTTGATGCAAAGCATCGGACAATTTGTCCTCAACGGCTTTTGTCATGTCCCGCCAGTATTCAGACCGGTCGATCCATTCTTTTCTTTGCGCAATATACGTCCAAATTCTGATTCCTGCAATACGTCCCGTAACAACATCAATATCTCCGTTGGTATTGTCCAGCATTTTCACTTGTTTTTCAAACCAATCCTGCGGCAATTTGCCTTTATCCAAAATCAGACGGTAAATCTGCGCCAACAGCCGGGCGTGGGCTTCGGGGGTGATCTTGCGAAAATCGGGAATCTGACAGATTTCCCACAGCAGTCTGACGCGCGAAGCATGGTTGGCCAGCCGGGAAATTCCCGTATCCCGCGCCAGAATTTCCAAAGCCTGTTGATCTTCTGCCTTGCGCGCACCGATCAGACCGGGCAAAGTCGGACGGACATTCAGGCTGTAAATCAACGCGTCCAAAGACGTTGTTTTTAAATCGGGATTGCGCCAGAACAGATGGGATAAAGGTTCAAACCGGTGTTCTTCAATTCTGTCAATCACGTCTTGCGTCAAAGCGGACGCTTCCGCCGCCGCGCCGAATGTGCCGTCCTTCATATACCGGCCGGCGCGTCCGGCAATCTGCGCCAGTTCCGCGGCGGACAAAGCGCGCATTTTCTGCCCGTCGAATTTGCGCAAAGACGTAAAGCAGACATGGGAAATATCCATATTCAGTCCCATGCCGATCGCGTCGGTCGCGACCAGATAATCGACTTCGCCGGACTGAAACATATCGACCTGCGCGTTTCTGGTCCGCGGGCTGAGCGCACCCATAACGACGGCCGCGCCGCCTTTTTGCCGGCGGATCAGTTCGGCCAGAGCATACACGTCCTGCACCGAAAATCCGATAATGGCCGAACGCGCGGGCAGCCGCGTGATTTTCTTTACTCCCGTATAGCTTAATTTTGAAAACCGGGGGCGCGTTTCGATTTCTGTTTCCGGGATCAGCTGTTTTAACAAAGGCTTGATCGTTTCCGCGCCCAGAAACATGGTTTCACGCATACCGCGCGCATGCAGCAGGCGGTCTGTAAAAATATGCCCGCGTTCAACGTCGGCCGCCATTTGGATTTCGTCAACCGCCAGAAAATCAACCGGGTGATCCAAAGGCATCGCTTCAACCGTGCAGACGAAATAAGACGGCTTTTTTGGCATAATTTTTTCTTCGCCCGTGATCAGGGCAACGTTTTCAACACCTTTCAACCGCACAATTTTGTCGTAATTTTCGCGCGCCAGCAAGCGTAAAGGAAAACCGATCATGCCTGATTTATGCGTTAACATTTTTTCAACGGCTAAGTAAGTTTTTCCCGTGTTCGTCGGGCCGAGCAGTGCTGTTAAAATTCGTTCCATTTTTAAAAAACTTCCATATAAAGGGTTGAAATTTGCCGTTATTGCACTTAATTAAAGCACGTTTGTTAACTGGGAGGTTATAATGTCGGAAGAAAAAATGCAATTTCAAGCCGAAGTCGGCAAAATTTTAGATATTGTTGTCAATGCGCTTTATTCGGATACGGACATTTTTTTAAGGGAATTGGTTTCAAACGCGTCGGACGCCTGCGATAAACTGCGCTATGCAGCCATTATGAAGCCGGATATCGCCAAAGGGGACGGCGAATTCAGAATTGACATTACCCCTGACAAAGACGCTCATACTTTAACGATTGCCGATAACGGCATCGGCATGAACAAACAGGATTTAATCAAAGATCTGGGATCCATCGGGCGTTCCGGATCGGCGGAATTTTTAAATAACTTAACCGGCGACAAACAAAAAGACGCAACGATTATCGGCCAGTTCGGCGTCGGATTTTATTCGGCGTTCATGGTTGCGGAAAAAGTCGAAGTGCGTTCCCGCAAAGCCGGCGAAGAAGAAGGCTGGTTGTGGACGTCAACGGGCAAAGGATCCTTTACGATTACCGAAGAAAAAGACGTTTCCCGCGGCACGAAAATCACGCTTTATTTAAAGCCGGACGCTTATTCATATGCCGAAGCCGCCGAAGTCCGCCGTATCGTGCGCCAGTTTTCCGATCATATTTCTTTTCCCGTGATTATGCATTACATGGGCGAAACGGAAACAATCAACATGGCCAGCGCTTTGTGGACGCGCAACAAAGCCGACATCACCGATGCGCAGTACAAAGATTTTTACCGCCATATCTCGCACGCTTTTGACGATCCGTGGGATATTCTGCATTACAAGGCCGAAGGGACAATCGAATACACGGCCCTGATGTTTATCCCGACCAAAACGCCTTTTGACATTTTTCAGCCCAACCGCAACGCGCAGATCAAGCTGTATATCAACCGCGTTTTCATCACCGATCAGGTACCCGACATGCTGCCGAATTACCTGCGCTTTGTCCAGGGCGTAATCGACACCAAAGAATTGCCGCTGAACGTTTCGCGCGAAATGCTGCAAAAGACACCCGTTCTGGCAAAGATCAAAACAGGCGTTGTTCGTCGTATTCTGGGCGAATTGAAAAAACGTTCCGAAAACGAACAGGATTATCTGACGTTTTGGAACGCTTTCGGCGCCGTGTTGAAAGAAGGTATTTTTGAAGACTTTACCAATCGTGAAGATGTTGCCGAACTGTGTCGTTTTTATTCAACGAACGGCGACGGTCTGACAACGCTTGCGGATTATATTTCCCGCATGAAAGACGGTCAAAAGAGCATTTATTACATTACCGGCGACGATTTGGGCGTTCTGCGCAACAATCCGCAGCTGGAAGGCTTTGCCGCCCGCGGAATCGAAGTCCTGCTTTTAACCGATCCGATTGACGAATTTTGGCCGCAGGGGTTGACGCAGTACAAAGAAAAGCCGATCAAATCGGTCAACGCCGGCGCGCAGGAATTGGAAACACTGTTGATTACGGATCAATCCGACAAACTGGAAAAAGCGCCTCAAGCGGATTTGGACGCTTTGACAAAGTTTATGAAAGAAATTGTCGGAGACGAAGTCAAGGAAGTCCGCACGACGGAACGCCTGACCAAAAGTCCCGTCGCCCTTTCGACCGGAGACGGCGAAGCGTCCATTCATCTGGAACGCCTGATGCGCCAACACAATCAACCGTCTTTATACGTCAGCAACCGTTACTTTGATATCAACCCGCGTCACCCGCTGATCAAAAAGCTGGCCGCGAAAGTCGCTGTCGGAGACACAAGCGACACGAACAAAGCTTTGGTTCAGGTCTTGTTTGACCAAGCCAAAATCATCGAAGGCGAACCGATCAAAGACCCTGCCGCTTTTTCACAACGCGTCACCGACTTTATGATGTCCGCGCTCTGAAAAATATTTCGTCCAACTAACTTTTAAAAACGATCTTTCCTCATGTGATTTTGAAGAAAGATCGTTTTTGTCTGATTATAAATTTTCCAAATAAATTATAAAATTTGGAGTTTTTAAAAAATTTTTTTATAAATTTTATATTTTATCTTTACTTTTTTTCTAAAATATGCAAAATTACACTAATAACAAGACAAAAAAAGGAGATTATAATGTTTCATAAATTTTTCCCTGATACAGATTTTATGATTAACAAAGAATTGAGAGAAACCGAGGGAGATCTGGATATTAAAGAACTTTGGGATAATTGGGAGGGAACTGCGCAAGAATTAGCAGATATGCTAGATATTTCAGTCTCAACTGCTAATAATTGGATTAGCGCAAAAGGCGACATATCTGAAATGGCTAAACAAGCATTAGGCTACCAACGATTAAAAACCCTTATTTCAAACTTTTTAAAGCAATCCGAAGAAGCAATTATTTGCCAAAAAGATAATTATTATGAGATATATCAAAAAACAGGATCGTTTTATGAAATAATTGCTACAACAAAATATCTTGAAATAGCTCGCTTGATTCAAAAAAAAGCCCTCTTAATAAAACTTTTAAAATGGGCTCTTAATTTCATACAAACCGAACTAGAAACACGAGAATCAGTCAATGCTAAAGATTTGTCGGAATCGTACTACAAAGATTTTTATAATCTTCTAGATTGTTTATATTACATTAAATTTGGAAAAACTTTTTCTGAAACCCAGATAAATGAAATTGAAAATATCAATTTAAAAGAGCTTTTCAAAAGCAAGGATAATGCAAAACAAATCCCCTCTCTTAAAGAAAGTATTTTACAAGTCGGCACACTTTTTAAATACGAAGCGAAAAAAACAACACTGCCCTATAAAAAATATAAAGGTTGCATCTTAACAGTTCTTTATGAAAAAAAGAATTCTTATAAGGTTTTACCCGTTCAAAAAGATGGTGAAATATGGTCTGATTATACCGATCTTCATGGAATGAACGCTGTTGGAAAAACATTCCCAACATTAAACGCCGCAATGTCCGCCATTTATTATACCAAAACAAAAAGTATGAATGTTTGGCGAGATTGTGAATATTCTACTGATAATGGAAAAACTTGGCATCCTGCAGAAGAACTATATAATAAATAACAATAATACAGTCGAATAAAAAGAAAAGCCCTCGTTTGAGGGCTTTTTTTTATTTTTCAGCGGCCGCCTTTTTGACTTTTAATGTCAAAGACGGTAATCATTCCGCCCGGATTGCCGGCACCGCTTGCAAACAGTTTATTGACTTCATCTTTATACGCGGACGTCTTCTTTTCTTTATTTTCCGGCGTTTTTTGATCAGTCTGCGGAGCTTTATCTTCTTTTTTCGGTTCCTGCGGCACCGTCACCATACCGTCCGGATTGCCGAATCTCGCCGCGAACAACGCTTTGACTTTTTGCATATACTCGCTGAGCTTTTCTTTAGGCGTCTTTGTCGGCAATTCTTTAGACTGCCACGTTTGCCGCTGTCCGGATTCATCCGTTTGCGGTTTTCCTGATCCGCGTGTCATCGGAATATCAGAAACAAAGTACGTTCCGAATGTAATTCCCATAACGGCGGCATCACGTCTGACTTCTTTAAAAGCCTCTTCCCCTCTGAACCATTTGCCCGTTGTCTGAACGAATTTCTTTACTTCGGGAGCGATTAACAAAGACGCTTTTCCCACGCGAATCGCCCCTTTGGTCACATAATCCCCGACAACGTCACACGCCATCGTCGCTATGCTCAAAGCGCCGGACGTCATCGTAAAATGAGCTTCCCCTTTATTTTGGGCCAAATAATCCAGAACACCCTTTGCTTCACCGTTTTGCTTTGCCTTTTGCGCCGGTTCCAACAAAGACATCGCTTTTTCACACGTTTTATAGGCACAGATGCCGATGACGCCCGGGATTCCGAATAATTTTGCAGCCAAAACGGTACGGGCAATATTTTTTGCGCTGTCGCGTAATTTTACATAGACCTGCCCGTATTTTTGTTCCATTTTCGAATCAAAGGCTTTCAATCTGCGATCGATTTTTTCCAAAAACGGAATATTGTGAACGACTTTTTCTTTTTTTTGTTTCAGGCGTTCTTTGGCATTCATTACGCCGCGTGCCGTTCCGGACACGAACATTTCCAGCGTCCCTTTGCGCAGAGTCAGTTTTTTAGAAGCGTCTTTTTTAGCAGATTCCGTCATCTTGTCACCTATTCAAGAACGTCTAATAATTTTTGAAATTCCCGATGGATTTTTTCGGCCTGTGCGGTGTTTAACGGAAAATCAACGGCAGATTTATCCATGACGAATAAGACGATTAATGCCTTTTCCATTTCGGTTTGAAGCATATCCAGATAATATTCCCGCGTTATTTCGGTTTCCGAAACGCATATACGCATATACGTTTTTATTCTGGCCGTTTCTAAAACGGTTTCTTTGAAAGTTTCGCCGGAATCTGCAGACAAAGACGTTTCATCATCATCAACGATTTCAACGTTGTCGATTACTTTTAAAACCAATTCGAATTGAGGAAAGACAAGCTGTCCGTCCGCAGTACGTTCAAACGGATCGATTTGCTCAAAACGATCCAAATCCGCAAGGTTACGTTCGATTTCTTCGGCCGTTATTTTTGCCAGATTGTCGTAGCCGATCATCTGATCAAACTGTTTTAAAACGGGCGTAATTTTTGCTTCGGCTTTTTTGGCGCAAAGCCTAAGATCCGCATTTTCCGTTTCGCCGAAAACTTTGATGAAGCTGTAAAACATCGGAGCTTCTTCGGGATCGATTTCCGTTTCACCCGATAAAAAAGAGGTCAACCGCCGTTTTGCTTCGTCTTCTGTTCGGTTCAGGGCTTTTTCGTCAAAACAAGACGCCGCCAGAATCGCCGAACGTTCGGCAATCAGCGCTGCTTCCGTTTTATCCGAAAAATAATTTTCCATACAATCCCCTATTAAAAAACGAACCTGTTCATAATACAAAAAAAATCGGAAAAGAAAAAGAAAAATTTGACAAAATTTTTTCTATTTTTTCGATAAAATCGATTTTTCTGCATTCAAATATCCTTTTCCGTGCAACCAAACGGCCGCACGGAAAAACAATAGCAGAATTATTTTTCGTTTAATTGGCGGCGTAATTGATCCGGTGCCGTCCCGCCATAGCTTTTTCGAGCGTTCAAAGAATGATATACGTCCAAAACGTCGTAGATGTCCTGCGTAATCTGCGGACAGATTTTTTGCATTTCGGCCAAAGGCACTTCGACCAGGCGCAGTTTATTTTTTTCTGCAAATTTAACAATTTGTCCGGTGATATGATGCGCCTGCCTGAACGCGATACCGGCTTTTTTAACCAACCAGTCTGCCAGATCCGTGGCTGTCGGAAAACCGTTTTCCAAAGCTTTGCGCATATTTTCGGCATTAACGGTCAGCCCGTTTATAACGGCCGTCATTACTTTTAACGCCAGCGTCAGCGTATCGCAGGCATCAAAAACGCATTCTTTGTCTTCCTGCATATCTTTGGAATAAGCCAAAGGCAACCCTTTCATGACGCTCAGCAAAGTCATCAAAGAACCGTAAATGCGTCCCGTTTTTGCCCGCATCAGTTCGGCAGCGTCGGGATTGCATTTTTGCGGCATGATCGAGCTGCCCGAAGTATATTCCTGCGGCATTTTGACAAAACCGAACGGTTGGGAAGAAAAGATAACCATTTCTTCGGCCAAACGGGACAAATGCATGGCGCAGATTGACGCGCAAGAAAGATATTCCAGCGCAAAGTCCCTGTCTGAAACACTGTCCAGTGCATTTTTTGTCGGTGCTTTAAATCCCAGTTTTTCCGCGGTAAAGAAGCGATCAATATCAAACGGCGTTCCCGCCAGCGCCGCCGCGCCCAACGGGCATTCGTCCATAACATCAAAAGCGTTTAAGAACCGTTTTATGTCGCGGCCGAACATTTCGGCATAAGCATTCAGGTAAAATCCGAACGATACCGGTTGCGCGACCTGCAGGTGCGTAAAACCGGGCATGATTGTTTCAACGTGTTCAAGGGCTTTTTCTTTTAAAACATTGCGCAGCGTTGACAGCAAAGAAACGGCTTTTTGGCATTCTTCGCGCACAAACAGCTTAAAATCGGTCGCAACCTGATCATTGCGTGATCTGGCCGTATGCAGTTTTCCGCCCGCATCGCCGATCAATTCCTTTAATCTGGCTTCGACGGCCATATGAATATCTTCTAGTTCGCGTCGGAATTCAAAACGTCCGTCTTCGATTTCTTTTAAGACTTCAGCCAGGCCTTTTTGTATGTCCCGGTTTTCTTGTTCCGTCAGGATTTTCTGTTTTGCCAGCATTTCCGCATGAACCCGAGACCCGCGGATATCCTGCGCGTAAAGGCGCCGGTCATACGGTAAAGAAGCATTTATTTCCAACATCAGTTCGGCCGGGGGCAGGTCAAAACGCCCGCCCCACATCTGATTTGTTTTGCTCATTTTTTTTGATGCTTCATTCTGTAATCGCCCATCAGACGAACGGCGTTGATTTTAATGAAACCGTAAGAATCCATCTGATTAAATCCGCCGTGAATATCCATGGAAGCGATATTTGCGTCATACGGGGTCGTATCGCTGGATCTGGCTACGGGGTAGACGTTGCCCTTATACAGTTCGATGACCACGCGGCCGTTAACGTTTTGCTGACAGACATCAACCGATTTCATCAGCACTTCCATTTCCGGAGAAAACCAGAAACCGTTATAAATCAAATCGCCCATTTTAACGCCGAACTGTTGATTTAAACGGTAAACTTCCTTATCCATGCACAGTCCCATCAGATCAATGTGGGCTTTATGCAGGATTGTGCCGCCCGGCGTTTCGTATACGCCGCGGGATTTAATGCCGATAAATCTGTTTTCCACCATATCCAGCCGGCCGATTCCGTTTTCACTGCCCAGTTTGTTTAAGTAAATAAACAAAGCCAACGGGTTTTCGATAACGGTACCGTCGTCCAGATTTTCGACTTTGACGGGGACGCCCTGTGTAAAGGATAAAGCGATTTTTGTTGTTTTATCGGGGGCTTCCTGCGGGGAAACGGATTTAGAATAAACACTTTGCGGACATTCGGTATTCGGGTCTTCCAAAATACCGGATTCATGGCTGATGTGCAGCAGGTTGTCATCTTCGCTGTAAGCTTTGCCGGCGTGTTTTTTAATTTCAATACCGTTCTTTTCGGCATAAGCCAACATATCGGGGCGCCCTTGGAATTCGTTCAGGAACTCGGCGTCTTTCCACGGAGAAATAATTTTAATGGCCGGGTTCAGCGCATAAGCGCCCAGTTCGAAACGTACCTGATCGTTTCCTTTACCCGTTGCCCCGTGCGCAATATATTCTGCGCCTTCTTCGGCGGCGATGCGAATATGGTGTTTGATAATCAGCGGGCGGGCAATGGAAGTGCCGAGCAGATAACGGTCTTCATAAATTGCCGCGGCTTTAAAAGCAGGGAAAATATAATCTGTGACAAATTCGCTGCGCAGATCCAGAACATAAGCTTTGATGGCTCCGCATTTCAAAGCTTTTTCTTCGATTGCTTTAAAGTCATCGTCCTGTCCGACGTTAGCCGTATATGTAATAACGTCGAATCCTTTATTAATCAGCCATTTCAGAATAACAGACGTGTCCAGTCCGCCCGAATAGGCCAATACGACTTTAGGTTTACTCATTTTGTTATCCTTTTCAGAAACTTAAATTTCAAATGCGCGCTTATTTTAGTGAAGTCGCGGTGTTTGTCAACGGTTCGATAAAAATGATTTTTTTGAATCATTTCCTTGCATTCGGGAAACAGATTGCTTATAGTTCAAACTCCGTTTACTCCTTGCCGGCATAACGGACCGGCTATGTTTCAAGGCGGCCGTCCATGGGGGGCGGTCTGTTTTTTGAAATTGAGAGAAGCCAAAAGGAGAATTTTAAATGGCTTTATATGAAAGCGTGTTTATCGCACGTCAGGATATTGCCGCTTCACAGGTTGATGCTTTGATCGAACGTTTTGAAGGCATCGTTACGGCCAACGGCGGCAAAGTTACGAAAAAGGAAAACTGGGGACTGCGTTCTCTGGCTTACCGTATGAAGAAAAACCGCAAAGGACATTACGTTTTGTTCAATATTGATGCTCCTGCAAAGGCGCTGATTGAACTGGAACGTCAGATGCGTTTTGACGAAGACGTTATCCGCTATCTGTCCGTCCGTGTCGAAGAACTTGACGACGGTCCGTCCGCCATGATGACATACAAAGGCAAAGACGTTAAGGGCCGCGGTAAAAAATTCGATGATAAATTTGATCTTGAAGATGAAAGCGAGGAAATCTGATGGTAGCCACAACACGTCGTCCGTTCTTCCGCCGTCGCAAGGCTTGCCCGTTCGCGGCCAAAGACGCGCCGAAGATTGATTATAAAGATATTAAGTTGCTGCAGCGTTTCATTTCCGAACGCGGTAAAATTGTTCCCAGCCGTATCACGGCCGTTTCCGTTAAAAAACAGCGTGAATTGGCAAAAGCAATCAAACGTGCCCGTTTTCTGGGTCTGCTGCCTTATGTCATGGACTAAGGAAGGAGAAGAAAAATGGAAGTTATTTTGCTGGAACGTATTGAAAAACTGGGACAAATGGGGGATATCGTTAAGGTAAAACCCGGATTTGCCCGCAATTATTTGCTGCCTCAGGCCAAAGCTTTGCGTTCAAACAAAGAAAATCTGGCTTTGTTTGAAGCCCGCAAGGTTCAGCTGGAAGCCGCTAACCTGAAACGCAGAGAAGAAGCCGAACAAATTGCCGCAAAAATGGAAGGCTTGAATCTGGTGATTATTCGTCAGGCCGCCGAAACAGGGCAGTTGTACGGATCAGTTACCGGACGTGATGTCCGCGATGCTATCCGCGAAGCCGGCTATAATATCGAACGCCGCCAGGTTGTTCTGGATCAGCCGTTAAAAGAAATCGGCAATTACAATATTCGTATTGTTCTGCATCCCGATGTCAGCCGTATGGTCGGTGTGACGGTGGCCCGTTCCGCCGAAGAAGCCGAACGCAATGCCAAAGCTGCCGCTAAGGCTGCTGCCAAAGCCGCGGCTGCAAGCGAAGCGGTCGAAGCTTTTGAAACAACCGCCGAAACGGCCAGCGCCTGATTTTAATCAAACGTTTAAATATGAAGGCGGGGGGCTTTGAATAAAGACTCCCGCCGTTGTTTTCTCAAAACTCCCGGTATGCTTTATAAAACAAGAGGAAAAAGAAAATGAAAAAAAATGTGGTTGTTTTAGATGCGGACGGTTGTATGTACCTGACGCCGACGGCGGCCATTCCTGTATTGGAAGACGCGATTGACATGTCTATGCTGTATCTTCTTGAAAGCAAAAAAAACCACCCGAAGTACCCTGAAACTATCGCTCGGCTGGACACGATGTTTCAGGATTTTGATAAAACAAAACTTGGCATTAATTTTCATAATGCCAATCATGAATCCAAAGAAGGCAGTTCGGCCGAAGCCAACCTGGTCGCCGGGCGCAAGTTTTCAGAACTGATGAACCCGCAGAACGTTTCAAAGAAAGACGCGGAAAAAATGCGCCTGATTGCTGCGCGTGCCTTGTTAAAAATGTTGCCCCCCAGCACCCCCAGAAACCACCGTGTTTCTGCAATGATTAATTTAGAGCCCGAATTTGGCATCAATACGTCCCATATCGCCGATTTTTACCGTAAATATGCGACAATTGACTACGGCGCGTATGACATCAAGCGCAATCCGGCTATTGAAAAAGTTATTCAAGAGGCCAGGCAACGGGGCGACGCTGTCGGTATTTATACCGACAACTCAGCGGAAAACGGCATTCAAATCGCCAAAGCGTTGGGATACAATCCCAAAATGTTCGACTTTGTGTACGACATGTTTGATACCGGTCTGACAAAGAAAAACGACAGAGGCTGGGAGAATTTTCAGGCCTTTCTTGAAAAAAGATACGGCCCGGATTTTGATTGCAAAAGGGTCAGATTTTACGATGATAACCGATTAATCTGCACGACTGCCGAAAAAAACGATATTGCCAGTTTTGTCGTTACACCGGATAAAGTAACCCGCGCCGTTCAAAAACCAAAGACAAATACAACTGTGCTGACAGCTGTAAAAGGCAGACTCGGACGATAAAAATATGGAAAATACGGAATCTGAATTAATTCGCATGCCGCCGCAGAATATCGAAGCGGAGCAGGCTTTGCTGGGCGCTATTTTGGCGAATAACCATGCTTTGGAAAAAGTGGCTGAGTTTCTGAAACCTTTTCATTTTGCCAGCCCGGTTCATGCCGCAATTTATCAGGCTGTTCTGACGCTGCATTCCCGCGGTCATTCCGCCGATCCGGTAACACTGAAGGGATATTTGGAAAATGACGGCACGTTGAACGAAGTCGGCGGCGTTAAATATTTGATGGATTTAACCGCCAATGCCGTCACCATTATTAATGCCGAAGATTACGCTAAACTGATTTTTGATCGGTATCTGCGCCGTCAGTTGATCGGATTGGGAACGGATATCGTTAATAACGCTTATGCCGTTAATTTGGACAGCGATGCTTCTTTGCAGATGGCGCAGGCGGAAAAAAAATTATATGAATTGGGAACGGAAGGACAAATTGACGGCGGGCCGAAGCCGTTTGTCGATACGTTGACCGAGGTTATTCAGGAAGTTTCCGAAGCAACAAAAAATCCGAACGGGCTTTCGGGGGTACCGACGGGTTTTCGGGATTTGGACAGTAAAATGGGCGGGTTGCATAAATCGGATCTGTTGATTTTGGCCGGCCGTCCCGGTATGGGAAAAACGGCTTTTGCGACTTGTTTGGCCTTTAATACCGCACGCAGTTTTTTGGAAGACATCAAAAACGGCAAAGAACGTAAAAGTGTTGCTTTTTTTTCTTTGGAAATGTCGTCGGCACAGCTGGCCGGACGTATTTTGGCCATGGAAACGCAGATTGCTTCGGATAAGCTGCGCAACGGCAAAATTACGGCCGACGAATTCCGTCGCGTGGTCGGATTTGCCGCAGAATTGGAAAAGGTTCCGTTATATGTTGACGATACTCCGGGATTAAATGTCGCTGCCATTCACAACCGTTGCCGGCGTTTAAAACGGGAATCGGCAAAAGGGCTGGGGTTGGTCGTTATCGATTATTTGCAGCTGATTGATATGTCAAATTCGGCTTATAAAGGCGATATGGTGCGCGGTTTAACGGAAACAACGCGCCTGTTGAAAATTATGGCCAAAGATTTAAACGTTCCGGTTTTGGTGTTATCTCAGTTAAACCGTGCGGTTGAACAACGTGAAGATAAAAGGCCGCTGCTGTCTGATCTGCGTGATTCCGGGTCTATTGAACAGGACGCTGATATCGTTATGTTTGTTTTCCGTGAACATTATTATATTAAAAACAGCATTCCCGTGCAGCGTCAAAACGAATCAGATGATAAATTTAACGACCGTATGCACAAATGGGAAAAATCTTTGGTGGATTTGGAAAACAAAGCCGAACTGATTATTGCCAAACAGCGTCACGGATCGTTGGGAACGATTGATTTATCGTTTGAACGGCAGTTTACCCGTTTCGGGGATTGGATCAACCCCGATTTTAATGCCTGAGATTTTTTGCGCATAATCAAACAATTCCGCATGATCAGCGCGGCCGTTGGTTGACAACCAGTACTCATAAACACGGGCCGTCAAGGCCTTAAGCTGCTTTTTTTCAATGAAAGGAACAAAATCGGCGCCGGAAAACAAAAACGGAGGCAGAAGAATGTTTTTGCTTTTTTCTTTCAGTTCCGCCCAGCCGATTTCGGGGCAGACGGCCTCAAACAAAGAAAGTATTTCGTTAAGATTGTCCCGTTTAAAATAAACAGCCAGCCGAAACAGATCGTTGTCGGTGTATTCGGTCGGTTTTTTTGTTCGGTTAAATAAAAGGAGGCGATTGATTCTTTTTTGTTCTGCTTTGGATAACTGCCAGCGTTGAATCAGCATAGTGATGCTTTCAGGCGTCAGAACGCTTAAAGCTGCCAGTCGGATTAACAGATCGGTATCGGGTGACAGGTGCAGCAGTCTGTTAAAAACCGGCAGATCGGCGTCGGGGAAATACAGCGGCAACACGCCGGCTTGATCCATCGCCTGAATGCCGCGAAAAGCCCCTTTGGCTTTAATCAGTTTAAATAATTCGCGTTTTGTGCGTTCAGCCGATATTTGCGGCAAAAAGGGAATTGCCGCCCGACAGGCTTTTAACAGGCGTGATTCTATCGGCGATTTTTCAAACAAAGCCAGAAAGCGAAAGTAGCGCAAAACTCTTAAGTAATCCTCTTGAATGCGCTGTTCGGGATCTCCGATAAATCGGACGCGGCCGTTTTGAAGATCCTGTATGCCGCCGCAAAAATCGTAAACGGTTCCGTTAAAATCCGCATATAAAGCATTAAAAGTAAAATCACGACGCAGCGCGTCCGAACGCCAGTCTTCGGTGTAGGATATTTGCGCCTGCCTGCCGCTGCAACGAATATCCCGGCGCAAGGTTGTTATTTCGACGGCCGGGAATATTTTGCTTTTTGTCAATACCGTGACGGTACCGTACGAAAGACCGGTCGGCAATACCTTAAAGCCGCTTTTTTCCAAAAATTCCGTTACTTTTCGCGGTTTTAACGGCGTTGCCAGATCAATGTCGTCCGGTCTTTTGCCGATCAGGCTGTCACGGACGCACCCGCCGACAAAACGAACGTTGTTATCCAGCAAAAACACGATTTTTTTGATTTGTTCGCAATCCGTCCAAACAGGAGAATCAATCTGCATAACCGTTTATCCGTAATGCGCCGGTATTATGTTTCCGTTTTCAAATTTCGGCGGAACATAAGCACTGCCGGCAGGCGCTTTGTCCGGATCGGAAAAAACGAACAAAAAAATCAACACCAGTCCCAGTCCCGCGGCGGTCAAAGTTTTTACCGGCCAGTGTCGCGGTACTGATTTCGAAAAATATCCGGCCAGCCAATACAGCGCGAACGGTGTTAAAAAAGGCAGAAGAACCGAATATATAATTCTGAACATAGTGCTTTATCCATGCGGTTAAATCTTTTACACTACGTTTGTATCACGATTGGATAAAAAAAGAAAATGATTACCCTGTGTCCCTGCAAAAACAACAAACACGATGCCAAGATTGCTTTTTCTTGGCGCAATGATCCGAAAACGGTTGCCGCGTCTTATATCACCTTACCCAAAACGTGGGATTCTTTTTGGCTGGAATACAGCGAAGGATATTTTAAAGAAGAACAGTTTTGTCCGGTCTTTATTATTGAAAGCGGCGAACCGGCAGGATTTATCCGTTTTGAAAAAACAAATCTGCCCGATTATCCGGGACAGATTATTATAGAAGTTATGATTAATGTTGCGCCTTACCGCCGGGGGGAAGGGATCGGTACGGAAGCTCTCGGTGCTGTCTGTCGATATATGAAAACGCAGAATGTCTTTGCTTTGTTGGCGGATATACGTCAGACGAACAAAGCTTCTCGGAACGCTTTTGAAAAAGCGGGTTTTTCTCTTTTTGCGCAAAGAACCGAATATATTGCAAAAACAAAGGAAAATTGCTGTATACTGTGTTATCTTTGTAAATTATAAAGTTTTTAATATTTTTTGAAGATAATCTGAAAAAAAAACGGAGATTCTGATGACACTGCTTCATTATTTTATTTTTCTGGCCTGTCTGTTGGCTTTTAACATCGCCGTTTTATACACTTATTTCCTGCGTCGGGAAGAAAAAGAATTCGAAAAAATTCATAATGAAACTTTTATTGCTTCTTTGCCCAAAGCTTACCCTATTTTAGTCCTCAGTTTCTTGATCGGTGCGGCGGCCTTGTTTTATTTTTCGTCGGATAAAACCTGGTTTTTGGAATCAAAATTTTTATATTTTCTGGGATTCGCCGTTGTTTTTGCCGGACTGGGATTTATTTCCGTTCATAAAAAAATTTTTAAAATTCTTAAGGCCTTGCTGGAACTGGCCGGCATTACCGGATTTGTTTTTATGATGCCGGATAATGAATTGTTTTCAAAATTTGATTTGCCGGATTATGCCGTTCGTGCCGGCATGGTGGCAATTTGGTTTGTATTATTTGAATTTTCTTTGGTATTAAACAGATTTGAAGGATTAATTGCCGCACAGCTTTTCCATATCGGATTTTCTTCTTTGCTGGTGTTTGTTTTAATTTCTTTTTCTTTTCCCATTGCTTTTTATTCGCTGTTACAGGTAAACGGACTGCTGTGTGTGTTGATTTTCATGCTGTCGCCGTTTTATTACGTTTTGCGGTATAAACTGCCGTTGCAAGGCCCCAGCCTTAATGTATTGTGTTTTTCTTTGACGGGCTTGTCGTTTTTAATGGTCATGACGGGAAATTGGGGTTTTGCCGCATTGATAATGATTTATACCCTGTTTGAATTAACGGTGGTGTGCTATCGCTTTGTCAAGAATTTGATTTTTCGGACAAAGATGCCGTTGTTCTTTTTTGAAACGCTGTCGGAAGAAGGGGTTTCAAATGAAAAAATCGTTCATCTTATTTTAAGGTATCATTTCATAGACAGCGGTTTGATTTTTTTCATTGTGTATACAAACATTCAGTTACAACCTGTTGTTTTGGCGGCTCTGTTATATGTTAAAATGTATTTCTACATTTCCGATCCCGATATGGCCAAGGCTTCTTTTACGGAACTGTACAGACAAGTTAAAAAAGATGCCAAAAAAGGGTTGACCAGTACCGGTTTTGCAATTTCCGAATTCAAAGAAAAACATCGAGCCAAGACGGCGGATAAAACAAACAAAGAAGAGAATGCGCCGCATGATCAGCCCTGATTTACTGCCACGCCGTTTGGCTGTTGAAATATTTGATGCCGTTTTGCGGCATAATAAAGGATTGGAAGATGAATATTCCGCCTGTATGGAACGACAGGAACAAAAACAGCCGTTGGAAAACAGGGATCGTACTTTTGTTCGGTTGCTGGCGACCGTCATGTTGCGTCGTCTGGGACAGATTGATGACATTATCGGGCGTTTTTTAAAAAAGCCGCTGCCGGATAAAGCCTGCTATGTTCAAGACGTTCTCAGAATCGGTACGGCTCAGCTGGTTTTTTTGGATACGCCGGCTCATGCGGCCGTTTCAACAGGCGTTTCTTTGGTTAAACAGAACAGAGAATACGGCGGTTTTTCGGCTTTGACCAATGCTGTTTTGCGTCGGATTTCCCGGGAAGGAAAACAAATTGTTCAGGTTCAGGACGCCGTTAAATTGAATGTTCCGTCCTGGCTGTATGAAAAATGGGAAAAAGAATTCGGAAAAGAAAAGGCCCGTAAGATTGCCGAAGCGGGTTTTCGGGAAGCGCCGCTGGATTTCAGCGTCAAGTTCGATTCCGCCGTTTGGGCCGAACAGCTGCAGGCCGTTGAAATGCCGACGGGAACACTCAGGCGAAAACAGCAGGCTTCGGTTCCGTCTTTACCGGGATTTCAGGACGGGATCTGGTGGGTACAGGATTTATCTGCCGCCTTACCGGCTCGTTTGTTTCACGCATTGGCCGGGAAAAAAGCCGTTGATATTTGTGCGGCACCGGGCGGAAAGACGGCGCAGATGATTATGGCAGGGGCGGAAGTAACGGCCGTTGATGTTTCTGCCAACCGTATCAGGCGACTGAACGAAAATTTGAATCGTTTGCGTTTGAACGCAAAAACAGTTTGTGCCGATGCGTGCAAATGGTGGGAAAGTGAAGGACGTCATCAGACAAAATTTGATGCTGTTTTACTGGACGCGCCCTGTTCTGCAACGGGAACGCTGCGCCGTCATCCCGATGTGGCCTGGCACAGAACACCGCAAGACATTAAACGTTTAAATCAAATGCAGGCGGACTTGTTAAAAACGGCCGTCGATATGATGACGGATCAAGGCGAGTTGGTGTATTGTGTTTGTTCGGTTCTTCCCGAAGAAGGACGTCTGATAATAGATTCTGCCGTTCAAAACGGTCAGGTGGAACGGGTGGCGTTGACTTCTGCCGATGTTCCGGCGGAAATGATTACAAAGGACGGAGATTTGTGTGTTCTGCCGTTTTTTTATGAATCAACGGGGGGCTGCGATGGTTTTTTTGCGGCTCGCTTAAAAAAGAAGGGGGAAAAATGAATAAAATGACGGTTCTTTATCCGTTTATGGAAGACGGATACAACGAACAAACGGAATCTTTTATTGAAGAAATTTCATGGATTCAGCGCAGCCGTCGCGTTGATGTTTTAATCAGCGTTGATAAACCGGGGCGTATATCATCTTTGTTAAAGAAGGCTCACCTTCCTTTTGAAGAAGTACCGTTTTCCCGTCCGGTAGGGGCGAGAGATTTTTATTTTACGGTATTGTTCAAACTGGTTTGTTCGTCTTTGCCGCTTTTCTTTTTTTTCAGGACTCATAAAGTTCATGTCGTACATTGTCCGGATTTAATTTCTCTTTTATGTTGGGGGAATACGGCAAAGATGAATCGCGTACGTTTTGTTGTTTCCGTTCAGAATGCCGAAAAATTTTCCCATTACGCTTCGTTAATGCTGGCCGATGCGGCAAAACTGATCTGTCGGACAGAAGATGTGCGCAACAAAATTCCGCCTCGTTTTTCCTCTGCGGCCTGGTTAGCACCGGCGGCACAGGATATTCCGGAAAACCTGAATATTGAAACGATGCGGCAAAATACCGTTGACTTTTGGACGGATTTATATGCTTCTCTTTATGGCGGGCCGGATTTAAATAAGCTGACCGGATTGTTGAATAAGGATTAATTTAGGAGAATAACGCATGAAAAAATATATTGTCTTTTTTTTGCTGCTGTTTTCTTTTCCCTGCGGGGCGCAAAATCTGATTGATGCCAAAAAAGTCGAACATATCGGCGTTTTTGACGATTGGAATGCTTATATTTTCAACGATAAAAAGGACAAAGTTTGTTTTGTTTCCTCCATGCCGTTAAAATCGGCCGGCGAATATACCCGTCGCGGCGATGTTTTTTTAATTGTGTCTCATCGACCGTATGAACGATTGTACGATGTTTTGACTTTTGTTGCGGGATATACGTATCTGCCGCGTTCGGAAGTGCAATTCCGCGCAGGGAATTTAAAGGTTAAATTATTTACCAGCGAGGATACGGCCTGGGCGAAGAATTTAAAGACGGACGCGGAAATTGCCGAAGCCATGAACAAAGCCGTTCGCGTGACATTAAAAGGAATAACGGCTGAAGGCATTGAAACATATGACACCTTTTCCATGAAAGGCTTTAATAATGCGATGGAGGCGATTAATCGTTTATGTCGTCAAAATCCGGGATCAAACGAATAAGCTTTTTTATTTTTTTTAAAGGTGCTATGCTTTTTGCAAAAGTCTTATAAAGGTTTGAAAAATGAATACGACTCCTGTTACAGATCCTGTTCGTCAGGAATTTATTGATATGTACGAAGAAACGCTGATAGATCTGATGGAAAAATCGGACGAATCGGATTTTTCCGAAGAATCCGAACGTTCTTTGCGCGTCAACGCCATGGTTGATACGGCTTTGCGTGTGCGCAAGGATATGGATCCGCTGTTGGCGAATAAATTAAAGTCGCTGGAAAATCTGAAAGATTACAAACAGTATCTGTTATCTGAATTTCGTATTTTCGGCTTTATTCCAAAGGCTTCGGCGGCACGTGTTTTTGCCGAATATCTGTTGTTGTCGCTGTTAAATGAATTTGAAGTCGATGACAGAATCGATTTTGATGTTTTCGGCGAAGACATGAATCGGGCTTTCATGCAGATGCCTGATGATTACAAAGATTTGCGCCGTATCTTTCCGTGGGGACGCTTAATTGATTAATCGGATCCTTTTTTCGGCAGCTTGGTTAAAATAAACTCAGCCGGTCCGGCCGGCAGGCAGCTGACGATCCAGGCAAAAAAAGTCAACAGGGGCGGAAAAGAAATCCGCCCTTTGTTTTTCCGCAGTCCTTCGGCAATAATCAGCGCCGCTTTATCCGCGGGCATTAAAAAGGGCATGGGAAATTTGTTTTTCTGCGTAATACGCGAAATAACGAATCCGGGACAGATAACATTGACTTCAATGCCGTACGGTTTGATGTATCCTCTTAACGCTTCCCCCCAGGCGCGGACGGCATTTTTGGATCCGGAATAAGCCGGCGCGGACGGCAACCCTCTGTAACCGGCCATAGAGCTTAAAAGGGCGATTTGACCGTTACGGCGCGGGCTCATTTTTTCCAAAGCCGGCAGAACGGTGTTTAAAACGCCGTTAACATTGACGGCAAAAATTTTCCGTGTCGTTTCGCTGGATTCTCCGTTTTTTCCGGGGCCGGCCGAAATACCGGCATTTGCAATGACCAGATCCAGCGGCGCTATTTTATCGCATCGGCTGATCCAGTTTTCCATGGCGGCCATATCGGTCACATCAACTTTTTCGGCGAAAACGTCTGCTCTTTTTTCCCGGCATTGTTCGGCAACGCGGCTTAATCGTTCCGTGTTTTGCGCGCATAAAAACAAAGTAATGCCTTTTTGGGCATAAAACAAAGCCAAAGCTTCGCCGATTCCGCTGGAAGCGCCCGTAATTAAAATATGCTGAGGATTTTTCATTTTTAGATTCCTGTTTTGACCGGTTTTATGTAAGTTAATGCAAACAATTTAATAAATAAAGAGGCTTTTGATATGGAAAGTATGACAGGCTTTGGTTCTTTTTCGATGCAAAACGGTGTTTCATGGACATGGACACTGCGCAGCGTTAACGCGAAAGGGTTGGAAATCCGTTGCCGTTGTCCGGCCGGTTACGAAGATTTGGAATTGAAAATCCGCGAATGTCTGCGTTCTTTCTTTACCCGCGGCAGTATTCTTGTTTCTTTGGACGTTTTTTCGCAAGTTCAGAATCTTAGTTCACGTGTCAATCTGCCGTTTTTAGAGGAACTGTGCACTTTGGCCGGGCAAATTCATGAAAAATATCCGCTTTTGCGACCGGCCTCGATTGACGGGTTAATGAATGTGCGCGGTGTTGTCGAATCCGATCAGAATAACGGCGCGGATCATGATGAATTGTGCCGACTGTTTTTAACGTCTTTGGAACAGGCGGCCGAATCGTTAAAATCCGCCCGCCTGACGGAAGGCGCAAAAATGGCTGTATGTTTAAACGATCAAATCAGTCAGATCGAACAGCTGGTGCAGCAGGCCAAAACCCTTGCCGCCGTTCAGCCCGTAAAGATTCGCGAAAAACTCAAAGAAGGGCTTTCCTTAATTCAGGGAACGATTGATTTATCCGAAGAACGCTTTATGCAGGAAGTAACAGCCTGTATGCTGCGCGCCGATGTACGCGAAGAACTCGACAGATTGGAAGCCCATGTCCACACGGCTCGGGAATTGTTTGCGGAAAAAGGTCCCGTCGGCAGAAAGCTGGACTTTTTATGCCAGGAATTTAATCGCGAAGCCAATACGCTTTGTTCCAAATCGGCTGATATAGAGTTGACAAAAACCGGTATGGCGCTCAAAACAACAATAGATCAATTCAGGGAACAGGTTCAAAATATCGAATAGGAGAAAACAAATGTCGGAATCCATTACACGCAGAGGCTTTATGTTGGTTCTTTCTTCGCCGTCCGGCGCCGGAAAAACCGCCATTGCACATCGTATCCTGGAAACGGAAGACAATATGTCGCTGTCTGTTTCCGTCACGACCCGTTCTCCTCGTCCCGGAGAAATCAACGGCAAAGATTATTTCTTTGTTGATCGTCCGACTTTTGACGGTATGGTTCAGCGTGACGAATTTCTGGAACACGCCGAATTTTGCGGCAACTGCTACGGTACGCCGCGCGAACCTGTTCGTAAGGCTTTGGAAGAGGGCAAGGATATTCTGTTTGATATCGAATGGCAAGGCACTCAGCAAATTGCCGAAAATGCCCGCGAAGATCTGGTCAGCGTTTTCATTCTGCCGCCGTCAATGGCCGAACTGGAACGCCGTTTGTTTTCCCGTGCCCAGGATTCCGAAGAAGTCGTTCGCCAAAGAATGGCTACGGCCGCCGCGGAAATGAGCCATTGGAACGAATATGATTACGTGATCGTAAATATTAATTTTGAAGAAAGCGTCAAAAATGTTCGTTCCATTATTCAGGCTGAACGCCTGAAACGCCTGCGCCAAAACGGTCTGGCCGGTTTTGTCAATGCCATGCGTTCTCAGACAATTCTGCCGTAAATGTAAGAATGTTATTTTCCTGCGGTATTGTCGCCGTCCGGTTCTGTTTGATCAGATTTGTGGGGAAAAAACAGCTTTTTATCCTGATGAAACTGCATCAGAGCAATGATTGCCAAAACAGGCAACATCATTTCCAACGTTTCTTCGCAAATTTGGAATACGCCGAATATTGTGCCGTCGCGGTCTAAAATGATACCCGCTTTTTTCAGATTGCTGGGCAGACGGTCAATGATTTTGGATACCGCACCGGTTGATAACAGCGTGATAATCGTCCAAGATCCCGGCATTTTTTTAAAGAATCCTTTAAAAGCCGGGATTAAATATAAAAACATGGTGTACACGAACAGTCCGCCGACGCACAGAAGGCATAAACCCGCAATAATTTTTTCAGAAACAGGATTATCCGGATTTGTAAAAAAGCGCAATTTAAAAGCCGTTGAATCACTGAACGTCAGCCAATGCTGGATTCCGGCTTCCCGCAAAAAAGCGGCCAGAGCAAAAAAACAGAAAATCAGCCAAGCTCTTTTTTCGTCTTTTTCCCGGAAATCCTTTTTGCAGACAAACAATACGGCAAATAATCCCAGATAGCACAGATAAGTCGTCCAATCGGTCGGCCCCCATACTTTTGTAAAATCAGTCAGACAATCCCGGAAAAAAGTAAAAGCAATAAGGCCGGACAATGAAAGAACAACGGCCACGATAACCGGAGAAAACCAGAAAGCATTCAGATATTTACGCATAGTTTGTCCTTGTTGTTTTTTGTTTCAGCTTAGAAAATAATGTCTTCAAAAGTTTTAAAAAACAAGTCTTTTCGACAGATGAAACATTTATAATGATAGTTCTGTTAAAAAGATATTTTTTTTCTTAAAACAGTTTTATATGTGATTTTTTTTCTTGAAAATTTTGAAAAACAGAGCTTGTTTCCCGGCCGGACCGAGATAAAAATTAAAGGCCTCTTATCGGATATAAAAATTTAGAAAGATGTTCTCTTTTTAAATAAAAATAAATTTTAATATAAGACATTGAAAAACAAAGAAATAAAAAAATTTTAGATTATCATTTTTTTAGTGAAGAATAAAGTTTTTCTTGATTTTCTTTCTCTGCACGTCAAAATAAAAGACAGGGATTTTAATTTTGCGGAGGTTGAAGGGACATGGAGCTGAAATGTTTACGTTGCGGCTGTGAAAAAGCCGTAAAGAACGGATTTATTTTCGGAGTTCAGCGTTATAAATGCAAAAAATGCGGTTATCAGTATACAAAAACAACACCGCACGGCCGAAGCAATCATGAAAAAAGGGCGGCTGTTATGTTATACGCGTCCGGATTGTCCATGAGTATGATTGCCAGAATCATCGGCGTCAGTGTTCAGACTGTTTCCCGCTGGGTTCGGACTTTTTATACCAAAAAAATGGAAGAAATTCCGCAGATGAAACCGATGCAGCGCGTTACGTTAAAAGAAGTACTGGAATTTTTTCAGACATTAACCAAAGAAGAACTGAAACACGAAATTTTTGTATTATCGGCACAGTTGCCGTCCGGAAGTGATATCAGAATTTTGATTGACAATCCGAAAAAATCAAAAAGAAAGAACAAGGAACAATCTGTCACGACGGAATAATTTCAGGCGGTCAATCTCTTTTTAACGGCCAAAAAATCCCGCCAGGAAAGCTTTTTTTGCGCCGGTGTTCGCAGTAAAAAAGCCGGGTGGAAAGAAGCGATGGCATCGATCGTTAGCTCTTCGTCCGTATAGGTCAGCCAGCGTCCGCGTATTTTTGTTATGCCCGCGTTTGTCTGCATCAATGCGGAAACGGCGCTGCCGCCCAACAGCAGCAGAACTTTCGGTTTTATCAGAGCAATATGCCGACGAATAAACGGCGTAAACAACGCTATTTCCGATTCCGAAGGTTTTCTGTTGGCCGGCGGACGCCAAGGCAGAATGTTGGATATATACACCTCCGTCCGATCCAGGCCGACAGAGTGCAGCATTAAATCCAGCAAGTGCCCGCTGGGACCGACAAAAGGCTGTCCCTGCAGATCTTCCTGCGCACCGGGAGCTTCGCCGATAATCATCAGCTGTGCCTGCGGATTTCCGGCGCCGAAAACCATGTTCGTGGCCGTTTTTTTCAAAGGACATTCGTCAAAATCGGCAATAATTTCTTTTAATTCCTGCAAACTGAAAGCCTGTTTTGCCAAAGAAAGCGTTTTTGTTGTTGTTAAGAGCGCGTCCGATTTTTGCGGTGCGGATTGAAAAAGAACAGGGTCGTTCTGCGGTTTTTGCCGTGATACGCGGGGCGTTTCGGGACGCTGTTCAAAATGATTCACGGCCAAATCGCCGATCGTTTCGTCAACGCCGGCAGAGATATACCATTGCAGCAGATGTTCAGGCGGTATTTTTTCTGTCATAGGCATAAAGTATCATATTTTTAATGCCAAACCGAAACTTTTTCTTAAAAAAAAGAATTAGGAGAAAAACGCAGGACAGACTTGATTTTTAACGGAAAACAGAACACAATGAAAAAACTTTGTCCGGGGGAAAGCGATTATGCACATACATTCCAAACTATATGCTTTGTTTATTTTGATTTTGGCGGCTTGCGTCCCCCATCATACAGGCGCCGGCGCAGCAGCATCGGGGACGCCGTCGGCCGAAAAAAAGGCTGAAAAACCGGCAGCAATCGGCAGTTATTTGTTATATCTTCAGGCGCGTCAGGAACAAAAATTCGATAAAGCGGTGCGCTATTTAAAGGAAACGCTGCAGGCTGATCCCGATAATCGCGCTTTGCAGTCGGAAATGTTTGCGCTGTTGACAATTGAAGGCCGCCTGGATGATGCCTATCCGTATGCATTGACGGAATTAAAAAATGCCCCCGATTCTTTATTGGCTTCGTTGGTTGTTATCGCGTATCATGTTTCTAAAAATGATTATAAAGCGGCTCAGGAACAAATTGACGAATTTCCGACAAAAGGAGAAAACGCCTTTTTATATCCGTTGTTGGAAGTTTGGGTTCAGACCGGCCTGAATGATCGTAAAAAAGCTTTGAAAGCTTTGGAAAAAATAAATCAGGAGGGGTTGGAATCCTTATATTATTTTCATTCGGCCCTGCTGTATGATTTATGGGACGATGAAAAAGAAGCGCAAAAAAATTATGAAATGCTGCTGAAAGAACCGGGCGGATTGTCATTGCGTGCCGCGCAGGCGTACGGAAACTTTTTGTTGCGCCGGGGGGATATGAAAAAATTCGATGCCCTGATTTCCGCTTATCGCAAAGGGGCAAAGTCTTATCCGTTGCTGGACGAAACATTCTTTACCGCCGGTTCTTTGCAGGCAAATAAAAAAGTGCCCAAAAGTGTCGGATCCGCCAAAGCGGGATTGGCCGAGGCTTTTTTTGATATTTCCGGCAGTCTGGCTGATAAAGGCAGTCCGGAAATATCGCTGTTTTTTATCCGCTTCGGGTTGGCTTTGGATCCGTCGCTGTCTTTGGCGCGCGTTTTGCTGGGGGAAATTTATGAAAAACAAGGTCGCTATGACGAGGCTTTGAAACTGTATGCCGAAGAAGACGAAGATTCGGAAACGTATTATGCCAGTCAGATCAGAATGGGGATAATTTACGATCTTCAGGGGGATTTGCCGCGTGCCGAACAACAGTTGCGAAAAATGGCTGCCAAACGGCCGGATCTGGCTTTTCCCTGGATCGAATTGGGCAATATTTTTATTACGCGCGAAAAATATCCGCAGGCAATAGAAGCATTCAGCGAAGCCATTAACCGGATTCCCGTTCCGGATCGGTCGCACTGGAGCCTGTTTTACAGCCGCGGCGCCGCTTATGAGCGCAATAAACAATGGGATCTGGCCGAACAGGATTTATTGCAGGCGTTATTGCTTTCTCCGAATCAACCGCTGACCTTGAATTTTTTGGGTTATTCCTGGATCGAACAGGGTAAAAATATTTCCAAAGCCAAAGAAATGCTGGAAAGAGCGGCTTTGTTGGCGCCGCGGGAAGGCTTTGTTGCCGACAGTCTGGGGTGGACATATTATCTGCTGAAAGATTATCCCAAAGCGGTCGTTATTTTGGAACACGCCGTAACGCTGGATCCGGGCAGCGCCGTGATTAACGATCACCTGGGGGATGTTTACTGGCGGATCGGTCGTAAACGCGAAGCGCGGTTTCAATGGGAAAAGGCGTTGGAATTGACAGATGATTTTCCGGATAACGGCCGCGAACGCGTTAAAATGAAACTGGAAAAGGGATTGGACGTTGTCGGCGATAAAATTTCTTTGCCAAAACGCGGCAATCCGAAAAAAACTTTTAAATCCGGAAGATCAAAAAAATCAAAAAAATCAAAATGAAAACGATTTCCGTTAAGGCGCCCGCAAAAGTCAATCTTTATCTGCATGTAACCGGTCGGCGTGATGACGGGTATCATCTGTTGGACAGCTTGTTTGTTTTTACGGCGGACGGGGACGTTGTCAGTGTTCAAAAATCAGATACGTTGTCGTTAAAAATTATTGGTCCGTATGCCGAAAGCCTGTCTGTCGGTGAAGAAAACAGTGTTTTAAAGGCGGCGCGTCTTTTGGCAGATGTTTGCGCCGTTCCGGCAAAGGCCGCAATTACGCTGGAAAAGAATTTACCGGTTGCTTCCGGAATCGGCGGAGGATCCGCCGATGCCGCCGCGGCGTTAAAGGCGTTGATACGGTTATGGAATCTGACGATTTCTCCGGCATGTCTGCATGAAACGGCTTTAAAGCTGGGGGCAGATGTTCCGTCCTGTCTGGCGGCAAAGCCTGTTCAGGTTTCGGGAATCGGCGAAATTTTAACTCCGGCACCCGAATTGCCGGCGTTGTTTTTAGTGCTGGTCAATTCAAATCGTCCTGTTTTTACGCCGGCCGTTTTTAAAACGCGAAAACCGTTTTTTTCAAAACCGGCGCCATTCACGGAAAAGATGACGGATTTTGATGCCTTTGTCCGGGCGTTGTCCGATCGCGGCAACGATCTTGGCGAAGCTGCCTGCAAAATTGAACCCTCTGTCGGTGAAGTCCTGGAAGCTCTGCGGTCGGATCCTTTGTGCCGTCTGGCAAGAATGTCGGGCAGCGGCGGGACTTGTTTCGGTCTTTTTCCATCGGCTGATGAGGCGTCATTATGTTGTCGGAATATACGCAAAAAACACCCGGACTGGTGGGTTTTAAATACACATATTTGATAAAAAATCGCTTGTAGGAACCTTCTTACTTATGTATAAAAAAGGGTTGATTAATATTCGTGTGAACCCTGTCGGGAGAAGTTTGATGTTAAAAAATCGTTCTTTGTCATTTTTTGTTTTGGCCGTAACGTCTGTTTTACTGCTGAACGGTTGTTTGAAAAAGAAGGAAGCAACGGTGCAGGTCGTTCAAAAACCGCATGTTACTGTTGAAAAGGCCGGGTATCGGTCATATACGGAACGTTTCAGTTTCCCCGGACGGATTGATGCTGTTAATTCTGTTGCGTTAAAGGCGCGTGTGGCGGGCTTTTTAAAAGAAAGATTGTTTGAAGAAGGCGATATCGTCAAAAAAGGACAAACGTTGTTCGTATTGGAACGCGAACCGTTTGAAGCACAGGTCGCCGAAGCCGCCGCAAATCTGGCAAAGGCACAGGCTGATGCCAAGAACGCCAAATTGAATCTGGATCGTGCTTTGGAATTGCGCAAGACGGGGAATGTTTCACAGTCAACCGTTGATACGCGTCAGGCCGAAGACAGCGTTGCAAAAGCGCAGGTACTGCAGGCGCAGGCGGCGTTGAATCTGGCAAAATTGGATTTGGGTTACACGAATATCAAAGCGCCGTTTACGGGAAAAATCGGCTTGTCAATTTATTCCGTCGGCGAATATCTGCCGGTCAATACGACTTTAGCCTCGATGGTCAGTTATGATCCGACGTATGTTTTGTTTTCCATTTCGGAACGCGAGCTTTTGTTAATGCAAAACGCCGGTATATTGGAATCAAACGGCGACAATCTGGCGATTTCTTTGGTGATGGCCGATTCTTCGATTTATCGTTACGGCGGACAGATTAACTTTACGGACGTAACCGTCGATGATTCCACGGATACCGTTAAAATGCGTGCTGTTTTCCCGAATCCGAACAAACAGTTGATCTCCGGTCAGTTTGTTTCCGTGTTGTTGGAATATGAAGCGCCCGAAGAAAAAATTGTCATATCTCAGGCAGCTTTGATGTCTTCGGCGGCGTCTAAGTATGTTTACGTGGTTGATGCGCAGAACAAAATTGTCAACAAACCCGTCAGCGTCGGAACGGAGCAGGGCAAGGACATTGTTATTTTGGACGGCCTGGAAGCAGGTGATCGCGTCGTCATTACGGGATTGCAAAAGGTACGCCCCGGTCAGGAAGTCATCATCGATTCCGTTCCTGCCGCGAAATTAACGCCGGCCGTTAAAGCAGACAAAACGGAACAACCGGCAGCCAAAACGAAAAAGACAACGGCTAAAGCAGCGACTCAGGCCAAGAAATAGAAATAAGGATAACGCCCTATGTTTTCGCGTATTTTTATTAAAAGACCCCGTCTGGCCATCGTTATTTCTTTGGTAATTACGATTGCCGGGTTGATCTCTATTAAAACCATTCCCGTTGCGCAGCTGCCGGACGTTGTACCGCCGTCGGTTTCCGTTTCGGCAACTTACCCCGGCGCTTCGGCGGAAGTGATTGAACAAACCGTTGCGCAGATTATCGAATCTCAGGTCAACGGGGTGGATAATATGCTGTACATGGAATCCACCAGTTCCAATAACGGCAGATATTCTTTAAGCGTTACGTTTGCTTTGGGAACGGATCCGGATATGAATACGGTGAACGTGCAAAACCGTATTAACCAGATTTCCACACAGTTGCCGGCCGAAGTTCAGCAGCAAGGGGTGACGGTGAAGAAAAGAACATCTTCAATGTTGATGGCCTTTTCTTTGTATTCTCCTGACGGATCGCGGGACAGTAACTTTTTGGCAAACTATATGGAATCCCGTGTTAAGGATAACCTGTCACGCGTTACCGGCGTCGGTGAAGTCAATACATTCGGTGATATGGACTACAGTATGCGTGTATGGCTTGATGCCGAACGTTTGGCCAATCTGGGACTGACAAACGCCGATGTCATTAATGCCATTTCCGCGCAAAACATTCAGCCGGCGATCGGATCGGTCGGTGCTTCTCCGGCGCCGAAAGATCAGCAGTTGCAGTTAACGCTGACGACTTCCGGACGTTTAAGCACGCCGGAACAGTTCGGCAATATCATTCTGCGCGCGAATGCGGACGGAGGATTGCTGCGGTTAAAAGACGTGGCTAAAATCGAACTGGGAACAACGTCGTATTCTTCTTATTCGCAATATAACGGACGGACATCTTCGGGGGCGATGATCAACCTAGCACCCGGAGCAAACGCCATGGACGTTGCTTCAAGAGTGAAGGCCGAATTAAACAGATTAAGACAATTCTTTCCGGAAGGTGTTGAATACGTTATCATTTTCGATACGACAGTGTTCGTTGAAGCAACGGTTGACGAAGTTTTCGATACGATTCTTGAAGCGTTCATTTTGGTGTTGCTGGTCGTTTATTTGTCGTTGGGAACGTGGCGTGCGACTTTAATTCCGGCCGTTGCCGTTCCCGTGTCGTTGATTGGTACGTTTATTTTTATGGCGCCGTTCGGCATTTCGGCCAATACGATTTCCCTGTTGTCCATCGTTTTGGTGATCGGGATCGTGGTGGACGATGCGATTATGGTCGTTGAAAACACCGAACGCGTGATCGAAGAAGAACCGGATTTGCCCATTCCCGATGCGGTGGCAAAGGCCATGAGCCAGATTACCGCCCCGATTATTGCAATTACACTGGTTATTTTGTCTGTGTTCGTGCCGGTTATTTTTATTCCGGGCATTACGGGTCAGCTGTATAAGCAATTTGCGGTGACGGTGTCCTGTTCAATGTTGATTTCGGCTGTTAATGCGTTAACGTTATCGCCGGCATTGTGCGCTGTTTTGCTGCATCGCGAAGAAAAGAAAAGAACAGGGTTGGTTCCTTGGGTAATGCGTCAGATTGACCGCGGGCGTGACGGTTATACGTCTATTGTCAGACGTTTGGTACGTCATTCTTCGTTGTCTATTTTGATTATTGCCGCCGTTATTGCCGCGGCAGTCGGTATGAACGAAATTACGCCGTCCGGCTTTTTACCCGATGAAGACCAGGGTGTCTTTATGGTGGATATTCAGCTGCCCGAAGGGGCTTCTATGGACAGAACAGTCGCTGTTCAAAAGAAAGTGTACGACATTATTTCGGCTCATCCGGCAGTGGAAAACGTCATGTCAGTTGCCGGATTCAGTATGATCGGCGGTGACGGTTCAAACTTCGGTATGATGATTGCCGGGTTGAAACCTTATGAAGTCCGACGGGATACGTCCATGCAGGTGCAGGCGATTTTGGCAAAATTGCAGCCGCAGTTAAACCAAATTCAGGAAGCCTCGATTCGTTCTTTCAACGTACCGGCAATTCCCGGTATCGGTATGGCGGACGGGTTTGACTATCGTTTGCAAAATGCGCAAGGGGAAACGCCCCAGCAGATGGAACAGACAATGAACAGACTGCTGCAGGCGGCGAATCAGAATCCCATGCTTAAAATGGTGTACAGTACGTTTAATACGGCTTCGCCGCAGTTATTCGTTTCGTTGGATCGCGAAAAAGCACAAATGCTGGGTGTCGGGATTCAGGACGTGTTTTCTCAGCTGCAATCGACTTTGGGTTATGCTTATGTCAACGATTTTACGCTGGACGGCCGCGTTTACGAAGTGAACGTCCAAGGACAAGAAGCTTTCCGCAGCAAAGAGGAAGATATTTACCGGATCTATGCACGCAATAATCAGGGCGATATGGTTCCGATGCGTTCTTTGTTGACGATTAAGCCGATTCTGGGTCCGCAGCAATTGACTCGTTATAATAACATGATGACGGTCAAGATTTACGGATCAGCGGCTGAAGGCGCCAGTTCGACTCAGGCCATGGACGAAATGGAAAGACTGTCCAGAGAAGTTCTGCCCAGAGGGTATGAATACGAATGGACGGGTATGTCTTTGCAGGAAAAAGAAGCCGGCGGACAAACTTCGGTGGTGTTGGTTTTGGCCTTCCTGTTTGCATATTTGTTCCTGGTTGCCTTGTATGAAAGCTGGATGATTCCGATTACGGTGTTGTTGTCGGTGTCCGTCGCGCTTTTGGGAGCGTTGATTTTCCTGTACACGTTCGGTCTGGTCAATAACATCTATGCGCAAATCGGCTTTATTTTGCTGATTGCTCAGGCGTCCAAGAACGCCATTCTGATCGTTGAATTTGCGAAAATTCTGCGGGAAGAAGGAATGGAACCCGAGGCGGCGGCTGTTCAGGCGGCTCATCTGCGTTTCCGTGCGGTGATGATGACGGCGGTTTCGTTTATTTTGGGGTTGCTGCCGTTGGTTATTGCTTCGGGGGCCGGCGCCATGGCCCGTCGTTCGGTCGGGACAACGGTGTTCGGCGGTATGATTGTCGCAACGGCATTCGGTATTTTGGTTATTCCGATGCTGTTTGTTACATTCGTTAAACGTCGCGAAAAATTCCATGCAAGACGCCGTTCGAAACTGGAAAAGAACATACCGGTTCCGTCCGGCCAGGATAATGTATAAAAAAGAGCGGCCTTTTTTATAAAGGCCGCTTTTTTTATTTGAGTTTTTTCGTATGTGATTTTAATCTTTATACACGGCAATGTAAAAGGTGAAACATGGTTAATTTCTTAGATAAAATTCAAACAGCGATTAATGTTTTTAAAAACGATCTTCCCGACGGACCGGAATTAACGGGAGCCGAAGAACGTATGTTAAAAGAAACGTGTTATATCGGTGATGTTGAGGCCGTCAAAGCCCAGGGAACACGGTTTATTTTACCGGTCGGGTTGGTGATTTCAAAATATGCCCGTTTGGGAAAAAACTGTGTTTTATATCAGAATATTACGATCGGCGGAAAGGATTTTCCGGGACGGACGGCAAATCCGGAAAATTATCCGCAAATCGGCGATAATGTTGTGATTTACCCGGGGGCTTTTATTGTAGGGCCCGTTAAAATCGGCAACAATTGCATTATCGGCGCAAATACCGTTGTCGTCAGTAATGTGCCCGACAATTCGATGGTAGGCGGCAATCCGGCAAAGATTATGCCGAGATGATAAGAAAATTTTCGATCGAAAAATAAGACACAAGCAAAAACAGGCGGATTAAGGCGCCTGTTTTTTTGTATTCCGATTGTTTTGTTAAACGATGCTGTCCGATTGTTTTTGAACAAACAAAGCCCGCATTGCATTTAATACGGCAATGACCATAACGCCGACATCGGCGAAAACGGCCAGCCACATATTGGCTATTCCCAATGCGCCCAGTATCAGGCAAATTCCTTTTACACCGAGGGCAAACCATATATTTTCGTAAACGATGCGCAGACATTTGCGGGATAAACGCAGTGCTGTTGTTATTTTCATCGGATCATCGTCCATCAGGACAATATCGGCGGCTTCAATGGCTGCGTCCGAACCGATGGCGCCCATGGCAATGCCGATATCGGCCCGGGACAGAACGGGGGCATCGTTAATGCCGTCTCCGACAAAGGCGAGTTTTTCATTTTCGGCTTTGTTTTTTATCAATTCTTCGACTTTTTCGACTTTATCCGCCGGCAAAAGTTCGCTGTAAACTTCGTCGATTCCCAAAAAATCGGCGACTTGTTTTCCGACACCGGCCGTATCTCCGGTCAGCATTACCGTTTTTTTTACGCCGGCTTTTTTTAAAGCGGTAATCGCTTGTTTTGCCTGCGGTTTGATAATATCGGCAATAACGATATGTCCTTCGTATTCGCCGTCAACAGCCGTATGAATAATTGTGCCTGTATGCCGACAGGGAATGTAATCCAGATTCAGGCTTTTCATTAACTTATCGTTTCCGATGACGATATCAATACCGTCCACGGTGGCGATCACGCCGTTTCCGCTGATTTCCCGCAGGTTTGATACACGAGAACGGTCGATTTCTTTTCCATAAGCGCGCTGAATGCTTTTGCCGATCGGGTGAGAAGACGCACTTTCCGCCAAAGCCGCATATTCAATCAATTTTGCTTTATCCATTTTATTATGATGCACGTCGCTGACTTCAAACACACCTTGAGTCAGTGTACCGGTTTTATCAAAAACGACGATCTTTGTTTTGGATAAAGTTTCCAGATAATTGGATCCCTTGATTAATATACCGGCTTTGCCGGCGCCGCCGATGCCGGCGAAAAAGCTCAGCGGAATACTGATAACCAAAGCACAGGGACAGCTGATAACCAGGAATGTCAAAGCGCGATAAACCCAATTTTCCCAATCGGGCGGCAGATCCATGACGAACAAACGCGCCAACGGCGGCAGGATTGCTAAAGCCAAAGCGCTGAAACAAACGGCCGGTGTATAAATGCGGGCAAATTTTGAAATAAAATTTTCCGATTTTGATTTGCGCGAGCTGGCATTTTCAACCAGATCAAGAATTTTTGATGCGGTGGATTCGCCGAATTCTTTTGTTGTCCGCACTTCCAGAAGGCCGTTAATATTAATGCAACCGCTGAAGACTTCATCTCCGCCATGAACGGAACGCGGTCGGCTTTCCCCGGTCAAAGCCGCCGTGTTTAAAGCAGATTCGCCGTTAACCACAATTCCGTCCAGAGGGATTTTTTCGCCGGGTTGAACCGTGATTATACTGCCGATTTCAACTTCGTCCGGATTGACGCGGGTTAATGTACCGTTGAGTTTGATATTGGCATAATCAGGTCGGATATCCATCAAAGCCGTAATATTTTTTCGGCTTTTTCCGACGGCGTAGCTTTGGAATAATTCGCCGATCTGATAAAACAGCATAACGGCGACGGCTTCCGTATAATCACCGGTTTTGTAAAGCGCCAGAGCAATTGCGCCGACCGTTGCCACGGCCATAAGGAAATTTTCATCAAAAACCTGTTTGTTTTTAATGCCTTTACCGGCTTTTATCAAAATATCGCCGCCGATAATCAAATAAGCTGAAAAATACGCGACAAACCGCGTCGTCCCGGTCAAAGGCATAAAATGAAAACCGATCAGCATGGCTGCCGCGGCGATAATTCTTAACAACATGGATTTTTGTTTTTTGCTCATGGCTTTTGTCCCGTTTTACATCACCGGAAAGTTATAAGTAAACCTCGCAGTCGTCTTCGACTTTTTTGCAGTTTTTGCGGACTTCTCGCATAACGGCGTCAATATTTTGATCGTCTTCGAAATCAACGGTCATCTTTAAGGCCATAAAATTAACCGTAGCCTCTTTTACACCGGCTGTTTTTTGGGCGGCCAATTCCATTTTGTCGGCGCAGTTGGCGCAGTCGACGTCGATTTTGTATGTTTTTTTCATGGGAACCTCCTGTTAATTAAACAATTAAACAATCATTTAATTAAAGAGTAGATCTAAAACAAAAAGATGTCAACAGGAATTTATTATCTGTTTTTTTATGAATGAATTATACTGACGGAAAAATCAGATCAGGAGGTTGCCATGCCGTTGCCCCATAATCACGGCCAGATGATAGAGCATCATTTTGACCATATGCCCGAAACGCGGGATTTTCAGGCGGTATCAGAAATTTTCAAGCAGCTGGACGACAGCAGTCGCATACGAATTTTCTGGTTGCTGTGCCATTGCGAAGAATGCGTTATTAATATTTCGGCTTTGATGAAGATGAGCAGTCCTGCCGTTTCGCATCATTTAAAACAACTAAAGGCGGGCGGTTTGATTACCAGCCGGCGCGAAGGCAAGGAGGTGTATTATAAAGCTGTCGATACGAAACAGGTTGATTTGCTGCATCAGATGATTGAAAAGCTGGTGGAAATCAACTGTCCGACAGGTTATTCGTCTTCGGACATGAAATAAGTTGTATCGACGATTTTAATTTCGATTTCACGTATGATTCTGACACAGTTTTAAGTCTGTTCGCCGGGGTGTTTTTTTCGCGGTCGGGGTTTTGATATTTATGACTTTGAACAAATCCGATCAGGCGCGTTTAAAGCAAACAAGAATGGTCCGTTTATTGATTCCGGAAATAAAAAAACTGCCGATTTGGCAGTTTTTGTATTATAGTGATTGGTGCGGAAAGCGGGACTTGAACCCGCACGAGGACAAAGCCTCAACAGATTTTAAGTCTGTTGTGTCTACCATTCCACCATATCCGCGAAAAGGGACAACCCCTTTATTAGCACAAGGAGACCCTAAATGAAAAGAAAGTTTTTGCTTTTAGCTGCATTTTTTTTAAATTCTTGTGTTCAGACTGATTTTCATGATTATACCGGCTGTCCGATTCGTCATCAAAAACAACGTTTAACGCTGTTATTTGAATACGGCAGCGCCGAATTAAACGAACCGGCCGTCCGCCGGCTGAAAAGAATCGCTTCGGACGTTCGCAAAAACGACGATTTCATCTGTCTGTCGGGACGGTTGTCTTATCATGGTGCCGCCGCAGATCAGGCTTTGGGCGCTTTGGATCGCGCCAGAAATGCGGCAGCGGTGTTTTTGCAAGAAGGGGTCGATTTGAAAAAAATATATATCGGTATGGCTCCTCAACAAAAACAAATCGGTCTTTCCCAACCGTTATCCGCCATTGAAGAAAAACATACCCTGGAAATTTTAATCGGTTCAAATTAACCCTAAAAAGATGCTTTTTCTATTACAGCCGTAAAACCGTGGTCAATTGTTGCCAGTTTTTCTAATCCTTCGGTGATATGTCCCATAATGATCAGATTATCCGTATATCCCGGTCCGTAATACGGACCGATATTCCGTCAAAAGGCGCGGTTGTTGTTAAAGGGGCATGTATATTTGTCGGCATATTTTTCTTTACACGTTCTGTCCGGCTTTAAAAGCTTGTTCGGCCGCTGATGTATTTCTGACTTCTCCGACATTTGTTACGCCGCCGCCGAATACAACGCCTTTTAAAGATGTTTTCGGAAAACATTCCACCCAGCCGTTGACGGCTTTGACGGCATTGTCAACAGCATGACTGTCCGTATCCGCCGCCGTTGCCAACAGATAAATTTCCCGGAATTGATAATCGGTCGTAAACAGCGGATTTGTCCTGTCCAGCAAGGTTTTCAGCTGACCGCATATTTCATAAAAATAAATCGGCGTGGCAAAAGCAATAACATTTGCCGTTTTTATTTTTTCCAAAATCGCCGCGACATCGTCTTTGATGATACAGTTCTGCGTTTTTTGGCAGCTTAAGCAGCCTTTGCAAAATCCGATCTGCTTTGCTTGCAAAGAAATTTTTTCAACGCTGTGTCCTTTGCTTTCGGCTCCGCGGATAAATTCATCGGCCAGAATGTCCGAATTTCCCGCTTTACGCAGCGTTGAGGAAATAACCAAGATGTTTTTTTGCATTTCAATCTCCTGTTTTTAAAAGAGAGCATTAATAGCCGAAAACCTTAACGGCCTGTTGCATCTTTTCACGCACGGATACGCGAAACGGACAACGCATTTCGCACACACCGCATCGGATACATTCTCCGGCATGATGTTTTAACAATCGGTAGTGATCTTTGACGGTCAACGGAATTTCCGTCTGAGCCAAAGCCAAATTCAGATATTTATTGACATCGGCAATATTGATATTTTGAGGACAAGGGGCGCAATGTCCGCAGTACAAACAATGTCCGATCCAGGATTTGGCATTAATTTCATGAAATTCACGGGCATAGTCTTTTTGTTCGGGCGAAGCCGTGCACCAGGCCAATGCCTGAGCAATCTGATCAATATTCTGACAGCCGACCATTGCCGCGGCGACCCCCGGACGCGTTAAGACGTAATGAAGCGCCTGTACAGGGGTAAAAGCCTTTCCGAACGGAGAGATATCCGCGTTCAGCAAATTTCCGCCGCCGTAAGGTTTCATCACATCAATGGCAATGTTTTTGCGGGCGCACAGCTCGTAAAAGTCCAGACGATCTTTGTCATATTGAATTTCGTTCTTTTCGGGATTTAAATCGTACCCCAGATTGGCAGAAAACATAATGACGTCAATGATTCCGGATTCAACGGCTTTGCGTCCGATCAACGGACTGTGCGTGCTGATTCCGATTGCTCCGATTTTGCCGTCATTTTTTAATTGCATGGCGTAATCGATGATTCCTGCGCCAAACAGTCGGTCAAAATCGTTTTCGTCATCAACATAATGAATCATCCCGACATCTGTCCTGCCGCCAAAAGCGTCCAGCATACGGGCATAAGCGGCTTTGGAAGCCTGTAAATCCCGGCTGCGGCGATACTGTCCGTTTTCCCAAATGGTTCCGATATGTCCCTGGATAACGAATTGATCCCGCCTGTTGGCGATGGCGTGCTTTAAATTATTCAGCAGCACGGGATCCGATAAGCAAACGTCAATGAAATTGATGCCGTTTTCAAAAGCAAAATCAATCATTTCTTTGGTTTGCTGAGCGGATTTGTATCGAAATCCTTCAATCCCCAAAGCGATGACGCTGACGGATTTTCCTGTTTTCCCCAACGGGCGATAAATCATTTGCATTTTCTTTTCGGCCGTATTTGTTTTCGGAAGGTTAATTCTCTTCTCTGCCGCCTCGTCGGCCTGTGCTCCGAAACGTCCCAGCACTGTTAAAGCGGCGGCAGAAAGAGTTGTTCCTAAAAATTTTCTGCGGTTCATTATCAGACTTCAATTAGGGTATATTTTCTGCTGCCCATCTTTAATTCGTCCATGTATTCCAACTGATGCAACCCTTCACGGGATTCGATTCGTTCGACAATATCATGGTTGTCTTTTTCGGGCAGAGCATAAACCAAATCAATACAAGCCTGATCAATTGCCAATATGTCGGCAGAGGCCAAAATCCCGATATCCGGGCAGGTCGGCTTTGCGCCGTGAGCATCACAATCGCAATCAACCGAAATATTTTTCAGCACGTTAATATAAGTGATTTTTTTACCGAAATGATCACAGACGGCTTTTCCGCCTTCAACCATTCTTTCCAAAAATTCTTTTCCGATCGGCCAGCCTTCGCCGTGCAGCTGAGCTTTGCCCGTTTTACCGGAAGCGCATCCGATGGCAATATTTTTCAAAGACCCGCCGAATCCGCCCATGGCATGACCTTTAAAGTGTGTGTAGACCACCATGGATTCATAATTTTTGATATTCTTTCCGACAGCGACTTCTTTTAAATGTTTTCCGCCGATAATCGGCAAATTGACGTCACCGTCGGCGTCCATGATGTCTACCGGGCAAAATGTCCAACCGTTTATTTTTAAGGTTTCCAGATGTCCTTCTGTATTTTGGCGCGGACTGTCGTATAAAACATTGCATTCGACAATCGTGCTGTCGGGAATCTGAGCCTGCAACGCTTTTGCAAGCTCTCGGGGCAACAAATTGGGACCGTTGGGTTCGCCGGTATGCAGCTTAAGGGCTGTTTTCCCCGTAATGTTTTGATTGATTTTTGCGTAAAGTTTTAAAAGGCTTTCCGGCGTAATTTCCCGCGAAAAATAAACAATCGGCTTGTCTTTTTCCGAATCGGTTTGCTGTTCGGTGTCTGATGCTTTTGTTTTTTCCGGCGTCTGTGCGAAAGACGGTTTAATCTTTAAAGTATTTCCCAAAATTCCGGCAACGGCGGCGCCGGCAGATAATTTACAAAAATCTCTTCTGTTCATTTTGAACCTCTCCTGGCAAAGGTCTGCTGTGCATAGCACAGAATACGGCAAACGTTGTGGCATTTGTTTTTTCATATTCCGAAAAACGTATAATTTAAGAATAAAACTTTCAATAAAAATAGCAAATACTTATAATGAATGATATATTATGTTTTATAAGCATATCATGGGAAACGCAAGGGACGCGAAAAGATAAAAATATGGAAATCCGGGTTTTACGTTATTTTTTGACCGTTGCCAAAGAAGGCAGTTTTACAGGAGCCGCTGCGTTTTTAAATGTGACGCAACCGACACTTTCCCGTCAGATCAGGGAATTAGAGGCAGAATTGGGGCAGCAGCTGTTGATCCGGGGCAGCCACAGTGTTTCTTTGACGGCGGAGGGAATGATTTTGCGCCGTCGTGCCGAAGAAATCGTTGATATGGTTTCCAAAACCAAAGCGGAATTTGACAGTATGGAACAAACTGTCGGCGGAGAAATTTATATCGGCAGCGGGGAAACCGACGGTATGCGGCTGATCGCAAAAGTGATCGGAAATTTACGGGAAGAATATCCCGGTATTCGCTGTCATTTGTACAGCGGTAATGCTCAGGACGTTACCGAACGTTTGGATAAGGGGCTGTTGGATTTCGGGCTTTTGATTCAGCCGACGGATCTGTCGAAATATCACGTCATAAATTTACCGCATAAAGATGTTTGGGGCGTAATTATGCCAAAAAACAGTCCTTTAGCTCGCAAAAAAAGTATTACCCGTCAGGATTTATTGAGTTTGCCGTTGATTCTTTCCCGGCAAACGGTTCAGAAAACGCCGGCTTATAACGGATTTTTAAACTGGTTCGGCAGTGATTTTGAAAAATTGAATATTACGGCGACGTATAATCTGCTTTTTAATGCCGTCATGCTGGTTGAACAGGGGATCGGCTATGCTTTGACGTTGGATAAGCTGATTAATATCAGAAACGGCGGCAGTGTTTGTTTTCGTCCGTTGGATCCCGCTTTGGAATCCGGACTGGATATTGTGTGGAAAAAGTATCAGGTTTTCTCCCCGGCAGCCAAAGCTTTTTTAACGGCGGTACAAAAAGAATTTGCCGATCGTTGATCAGATCTGTCTTATCTGATTCGGACACAGTAAGAGGATTTACGCGCACTGCTCGTCCTGACGGGCCGCCGTATCCGGCGTTGCCTTCGCTTTGCTTCAGCCGAACCTCCTTCTTCGGTTCAAATCCGATTCAAATATATTATAAAAAAACCACCCCGAAAGGTGGTTTTTTTATAATGGTCGGAGTGAGAGGATTTACTCACGTTGTTCGCCCTGACGGGCCGCCGTATCCGGCGTTGCCTTCGCTTTGCTTCGGCCGAACCTCCTTCTCCGGTTCAAATCCGATTCAAAATATATTATAAAAAAACCACCCCGAAAGGTGGTTTTTTATAATGGTCGGAGTGAGAGGATTTGAACCTCCGGCCCCTACGTCCCGAACGTAGTGCTCTACCAAGCTGAGCTACACTCCGAATAAGTGTTATTGCTTATAGCGCGAAGTTTGATATACTGCAAGAGGGTTTTGTCTTTTTTTTATTTTTTCTGGGTGTCATCGTGAAAAAAAATACCGCCGTTGCCGTGGCTGTTCTTTTTATCGTTCTGCTTTTAATCTTTGCTTTTTATCCGGATTCCGGGGAAAAACAGGCCCTTCCCTTTACGGACGAACCGGCTGTTTCGGAACAAAAAACAGATTTAACGCCGCCGGATTTTGACGATCAGTCGCCTGTTGACGAACAAATAATGTCAGAGCAAAACAGTCCCGCCGAAACGGGCGAGGAAACACTGCCGGCAGAACCGAAATTAAAAGCAACGTTCGATATTGTCCGAGTCGAAAAGGACGGCAGCATGATCGCCGCCGGAAAAGGTGAAGCCGGCGCCGTTGTTTCTTTGATGGACGGCGAAAGCGTTCTAAGTGAATTTACGGTGAATGAAAACGGGGAATGGGTTTATATCCCCTCCGAACCGCTTGTCAGCGGAACGCATGAAATATGGCTGCGCGATGAATCGATGAATTCCCGTGACGAATCCGAAGTCGTTGTCGTTAATGTTCCGGAACCTCAAAATACCGAAGAGGCTTTGGCGGTAATCATGTCCCCCGATGCCGAACAGGTCGATGTGCTGCAGGCACCGGTGCCCCAGGTGCGCGTGGATATCGATATACGCTCTGTTAATTATGTCAATGAAGCTTTTGTCGTACAGGGAACCGTCAGCGAAGACGGGCGCATTAATTTATATGCGGATAATTTGTTCTTGGGCAACATATGGGCGCAGGCCGGGAATTGGTCCTTGCGTGTTCCCAGGAAATTAGAACCCGGACGTAAATATCTGATTCGCGCGGATAAGGTGGATTTAAAGGGGAAAGTGACGGCCCGTGTCGAAGTCCCGTTCGAAATCGAAAAAGGACTTGAAGAAGAAAAACGTCGCCGGATCCGTGTTGTCAAAGGCGATTGTTTGTGGAAAATTGCCAAGCATTTATACGGTACGGGATTTGCTTATGTCACGATTTATCAGGCAAACAAAAATCAAATTAAGGATCCGGATCTGATTTATCCGAACCAGGTCTTTGTCCTGCCGGCAAATCCCGAAAAATAAAAAGGCGGCAAAAAAAGCTTTTTTCTTTTGAAAGGTTGGCTTACAAATACATCATCAATTATGTAAAAGGAGTTCCGAATGTCCCGAGTTGATTTATCCTGGCGCCGTTTTATCCTTCCTCCGATTCATTCGGAAGGCTGGCGGTTTGTCGGTGTCTTTGCCGCCGTAACCGCTTTGATGTGGATGTTGTTTAAACCGGTCGGGGTGATTTGCCTGGTTTTAACGGTGTGGTGTTATTTCTTTTTCCGCGATCCGCGCCGAGCCATTCCCGAAGGAGAATCGCTGGTTTTATCTCCGGCAGACGGTATTGTCAGCGCTATTGCCGAAGTTGTTCCGCCCAAAGAACTGGAAATCGGCGAAGAACCGATGACACGAATCAGCATTTTTATGAGCGTTTTCAGTGTGCATGTCAACCGGGCGCCGATGGCCGGAAAAATTACGAAAATGTTTTATCGGCCCGGGGCGTTTGTTGATGTTTCTTTGGATAAAGAAAGCGAAAACAATGAACGTCAGGAACTGGCAATGGAAACCGTGACGGGACACAAGATTGCTTTTGTTCAGATCGCGGGATTGGTTGCCCGCCGCATTTTGACTTTTGTCAAAGAAGGTGATCAGTTAAAAGCCGGCGAACGGTTCGGATTAATTCGTTTCGGCAGTCGGTTGGACGTTTATCTGCCCAAAGGCATTGCACCGTTGGTGCTGGAAGGCCAAACAGCCGTTGCCGGGGAAACAATTCTGGCTGATATGTCCGTTTCAGGACCCGCCCGTAAAGGAGAAATAAGCTGAAATGCTGAAGGATTCCCGTAAACGGATTAAAGATTTGCCGTTAAATCGCATTGCCCCTAATTTGGTGACATTGTTTGCTTTGTCGTCCGGCGTGACATCAATTCGTTTCGCTATGGAAGGAAAATTCGAATTTGCCGTTTTTTCCATTTTGGTCGCGTCCGTTTTTGATGCGTTGGACGGCCGTGTCGCACGTATGTTGCGCGGAACTTCCGATTTCGGCGCGGAATTGGATTCCTTATCCGATGTCGTGTGTTTCGGTGTTGCACCGGGATTATTGATGTATTTCTGGGCCTTGGGAACGACATCGCCGGTCGGCTGGATTTTTGCTTTGCTGGTTCCGATTTGCTGTGCTTTGCGTTTGGCGCGGTTCAATATTATGCTGGACGAAGAACCGCAGCCGCCATATTGGAAACATTTCTTTGTCGGTCTGCCGGCTCCGGGGGGTGCCTATGTGGCTTTGGTGCCGATTATGCTGTATTTTCACAGCAGAAATGAAATCTTTCGCAGCGGTCCGTTTGTTGAAGCTTTTCTGTTTATCAGCGCTTTTTTAATGGCTTCCCGTTTGCCAACGGTTTCTTTAAAGCATTTCCGCGTCCCGGTCCGTTTCGTCGTTGCCGTGTTGGCTTTGGCCGGTTTTTATGCCGGCGCTTTGGTATATAAACCCTGGCTGACGGTCAGTACGACATTTATTATTTATTTGCTCAGCATTCCGTGTTCTTCCGTCATCTTTTTAAAATTAAAAGCTAAAGAAGAACATAAGCAGGCTGAAAAAAAAGAGCCGGAATTTGAAAAATAAAAGAAAGAGCCGAAAATTTTTCGGCTCTTTTTATTTAAAACGTTGCCATAAAGAAACAGGCGATTCTGAAAACAAAAATCTTTGATCCAAAAAAATATCCGGCCTGAAAAAGAACAACAAAAGTGTGACTGAAATCACAGGGAATTCTTTTTTCAGCGTTCTCTTTTATAAAGAGTAAAGTTTAACTTTATTCTTTTTGACGCCGAACCAGAGGAGAAGCCGGAGACAGCTCTGCTTCCCAAGGGAATAAAATCCATGTGTCCTGATCAACGGGAAGAACGAAATCGTCAACGACTTCTTGTCCTTTGGGTTTGGCATACATGGTAACAAAATATGCTTTCGGCATCAGTTCACGGATAATGCGTCCGGTTCTGCCGGAATCAACCAGGTCATCTACGACCAGAACGCCTTCGCCGTCCGTTTCGGGGACTTTCAGCAAAGAGGCATGACTGCCGCGGGATTCTTCGTCATAGCCGACAACACAGATTGTGTCGATCCAGCGGATTTCCAATTCTCTGGCCAAAACGGCCGCGGGGAAAAGACCGCCACGGGTAACGCAGATAATTTTATTTAAATCTTTACGATTGATAAGCTTTGATGCCAGTGTTCGGGCATCGCTGTGGAATTGTTCCCAGGAAATCGTTAAATAGCGCGGTTTGGTCATAAGGGAGCCTCCTGTTCTGGCGCTGTATCAGCAAGCCCTTTGTATCTCTTTTTACGGCAGAATCAAGCTTTTTTTAAAAAGACAAGGTTTCCTTAAGCTATTTAAACCAGCTTTGCATTTCTTCTTTTAAACGGACGGGCGGCGGCGGAACAGACTCCGCAGGATCGGAACGTTTTTGTTCAACAGGCGGCATCTGTTGCGTTTCTGAAGCTTTTTCTTGGGCTTTCCGGGCGGCTTTTTCTTTGGCGGCACGGATTAAATCGCGGATCTGCGCCTTGATCTTAGGGCCGTCCCATTCAACAATACCGCGGATTCGGCCGACTTCGCGTCCTTCCTCATCAATTAAAAAAGTCGTCGGCAATCCTTTTACGCCGGCGGCATGGGAAAAACGCGCCTGCGGATCGGAATAAATCTTCAGATGTTTTATCCCCCGGTTGACCCAAAAACGGCGCAAAACAGGCAAAGGTTCCAGATCCGACGATAACGCGATGACCTGAAATTTCATGCCGCCCATATCTTTTTGCAACCGATCCAACATCGGCAGTTCAATCACACATTGGGTGCACGAGGTTGACCAGATGTTCATTAAAATAATTTTTCCGCGGAAATCGCGCAAAGAGACTTCTTCGCCTTTGTCATTCATAAAAGATGCCGTCGGTGCCAAAATAGGACGCGGGTAAAGTTTAAAAGTCTGCGGCGCCAAAACGTTTCTGATCGAAACGCGTCCCGTGGTCTGCGCGCCTGCCGTCAGCGGCGCCAGTCCCCCCAATATCAGATAAAAAATAAACAGACGTATTTTCTTGTTCATTTTTTCAGAATATCATTTTTTTGAAATAAAAAAAAAGGGTGAATAAGTTTTTAACAGTTGCTATTCTGAGCGGGGCTGAAAAGGAGACACTTTAATTATGAAAATAATCGTCAGTGTTTTGTTGTGTGTTGTTTGTCTGACCGGGTGCGGCAAACGGGGAAAGTTGGATTTCCCGCCGGGGACGACTTATCCGCGTCAGTATCCCGCCCGCCGTGAACCGTTGCCGGCACCAAAAGACACACAACCGAAAACGGAAAAACAGCCGCAAAGTATCTGGGAATTAAACGAATCTTTGGAAACGGAAAAATAAAATGAACGCCTTTCATTATCAAAACGGACAACTGTATGCGGAAAACACGGCTTTGTATGATATTGCCGAAAATATTCCGACGCCTTTTTATGTTTATTCTCAGCAGGGTATTCTTGATCATTTTGCGGCTTTTGACGGTGCGGCAAAGAAACATTTAAAACAAGCGCTGACGTGTTTTGCCATTAAAAGCAATGCCAACCCGTCTGTTTTGAAACTGCTGGCTCAAGCAGGGGCCGGGGCGGATATTGTTTCGGGCGGCGAATTGCTGCTGGCACTGAAATCGGGAATTCCGGCGGACAAAATCGTCTTTTCCGGTGTCGGCAAAACCAGGGAAGAATTAACGCTGGCCGTTGAAAATAATATAAAGCAGATTAATGTCGAATCCGAAGAAGAAGCCTTGATGCTGGACGAAATAGCGGCGCTGGCCGGTAAAAAAGCAAAAATAGCTTTGCGCATTAATCCCGATGTTGACGCGCATACACATTATAAAATTACGACCGGCAAAAAAGAAAATAAGTTCGGTATTGATTGGGAAAAAGCCCGTTCTTTGTATCGGCTGTTTTCCGAATCAAAAGGATTGCAGCCGGTCGGCATAGATGTGCATGTCGGTTCACAGCTGTTGGATCTGGAACCGTTTGAAGCCGCTTTTGAACGTGCCGCGGAAATTGTTTATTCGCTGCGTGATGACGGTATAGATATTCGGACAATTGATGTCGGCGGCGGGCTGGGGGTCGCTTATCAACCGATTGATCAGGCGCCTTCACCCGAAATGTATATGACGCTGGCCGGCAGGATTTTGGGAAATCTGAATTGTGAAATCGTTTTTGAACCGGGGCGTTTTCTGTTGGCGCAGTCGGCGGTTTTGGTGTCCCGCGTCGTGCGGGTAAAACAAACGGAAACAAGGCGCTTTTTGGTTTTGGACGCCGGTATGAACGATTTGATCCGTCCGGCAATCTATGAAGCCTATCACGATATTGCCGCCGTAAAAGAAGGAATAAACGATCATTCTTATGACGTTGTCGGTCCGATTTGCGAAAGCAGCGATACGTTCGGCACGGACAGACAATTGCCGGCCATGAAAGCAGGAGATCTGGTCGTTATAAAAACGGCGGGAGCTTACGGCGCTTCTATGGCTTCAAATTATAATTTCCGTCCTTTGTGTGCCGAAATTCTGGTGAACGGCAGCGATTATGCCGTGATCAGAGAACGTCAGACGCTGGACGACATGCTGGCTTTGACCCGTTCGGCTCCGTGGCTTTAACGTGTCGTGAATTTGCTCAGAACAACGGTTGCCCGAGCGGTTTGTGACGGCGGACGTTCGATTTTTAAATCTATTTTTTCCATACCGTTAGCCGGTAAAACGGAAACAGGCGAAGCCAGTTCGACCGTTGTCAGCAACCTGTTGTCTTTGTCGGAAAAACGCACGACGAACGCTTGCGGCATAATTTCTTTGTCGGTGTTGTTATAGGCTGCCGCATGCAAAACCAGATAAGTTTTGTATTCTTCCTGTACGGATTCGTAAGATAGCGTCTGTAATGAAACCGCCGCGCGGATCGGAGAACGAAAGAAAAACAAATAAATTGAAGCGGCAATACAAAACAGGCTGATAAAATATAACGGACGAATCCATTTAAAAAAAGAAGGATCTTTCTTTTCGGGTTGTTTGAAAAAATCCTGGAAAGCCGTCAGGGAAATATCCGGTTCTTCTGGCGGCGGCGGATCAAAAACCGCGGCATCATCATCAAATCCGGGCTGATCTTCGGGTTCGGGCAGCGGTGTGCCGTCATCGATTTCCCAGACACAGCCGCATTTAAAGCATCTGACTTTTTGTCCGGTTTCTTCCAAAGCCGGAGGAATATCATAATTCGTCAAACATTGCGGACACGTAATCAGCATTTTTGTTTCCCGTAAAATTTAATCATAGTATTATGCAGATTTGCGTATAAAATGTTAACTTATTTTTTCAGATGTGTTTAAATACGGCTGTCAAAACAACGGGAGAAGTCAGTGGCGGTATCGCATGTCATAGAATTTGACGCCGTCGGCCTGCGTTACGGGCAGGGGGCGGAAGTGCTGAAAGATATTTCGTTTGCATTGCCTGCGGGGTCTTTTCATTTCCTGACGGGGGAAAGCGGCGCGGGAAAAACGTCTTTGCTCAGCCTGTTGTATTTGGCGCAAAGCCCGACACGCGGCCACGTCAAACTGTTTGAAAAAGCCGTCCGCAGTATCGGTCGGGACGATCTGCCGGAAATCCGGCGCAAGATCGGTGTTGTTTTTCAGGATTTCCGTTTGCTGGATCATTTATCTGCCGTTGATAACGTTGCTTTGCCGCTGCGCGTTGCCGGTTATGACGAAGACGAAATTCAAAAACGTGTTGTCGAATTGCTGATGTGGGTCGGGTTGGGGGCGCATCTGAACGCCAGACCTCCGACTTTGTCCGGCGGACAAAAACAAAGCGTTGCCATCGCCCGCGCCGTAATTAACCGTCCGCAGATTCTGCTGGCCGATGAACCGACGGGAAATATGGACGATAAATCCGCCGTGCGTCTGATGCGCTTGTTTGTCGAATTAAATCGCCGCGGGACGACAGTGGTTATTGCTACGCATAATGAAGGCCTGATCAGGGCTTTTCCGTACCCGCGCATGCATTTGTCAAACGGACGTTTAACCGTTTATCCGGTCGGTTATTCGCCGGATCAGCCTTATTTAAGAACGGAGGCGCCGAATGTTTAGACAAACCAGCGATCTGCCGTTTGCCAACGATACGTCCGGGTGGTTTTTGCCGTGGATGGTCATGCTGATGGTTTTCTTTGCAGGACTGACAACGGCCGGGACATTATCTTTAAATTCCATGCTGTCGCGCTGGAGCCGGTCTATTTCCGGGTCTTTGACGGTTCAGGTGATCCCGATTGAAGAGGCCGGACGAATCAACAAGAAAAAAACACAACAGGAAACGCAGGAAGTCCTGGATATTTTGCGCAAAACGGCCGGGATTGCTTCGGCAAACGTTTTGACGGACAGTCAAATGAAGGATTTGCTGCGTCCGTGGCTGGGGGATACCTTTTTGCTGGACGATCTGCCGATGCCGCATTTAATTGATGTCCAGCTGATTCCCGGGGCGGAAGTTGATCTGGATATGTTAAAAACCGTTTTGGCCGACAGGACGCCGAACGCGTCTTTGGACGTACATAAACTGTGGCTGGGAAAATTGATCAACCTGGTGCAGACGTTGGATTTGCTGGCTTCGGCCTTGTTAAGTCTGGTTATTGTTACCACGTCCGTGATCGTTATCTATGTGACGTGTTCTTCGCTGGCGGTGCATAAACCCGTGATTGAACTGCTGCATCAGATCGGTGCTCATGACGGTTATATTTCCAAACAATATGCCAAAAGGACGGCATTGCTGGCCTGTATCGGCGCTGTTATCGGCTTTTTGGGGGTTCTGCCGATTTTATTTTTGCTGTCTTCTCTGGTCGGTGAAATTCAAGGGGGATTGTTGTCGGAAGCCAGATTCGATACGCTTTCGTGGGTTTTGTTGTGTTTTGTTCCCGTTTTGGCGGTTGCGCTGTCAACACTGACGGCGTATTGGACGGTACAAAGAACACTCAGGCGAATGTTATGATGTGGAAAAAACTGTTGCCGATCGTGTTGATTTTAATTGCCGTTTGGACAGGCGGGTTGTTTTGGTTTGCTTCTTTGGTTAATCAGGGACCGGAAGATACCGATACGACAACGGATGCCATTGTGGTTTTGACGGGCGGGACGGAACGCGTTGCCGCCGCGGTTGAGTTGTTAAAACAAAAAAAAGCCGAAAAGCTTTTGATTTCCGGCGTTAATGAAAAAGTCGACTGGTCCCTGATGGCTGCAACAATTGATGAATTGCCCGAAGATTTGGGCGATAATATTACTTTGGGCCACGTTGCCGGCAATACGCGCGGGAATGCGCTGGAAAGTAAAGACTGGCTGGATAAAAACGGTTTTACCTCGTTGCGTTTGGTCACCGCGTCTTATCATATGCCGCGCAGTTTGTCGGAATTTAAAGACGTAATGCCGGATATTGTTATTATTCCGCATCCGGTTTTTCCGCAGACCGTTAAACATAACGAATGGTGGAAATGGCCGGGGACATTTGCTTTGATTACATCGGAATATATGAAATTTATTGTTGTGGCGTTAAGTCATTTCTTTTCTTTTTCCCCGACTTCTGTGAACATTGAAACGGCAGGCAAGCAATGAAATTAATTCGTTCTCTTTTGTTTAATATTTACTATGTTGTCACGACGCTTTTTTTCTGTCTGACCGGGTTGTTGACCGGTTTGATGCCCCGTCAGGCGCGCAGTTTTAACGCCCGGCTGTGGGGCAAAGCTTTGTTGTTCGGTCTGCGTTGGATTGTCGGTATTAAATGCGAAGTCCGCGGCCGCGAAAATCTGCCGGCCGATGGGGGGTATATTGTGGCTTCCAAGCATCAGTCGGCACTGGAAACAATTGCGTTTCATGCGATTTTGCCGTCTCCGGCCTATATTTTGAAAAAAGAGCTTTTGTATATTCCGTTGTTCGGCTGGAATTTATTGTTAACGGGGTGTGTTGCGATTGACCGGTCATCGGGAACAAAAGCGATGCGTTCTATTTTGCAGGGCAGCGAAAAAAGATTAAAAGAAAACCGGCCGGTTGTTATTTTTCCCGAAGGAACGCGCACGGCGCCGGGGGTGACGACGCGTTATAATCCGGGGGTAGGGTTGTTGTATGAAAAATGCGGAGTTCCCGTTATTCCGACGGCGCTGAATTCGGGGTATTTTTGGCGCAGAAAAGCTTTTATGAAAGAACCCGGAACAATTATTGTCGAATTTTTGCCGGCAATGCCGCAAGGGCTGGATAAACGTGAATTTATCAGCGAACTGCAAAACAGGATTGAAGACGCCTGCCGGAAAATCAAGCCCGAATGAAGAAAAAAGCTCCGGTTACGGAGCTTTTTTGATGTTTAACGGTTTGCGGGGTTTCCGAGATTTTTGGACGGCCGTTCGTTTTGATTTGGCTGAAGAAAGATTTTTTTTCGTTTTTGCGGGCGGAGTTTTCTTTTGTTTTAAAGAAGCTGTTTTCTTTTGTTTTTGCTCTTTTAAAGCGCGGCGTTCCTGTTTAATGGCGGCAATTCTTTGTTTGCGGGTTTTCTTTTTGGCAACCGAAAATCCGAATGTGCCGATTTTTCCCCCCAAAACATAGTAAGCGCCATGACAAAAAGCGATCAAATTGCTTTTTTCCAATTGGAATTGACCGTCTGCTGTTAAAAATTCGTCTTCGACATTAACGGCAACGATTTCCGCCAAAAACATGTCATGAGACCCCAACGGCTTTATTTCCGTAACGCGGCATTCCAGACTGAGGGGGCTTTCTGCCACCATGGGGGCTTTGACTTTTTTGCACGTTGCGGGGGTTAAACCGCTTAAGGCGAATTTATCGGTGTTTTTTCCAGATTTGACACCGCAGAAATCAACGGCCTTAAGCATTTTTGCCGTTGTCAGGTTGATGACAAATTCACCGCTTTGTTTGATCAGTTCGTAGGAATAACGTGACGGTCGGACGGAAATATAAGTCATTGCCGGCTGCGAATTAATAATACCCGTCCAGGCAACGGTAAACACATTCGGCTTTTCCGTTGTGCCGCAGCTGACCAGAACAGGCGGCAGCGGATAAAGCATTGTTCCGGCTTTCCATGAGGTTTTTGACATCTTGATCTCCTTTTAAAGCAGCAGAGGGGATTATAAACCGCTTTCAAAAAAACGAAAGAAAGATTTCGCTGTTTTTGCTTGCGCGGTTTTCAGTTCGGCGGTTTAATAAGAAAAAATAAAGGACGATAAATGAATCTTAAACTGTTGTCTTATCTGGGAAAATTTAAAAAACAGGCGATTTTGGCTCCGTTGGCGGTTATCGGAGAAGTCGCTTTGGAAATTTATATTCCTTTTTTAATGGCACGGATTATCGACATCGGCATTGCACAAAAAGATGTGCCTTATATTGTTGAAACGGGATTGCTGATGATTGCGGCGGCACTTGTTTCTTTGGCTTGCGGTGCCGCCGGAGCCCGCCTGGCTGCCGTGGCGGCGGCCGGATTCGCCATGGAAATCAGAAAAGCCGTCTTCGGAAAAATTCAGGACTTTTCTTTCTCAAATACGGATCGTTTTTCAACGGCTTCTTTGATTACGCGTTTGACAACGGACATTACGTTTGTGCAAAACGCTTTTATGATGACAATTCGCGCTTTGGTGCGTTCTCCGGTAATGTTGGTGTGCGCTACGTTAATGGCTGTCCGGATTAATGCGGAATTGTCCGCGGTTTTCTTTGTGGCGATTCCGTTTTTGGGAATTTCGCTGGGGGTGATGTCAACGCTGGCGCATAAGCATTTTTTAAAAATGTTTGCCAAATATGACGCGATGAATTCCGCATTGCAGGAAATGCTGATCGCAATCAGAGTCGTTAAGGCTTTTGTGCGCGAACAATTTGAAAATAAAAAATTCAACGATTCTGCGACAGATTTGCGCGATGCCCAGAAAAAAGCCGAAAAAATGGTTATTTTCAATATGCCTTTAATGAACTTTTCCATGCAGGCCTGTTTGATCTGTATTGTCTGGTTCGGCGGCAATTTCATTATTCAGCAAAAAATGCAGACAGGCGAGCTGTTCAGCTTTTTAACTTATATCGGCATGATTTTAATGTCGCTGATGATGATTTCGTTCGTGTTTATCGGGATCGTGATTTCCCAGGCTTCCGTGCGCCGGCTGTGCGAAGTGTTAAACGAAGTGCCCGATATCGCGGATACGGGAAAAGACGGATTGGAACCCGAAGACGGCTCCGTTGTTTTTGAAAATGTTTCTTTCAGTTACTCAAACCGGCCGGAAAATCTGACGTTGAAAGATATTTCGTTTACGATTAAATCCGGCGAAACGGTCGGTATTATCGGTGCAACGGGATCGTCAAAAACAACATTGGTTCAATTAATTCCCCGCTTGTATGACGTTTTCGACGGGCGGATATTGGTCGGCGGCCATGATGTGCGGGAATATCGTCTGCCGGTTCTGCGTTCTGCCGTGTCGATGGTGCTGCAAAATAATTTGCTGTTTTCCGGAACGATTGAAGAAAATTTGCGCTGGGGTGATGAAAAAGCCGACAGCGAAGAAATTCGCATGATGGCCAAAGCCGCGCAGGCCGACGATTTTGTTCTGAGCTTTCCCGATGGTTATAACACTTATCTGGGACAGGGCGGGGTTAATGTTTCGGGCGGTCAAAAACAAAGATTGTGCATTGCGCGGGCTTTGTTGAAAAAACCAAAAATTTTGATTTTGGATGATTCGACCAGTGCCGTGGATACGGCAACAGACAAAAAAATTCGTCAGGCGTTTAAAGAACAGCTTCAACAAACAACGAAAATTATTATTGCGCAGCGTATTTCTTCCGTTATGGAAGCCGATAAAATTATTGTTTTGGAAAACGGGACACTCAGCGCGATCGGGACTCATGACGAATTAATGCGGACAAACGCGATTTACCGTGATGTTTTTATCTCTCAGCAAAAGGGGGCGGCATAATGGCAAAAGCAGCAATTCCGCCGCGTTCGCACGGTAAAAAAATGGAAAGACCGAAATCTCCTTTTGCGACATTTCAAAGAATTCTGAACTATATGTTGCCGTATAAAGTTCAGCTGATTTTTGTCGTTCTGGCCGTTTTCGGATCCGGATTATCAAACGTTGCGGTGACATATCTGCTGAAACCGGCGGTTAATCAGTATATTGTGCCTCTGATCGGTCAGAAAAACCCGGATTTATCCGGCTTTAAGCAACTGGTTTGTTGTATGGCGGCCATTGCGGGCGGCGGTGTTTTCTGTACTTATCTGTTCAACCGGCTGATGCTTAATGTTGTGACCGGCACGATGCGTCAGATCCGAATCGATATGTTTACACATATGCAAAAACTGCCGATAAGGTTTTTTGATACGCATACGCACGGCGAATTGATGAGCCTTTATACCAACGATGTTGATACGTTGCGCGAAATGATTTCCATGAGCCTGCCGCATATGCTGTTATCCGTCACAACGGTTATCAGTGTTTTTGTAATGATGCTTATTCTCAGCCCGTTATTGACCTGTCTGGTGATTGCGGTTTTGATATTGATGCTGGTGACGATCCGGCTGATTACGGTTCGAAGTGCACGCTATTTTGCAAAACAGCAGCAGGCGTTAAGCCGCGTCAACAGCTATATTGAGGAAATGGCCGAAGGGGTTAAGGTTGTTAAAGTCTTTTGCCGCGAAGAAAGAATCAAACAGGATTTTGCGGAACACAATGAAAATCTGTATCTGCAGGCTTCCAATGCCAACACGTGTGCCAACATTTTAATGCCCGTTATCGGGAATTTGGCTTATTTGTTGTTTGCGGTGACCTCGATGGCCGGCGGGTATCTGGCGGCGGCGGGACGCATGGATTTGGGGACAATTGCTGCTTTTTTACAGTATACGCGCAGTTTTTCAATGCCTGTTTCTCAAATATCCATGCAGCTGAACGCAATTTTGTCGGCATTGGCCGGCGCCGAAAGGATTTTTCATTTTTTAGACGAACCCGAAGAAACGGATCACGGATATGTTACTTTGGTGAATGCGGAAATTTCCAAAGACGGAACCATTGCCGAAGTACCGTACAGAACAGGACAATGGGCCTGGAAACACCCGCATCATGACCATACGCTCAGCTATACGCCGTTAAAGGGAGACGTCGTCTTTGACCATGTTGTTTTTGGCTATAATTCCAAAAAAATTGTTTTAGACGATATTTCTTTGGAAGCCAAAGCCGGTCAGAAAATCGCTTTTGTCGGATCAACGGGGGCGGGGAAAACCACCATCACCAACCTGATTAATCGTTTCTACGACTTGCGCAACGGGAAAATCCGCTATGACGGAATTAATATCAACAAAATTAAAAAAGACGACTTGCGTCGTTCTTTGGCCATGGTTTTGCAGGATACGCATTTGTTTACCGGAACGGTCAGAGAAAATATTCGTTACGGTAAACTTGACGCTTCGGATCAGGAAGTTTATACCGCGGCAAAATTGGCAAACGCCGATGCGTTTATTTCTTCTTTACCGCAGGGATATGACACTGTTTTGACGGCTGACGGCGTTAATTTAAGTCAAGGACAACGACAATTGATCGCGATTGCCCGCGCGGCAATAGCCAATCCGCCGGTTCTGATTTTGGACGAGGCAACCAGTTCCGTGGATACGCGAACCGAAGCATTGATTGAACAAGGCATGGATATGCTGATGAAAGGGCGAACGGTTTTCGTTATCGCGCATCGTCTGTCAACCGTACGCAATGCCGATAAAATAGTTGTTTTGGAACACGGCCGAATTATTGAAACCGGGACTCATGAAGAATTGATCCGATTGAAAAAACGGTATTATCAGCTGTACACGGGATTATTTGAATTGTCATAAGTTGACAAAAATGAAAATTTTTGACAAAAATATTGACTTTTCTGTTGTTTTCCTTAAAACTATCAGGAAAAGAAGAAGGAACCGGGAATGCCCAGGGATTTAACCCATATTATGCTGGCCGATGATATTCGGAACAATCTGCCCGCCGAAATGCGGCAGTGTGCTGCGGCGCATGAATCCGTTTATCACATGGGGGCCATTTCCCACGATTGTTTTTTATTCGGGCCCGAATCAAAGTTATCAACGAAGATGCACGGCGGCTTTGGCGATGATACGCGCGATCTGGTAGTGACAATGCTGGACGATATCCGCAAGGAAAAAGACCCGCGGCGTCAGGCCGGTAAAAAAGCGTTTGTTTACGGGTTTTTGACGCATTCTGCCGTTGATTCCGTCTTTCACCCTTTTATTTACAGCGTTTCAGGCAGCCAGGTACGTGAAAATAACCCGGAAAAGGTGGACGTAAAGCATGCTCAGACCCGTCACCGTTATGTTGAAACGTGGCTTGACGTGCACTTTTTAAAACAAAAAAAACAGCATCTGAATATCTTCAAACCGTTGAAAACGATTATAGACGATCACAAAAGTCGTGAAGCTGCCGCTGATTTTTTCTGTCGGTGTTATCAAAAAACGTTTGATGTTGATCATGATCTGACACCTGTGTATAAGGGCAGCCTGGCCGTTCAGGCGTTTATTAGTCGAGTGACCAGAAATCAGGCAATGGGAAAAGCATTGCGCCGGCTGGATAATTTTCTGGAAGGGCGTTTGGGCATGGCTGTTTCCGGTTTTTATCAACAGGATCGGCAAATGCCTTCGGAATTAAAGGATTTTACTTCTTTTAAGCATCCGGTTACGGGACAGACGGTACATAAATCTTTGTCCGATTTAACGCAGGACGCCGTTCGGCGCGGGGTGGATTTTATACAGGCAGCTGATCAATATATCAAAGACGGTAATAAAAAGCAGTTTTTGAAGTCTGTTCCGAATTTTAATCTGGATACCGGTATTGAAAATACGAAACTGTCCGATATTAAACAGACGGAACCGTTGAGTATTGCGGTTTTAAAAGGGGAAAAAATTAAAAAGTTTGCTCGTTCGGGCTTTAAGACCATGCCTTCGGGCAGCCGCAGCGTCCGGACCGGACGGCAGAAAGCCGCCTATCCGGAGGTACGTCGATATCTTGCGATGTCGGACCAGACGGCTCAGATTCTAAAGCGTCGGCAGGAACAAAGCCGTTAATTAAAAAAATTGATTTTCCAGATGAGCCGCCGCCAACAGGGCTTCTTTATGCTCCAAGGGGGTGTGAACGCGCAGAATATCCGTTTTTTCGGCAATTTTGATTGACAGGCCGATTGTTTCGATGTCTTTTTCGGCCGGGGGCTTGTTTGTAAAAACGTTCATGAACGATTTTCTGGAATGCCCGATCATCAACCGGACGCCGAAACGGTGAAATGTTTCCAGGTTTTGCAACAGTTGTAAAGACTGGCAGGCGGTTTTCCCGAATCCAATGCCGGGATCAAAGATCATATTGTGCAGGCAAAGGCCGTTTTGTTCAAAAAGGTTAATTTTTTCTTCCAGCCATTGTTCAACGATTTTCAATGTGTTTTGCAAAGGGTGTGCGGTGATGTCACGGCTGTGTGTGAAAAGACACGGCTTGTCTTTGTGTTCTTTGGCCAAAGCAAGCATTTCCGGATCGTCAAACCCGTGAATGTCGTTTAAAATATCAAAACCGTTTTCCAAAGCTTTGGCGGCAGTTTCAAAATGGCGGGTGTCAATGCTGAAACGGGGTGAAAAAGGTGTTTTTTTATAATTTCTGAGGAAACGGAAAACGTCTTGCAGGCGTTGTATTTCCTCTGCCGGATTAACGGGCGATGCCCCCGGCCGGGTTGATTCCGCGCCGATGTCGATCAGAGGGATCAGATGATCCGCCCACAAGGCGATCTTTTTTTCAAAAACGTCCATACGATTATTTTGACCGCCGTCCGAAAAAGAATCCGGCGTGACGTTTAATATTCCCATAACAAGCGGCTGATGCGTTTTCGTATATAAAAATTCGGGCGGGATTGTTTTGAAAAAAGATAAAGGATCCAGCACAAAGCTGCGCTTTAAACAAAGCTTGTGCGGTACGCACAATTCGGGTGTATCAATATGTTCGTTGTTATGTTCGATAACATCCAGATCAATCGGCCGGGGAGCCCAGCGTTTTGTCGCCGTTCGTCCGTTGTTTTTTTCGATATTTTTTAAATCGGCCAGCAATTCAAAAGCGTTTTTGTTTGTTTCCAACCGGATCAGGCAGTTCAGATAGGGTTTGTTCCAGTCGTCTTTTGCCGTGGCATACAGCAAAGCGGCCGGTGTTTCGTAAACGGGGGAAACGCCGGTTACGTCATAACCGGCTTGTTTCAACGCCTTAACGGCCGAGCTCAAATGAGCTCGGCGGTCGTCGGAATTGGATCCTGCGGCAATAAAAGTTGTCATGGTGCCTCGGTTTGTTTTTTATGGTCAGTTTAAAGGGATTTAAAACGAAAAAAAAGTCCTTTCCGGCCGTTCTTTTTTTTACAAATGAAGTATGGTATATCTGAAAAGCGGGCGGTTAAGGCAAGAGGAAAGTATGAGACGTATTTTTTTTGCGGTACTGATGTATTTTTTCTTTGGTTTATTTTCTCCGGCGTTGGCGATCAATCAGCTGGCGGACGGCGTCAGGTGCGAAAAACAGATTATTGATTTGATTAATGGGGCGCAGGATTATATTGATGCCGCGATTTATGCCATTAATAGAAAGTCCGTTGTCAACGCTTTGATTGCGGCAAAGAAAAGAGGCGTGAAAATTCGTCTGCTGACGGATCGTTCTCAGCTGGCTTCCGTCAAGGACATAAATGACGTTGAACGGTTGATGATTGCCGGTATTGACGTGCGCATTCATACGACCAAGGGGTTGATGCATGCCAAGATGGCGGTTTTTGACGGCAAAAATACGGTCAGCGGTTCTTTTAACTGGACGGATTCGGCTGTGGAAAGAAACCACGAAATCTGTAATTTTTTTATTGATGATCCTGCTTATGCGGCGCAACACCGACAATTGTTCGATCGTTTTTGGCGGGAAAATCCGCAGGACAAATCCGACAGATGGCTAAGGTTGCGCGGTCGTTGCGGGGATATTTTGCTGTTACGGACTTAGATCAGGGGGGATTTGCCGGTTGTTGTAAAACCGGTGTCTTCCTGACGCGGGAAATGATCTGTCAGTTCTTTCAGATCCGCCGGATCGATTGACAGATCTGCGGCGTCAATGATTTCGCGCAGATGCCGTGGATTTTTAGTTTTAAAGATCAAGCTGACATTTTCCTGCGCCGTCAGCCAGCGGACGGCGATTTGTGCATTGGAAACGGCATATTTTCGGGCGATTTGATCCAGCAACGGATAAGCCCCCGTTTCAAACAGGCCGTGAATGTTCAGCTCTTCGCAGGGCAGTTGAATCGGCCGCCAGGCAATAAAGTGAATATTTTTTTCGCGGCAGTATTTCAGAACGCCTTTGCGTTCGGGTTCGCGGACGATCAAATTATAGTGACATTGTGCGGCAAAGATCGGCACGTCCAGCGCCGCGGCGTATTTTCGCATTGTTTCAACGCCGGCATTTGACAGCCCGACGTGTTTTATCATTTTTTGTTTAATCAGTTCGTTAAAGGCGGCGGCCGTTTCTTCTGCGGGGATATCGGGATTGGGTTTATGCACATAGTATAAATCCAGATAATCCGTTCCCAGCCGGTCAAGGCTTTGGGCGCAGCTGGTTAAGACGGCGTCATAGTTCAGTTTTGTTTCTCTGACTTTGGACGCGATAAAAAGGTCGGCGCGGTTATACGGGGCAACGGCCTGTCCGACCAGCGTTTCGGCTTTGCCGTCGGCGTAAAGTTCTGCGGTATCGATATGGACAATATTATTATCGATGGCGTCTCTGATGGCGGCGATATCGGATCGGTCATCGTTATGGGGGTCGGGCAAAGTTGTCCCGCCCATTTTCCAGGTGCCGAATCCGATTTTGTAAAAAGAAGCGGGCATTTTTGTATTCCGTTTTAAAGTTTGATATATTTTAATATTTCTTTTTATGAAAAATCAACAAGACGGGAAAAGGCATGATTGATCTGATTGAAAAAGCGCGAAAAACGCATTCTTTGGAAAAGGATGAAATCACGGCTTTGTTGCGTGATTCGGGATCAACGGCTGATTTGCTGGCGGCCGCGGACGAAGTGCGGTCTTTGTTCGTCGGGCCGGCGGTTCATTTGCGGGCTTTGATCGAATTTTCGAATTACTGCCGCAACAATTGCTGTTATTGCGGCATTCGACGGGACAATCGGCAGGCGCAGCGTTACCGTCTGAGTGTTAAAGACATTATTGCCCATGTTGATGCTGCGGCAAGGGCCGGATATAAAACGATTGTGTTGCAATCCGGCGAAGACGTTTATTTTACGGTTGATCGCTTAACACGGATTATCCGCGCGATCAAAGAACGGGACATGGCGGTTACGTTAAGTATCGGGGAAAAAACGTATGAGGAATACAAGGCTTATAAACAGGCCGGGGCGGACAGATATTTGTTACGAATAGAAACAACTGACAAGGCTTTGTATCATCGTTTGGATCCGGGAATGAGCTGGGACAACCGCTTGCGTTGCCTGACGGATTTAAAGCGTCTGGGGTATGAAACGGGATCCGGATCAATGGTCGGTTTGCCGGGGCAGAGTATTGATTCCATTGCCGACGATATTTTATTTTTCAAGCAGATGGATATTGACATGGCCGGTATCGGACCGTTTATTCCCCATGCGCAGACGCCTTTGGCCGATGCGCGGGGGCGGGAATTGACGTTGTCTTTAAAAACGATGGCGTTAACGCGACTGTTGTTGCCGGATATTAATATTCCGGCGACGACGGCGATGGAGGCTTTGGATCCGAACGGGCGCATTATTGCTTTACAAAGCGGGGCAAATGTTGTTATGCCTAATATAACGGCGGAAGAATACCGTAAAAAATATGAACTATATCCCGGCAAGGCAGGCGAAGGGCGTGCTTTTGTTTCTGAACGCGGCCGCATTGAATCAAAAATTACAGCTATCGGCCGTACGATCGGGCAGGAAAAGGGCTTTCGCGGGGAGTTTTTAAAAGGAAAATAAGATGTCTTTTTTTATGTTAATGCTTTTGACGGGAACGATAGCGACATTTTTTACGGCCGTATGCCTGTATTCGAAATCAATGACGGCAAAAAAAAAGATATGGATTTTTGCCGTTATCTTATTTTGTTGGTTTGCTCCGTTTTTTCCGCGGCGTTTGGAACATTGCGACTGGATAAATCCGATGGCGGCAGGGTGGATTCATAATATCGGGTATTATTTGTTCGGCACGGCGTTTTTTTTGTTTTCGGTTTTGCTGTTGCGCAACGCCGTTTGGTACGGGGTTTATGCGCTGGGGCTTTTATTTAAAAAGCCGTTTGCCAAAAAAATCGATCCGGCGCGCCCGGATCTGCGCAACAAAGTCAATATTGCCACGTTGGGCATTGCCGTGTTGATTTCGCTGTATGCCGTTTATGAGGGGATTAAGGTCGCCGATGTAAAGGAAGTTGTTTTAAAAACGGACAAGATTTCGCAGCCGTTTACGTTTGTGCAGCTCAGCGACATTCACATTCACCGGGGCGTTTCTTTGCGAAAGATTGAACGTTTAATTGATCGGATAAACGGTTTAAATCCCGATGCCGTTTTATTAACGGGCGATATCGGAGACGATGAATCTGCCGAGGCCGGCCAGATTGCGCGAAAGCTGGAAAAGATTAACAGTCGTTTCGGTTTGTTTGCCGTGATGGGCAATCACGAACTGTACAACAATTTTAAAATGTGGGATCAGGTCTTTACGGCTTCGGGCATGCGGGTGTTATATAACGAAGGGACGGCTTTGGGGCGGCCGGATATTTTCATTGCCGGCGTAACGGACGCATCTTTTCGCCGGATCGGGCACTTAAAGCCCGACATTGCCCGGGCGGTTGAACAATCCGAACCGGGGCAGTATCGGATTTTAATGTCGCATTCGCCTTTACCGAACGGCAAGGCGGCGGGGGATCAATCGGATTTGTTTGATTTGCAGATTTCGGGACATACGCACGGCGGACAGATTTTTCCGTTTCATTTTTTGGTCAAGCCGGCGAATCGGTTTTTAGCCGGATTATATCCGCTGGATCGGACGGGGGCATGGATTTATGTTTCCCGCGGTACCGGGTATTGGGGGCCGCCGATGCGGTTATTTGCGCCGTCGGAAATAACGTTGTTTAAGATTTTGCCTTTACAGGCTCAGACAAACGCCGATGATCAGGGGAACGGATAAGTTATCATCGATTTTTAGGCGATTTTTATATAATTCCGCCCACATGGCAATAAAGACGCCGATGCAGCCGCGAACAATAAACCCTTCATCGGCGCCGAACAGGGCGGCCGCACAGCAGATCACGGCCGATCCGAACAGGAAAAAGGCGACGGATCCTTCGATGCTTTTAGAGTTATGATTGATTCTATGTTTGCCGAATGCTCTGCCGATCAGGGCGGCGGCCGTATCGGAAATCAGCATGACGACCAGAGCGGTTACGGCATTCAGGCGTGAAAACAAAAGGCAGCAGCACAAAGCCGCCGCCAGGACATAAGGGGCGCCGCTGGGGCGGAAACGGGTATCTGTTTCTGTTGTATGCAGCATTTTGCCGAACAAGCGGCCATAGGTTTTGCAAACAACCGGCCATTTTTTATGATATCCGTATTCAACCAGCAGATTAAAAATCAGCACGCCGCCGAAAATAGCGGCGCAAAGCCGATTTGGAACAAAGAAAATCAGGGCGGGCATCCATAACGAACTGAGATGGACGAGCTTTCTTCTTATTTCCTGTGAATAAGAGATGTCGGGCATTTTCTTTCTTTCTCGTTTTATCCGTCCGACTTCATCATAGGCGATAACGGCGTTTATTTCAACAAATTGTCGATTTTAGGGGGCTGTCTTTTATATCGGTCATGATCTGATCCAAAGGTGATATGCCGGATCAAAAGAATCTTTGCGCCGGGATCGGTCAAGGGGGGCGATTCGCATTCAAAAAGTATCGATTCGCCCGAAAAGTATTTTATTTTGAATTGAATTTGCCCCGAAAATTGGCGAAAACCGGTTCGGGACGGAAGGGGCCTTATGCCCCTAAGATTTTCATTAGTGTTATTTTTCAATAGGTTGCCGGCATATGACTTAAGTCATATTTTTTAAAAAACGGCGGATTTCTGCGCCTTATAACTTCATATATAGGTGTTTTTCATTGATTTCGTTTATTTTCGGTCGTTAAAATGAAAATTAAGCTTCAAAGCCCGAAGTGTATTTGTATTTTTTCGGGCAGCGGGCAGGTCAGAAAGCGGTGGACGTTTCGTTTAAGGGAAGCAAAGACGGAACAAATTTTTAGAGGAGGTTGCCATGTTTACGCACCGGATCAACGATAAAAGCAACGAACGCGGCGCATTGATGATTGAGGCGATTGCGTTGCTGGGGTTAATGACAATGATGTCGCCGATGATTGTGCGTCAGACGGCGGACCGTACCTCTGAAATGGAAGAGGTCGCCATTGCCGGACAAATGAAGGAAATCAAAGATGCGCTGAGCAACTGGATCGAAGCGAATTATCAGGAAAAGGCAAAGGAAATTGCCGCTTCTTCGGAACCGTCCGATTCATCGTTTCAGGTAGAGGCCAAGGAATTGGCACCTTATCTGTCTGCGACTTATCTGGACGGGGAGAATTTCCGGGGCAACAAACTGGTTGATGATTTTGAGGTCGGCGTGCGCGCCCAATGTACGGAAGCGCGAAAGAATGATTGTGTGTCCACTTCTTCAAACGATTGTTCCTGCGGAACCATGTCGAACGGCACGGTGACAGGATTAGGCGGAACCTGTGCCTGTACCAGATATAAAATGACAGGGGTTGTTTTATCCAAAAGCGAAAATCCGATTGATGACCGTCGGGCGTCCAGAATTGCTTCCATGATCGGGGCCGACGGCGGGTATATGCGTACCAAAAGACTGGTCGAATCTTTGTATGGTCCTGGATCAACCGGCGGCAGCGGCGAATCGGGATCAGACACAAACACGCCGGAAATGCAGAAAATTCTTGGCGCGCAAGGAATCTGGGAAGGAAAGCTGTCGGATTATTTAGGGGACTCTGCCGTTGAAAGCGAAGGCGGCAGAGTCGCGGCCACAACGATTTATTCATCGGGTTTTTCGGGTGATTACCTGTACAGAAAAAAGGTTGACGGACTGCCCGGCGCCAATTCCATGTTTACGGATTTGGATATGGGCGGCGCCACAAACTGCGAAGGCGACGGCTGCTATAAAATCAATAACGCCGGCGGATTGGAAGTCATTGACGGCAAAATCCTGATCAGAACAAGAAACACCGAAAATGATGATGAAATCGGAAATCCGGGGGATACTTCTTATGCCATGATTGCTCTGGGTACGGATAAATCACATATACAGACAAATGAGGAAGTCCGTCTTTCCGTGGGAGACACGGAGAATCCTACTTCCCTTTTAAATCTGACGGCTTCTGAAGCTGAACTGAGCTTACCTGATGCCGGTTACATTGCTATTTCAAATACGGCAACGGAAAAAGGGGTTCAGGTCGGCGCGCTGAACGTTAATATAAATGCTGATGATGATTTGTTTGTCGGCGGCAACAAGATTCAAATAGAAGCCGATAACGATCTTGTGCAAATGGCAACGAATCTTGATGTTTTAGCGAATAACATATCAATGGAAAGTGATATATTCAGTTTAGATGCTCAAACGGAAGCTTCTATTTACAGTAAATGGATTGAATTGGCAACGGTTGGTTCGAATACAATGATTAATGAAGGGACTGCGGCTACCCGTCTGACAATGGATGAAGACAGAGCAACCATGATCGGGAAAAGTTCTTTGCTTGTCCGCACAGGAACTGAGGTTCATAGCTCTACTCCTGCTTTCTATATGAATAATTCCTCGTATCAATTGCAAAGCAACGGCACATCTATTAATGGGACAGGTGGACAAATTGAATTAACGGCGGGAGCCAGCAGTACTTCGGCAACTTATCCGGGGCAACAAACGTTTTCGAATACAACGAACTTCGTTATAAACAATTCGACTTTAAGAGGAAGAATTCTCGATAATAAATCTTCGTTTGCTTTGACGGCTAATAATTTTGCCGTTGATGTGCTGAATACTACTTCCAATACACCAACCCGGATGCTGGTCAATAATACCGGATTGGTTGTACAATTGAATGCGAACGCCAGTCCTCATACAATTGCTTATCTGGCCAGTGTTTACAGCAATCGGGCAAAGTTAAGCGTTAACGGGGATACCGGTTATACGTCCGGATCAACTTCTGCCGGAACGAACGCTCTTGTGACGATTGCAAACCACGCAGATGGCGGTATTGCACCGTATAATACACACAGCGGTGATACGCAATATGCTCATTTCCGCATAGATCCGTCGTATATGTCCGTGATGAATGATATCAAAATTACTTCACGCGGCGGAGCCAGACTCAGCGAAGCGTTGCCGAACTATATCCTGAAAGGGATTTACGAACTGACAAACAGTTACGGATCCGGCCCGTGGCCCTGCGGTAACGGAAACTGTGATTTCACGATGCCGTATTATTCGTTAAACGATTTGGGATTGAAATCCGGCGGTTGGGAATTTAACTGCGGCGCCAACGGCGCAGCTAAACACCCGATCGTTGCCGGCAACGGATCATGTACAAGCTCGGGGACGTATGTGAAGTTTTCTTATCATAAAACGAATTATTCAGAATGTCCTAACGGTTCGTTTTGTTGGGCACACCCCTACATGGGGGCTGTCCCGGCACCGGGACGCGCCGTTTCAAACGAAGGCGCCGCGATATCATCAGGCTTCTCCAGCTCTACCAAAGGATTGGCCGCTTATGACGAAGGGCCGTGCCCCGACGGATATCAGGCGGTGATGACCTTAACGCCGACGGTCTTTGAATTAGGCAAGGTAAATATGATTAGTCCGGATAAAAGACCGTATAACGCCACGGTTACGTATAACCCGGGATGGCAGAATTATGCCAATTCCGATATCGCAAACGTGACGGGGCTGGTTCAACCCGCAACCAAACTGGGCCTGATCGTTCAGCCGATTACCAGCGGTACCAGCGTATACGGATGGAAAATCGCAATGGGAACGGTAACCCCTGTGTCCAACGATATCAACACTGCGGGATATATCTGGAACGCGGGCGGCATTACCGCCAACAGCTGGTCGGCGATTGCGCACACCTATTGCTACTTTAATCCGGATCGCTTTACCATGCCGAATATGGTTATCAATGGTAACATGATTCAAACGGCTAAAAATCCTAATTTGTAACAGGATAGTGCCGGAGCGGTGAAGAAATAAAACAAAGGAGGCGGCCATGTTTTTTTGGATGATGTTGGCATCGTTAATGGGAATAGTGATGTTTGGCAATTTGTACGAAAAGACAAAGCCTCAGGAAAACTTCATCGCTCCGGTATATCAGGCAATGGCGTTAAGTATGTATCAACAACACGTTTCCGCCGAATACGGATACTTGGACGCCATGCGGATTGATGCCGAACAGTCCAGGGCCTACTTTAATTCGGCTGCCGACGGTATCGTTCCTTTGGCAATTACCGAAAACGGACAAATATCCGGCGGACAAGAAGGCAACGGCAATACGGTATTCCAGTATATTCAGGGACGGCTGCCGTCAACCTATAAACCCCAAAACGGAACCAGAAGCTATCTGTTCTGTATTGATAAAAATCAACAAACAACGGTTACCTGCGGTAATGAAACGGACGTCGTAAAATATATCATCACGATCCGCGCGATCCCGCCGCGCTATGACGGGGCGGATAAAATGACGGCACTGCGCGCAGTGTCCGACGCTACGGGAAATTCCAGATTTGTCGGTATGCTGCAGAAAGCAACGGAACCTTTAAGCGCGGCTACAAGCTCAACGGGAAAGGTCGTTACGCAACATCAGCCGCTGGGATCCGCTTATTATATCCTGTCCAGCGGAATCGCACCGGTCACCAGCGTCTATATTCCCAACTTTGTTGCGTGTAACTTCCCCCTCAGCGAAGGAACCGTTCTTGGGGATTCCCTTGATCAAAGAAGCTATCTTGTCGCTCTTTCGCTTGTCGCCGGTCTGGAACCCGGGGAAAATCTGCCCGCGGGGACACCGGGGTTATGCACCGCCGTTTCATTCTGATCAGTATAAATTAAGGCAAAAATCGCGCGTTTAACCACGCGACAATATCGTTGCTGGATCCAAAGTCATATAAATTAATATGACCCCCGTCGGCATACAGTTTCAACGTCTTGTCCTGCGTCGGCGCCGTTTCAAACATCTCTTTGCCCTGTTCAACGGGAACAGTCCTGTCATTTTGACCGTGCAACACCAATAACGGCGCCTGCAACGTCTGAATTCGGCGTTTGGATTCAAAAGTATCTTTTATCATATACTTTACCGGAAACATAAAGTAATGATGACGCGCCGCGTCCGTCATCGACGTAAAACCGCATTCCAAAATTAATCCCGCCGGCGGACGCTTTTCCGCCAAACCGTTGGCGACCCCCGTCCCCATCGACATACCGTAATAAATTACCTGCGCCTTTTTACCCTGCTTTAAATGAATAAAGTGCAGGCCGGCTTCGGCATCGGCAATCAATCCTTTCTCCGTCGGTTTGCCGGGGTTCGAACCAAACCCGCGGTATTCCAATAACAAAACACCGTACCCGGCATCAACAATCGGAATCAGCTTGTGCGCCGCATCGCCGGCCGGACCCGTGTTGCCGTGTAAATATAATACGGTCGGATACATCGTCCCGTCCGATTTGGTCTTTGGCGCTTTGTAATAAGACTCCAACTTTAATCCGTCGTTCGTCTGCAAAGTGACTTTTTCCAAATCAGGCGATTCGTTACGGTGCGGCGTGTTGACGTGAAAATACGGATTGTACATCAGCCGGCGCTGAAAAAAATAAATCCCCGCACATGCCAGCAGGTAAAGTAATATCAATCCAACGGCAATCTGCATAAAAATCGTCATTTTTGTCCTAAGGCGTACAAGTGAAATCATAAATTCTTACATTCTCGTCCGAAACAACGTCCGGCAGTCGTCCCGCCGGAACAATATCAAATCCGGCCCTGTCGGACAATATCCTAAAATTGCTATTGGGGCAGGTGTCTTCGATAATTCTGCGCGCCAGACGCTTGTTGTCCGACAACGTGCCGCCGAATAACCGAATCCTGATCTGCCGACGCCCTTCGGCCGATGCCGGTAAAACATCAACAAAAGCATTGTGCCCGCTGATGCTGTCCCAGCGCCTGTCGGCCAAAGACCACTTCTGCTGTTCGGCCACTAAATCCATGCCTTTGGGTTGGCCCGGACGACAGGAAAAAACAACCCCGACGGAAGCATCGGCATATTGAAAAAAGAAACGGTCTATCGTTCGACCGTTTTCCGGTGCCTGCGCCGGCAACGGCGAAACAAAAGACGCACCGCAGACAGATGTCATGATGTTGAATGCGGCTTTTTGCGCCGCCTGTAAATAACCGTCCCGCGTTGAGGGCAACCCGTCACGCTGGGGCACTAAACGCAAAGCCGTCTGATCACCCCGTTTGGTTCTGAACGCCTGGACCTGAAAATAATCAATTTCCTGCCAGTCTTTGTCCGCAGATTCCCAGTACTTATACTGCCGGTATACGGGATAATCCGTTTCATACAGCGGCCGCATACACCCCGTCGTCAGCATAAAACAAAAGATCAGGCAAAGCTTTTTCATGTCACGCCCTTTATTTTGGCAGCCAAAGAAGCTTCTAAAAACAAATCAATCTCTCCGTCTAAAACGGATTTGACGTTGGACGTTTCCACTTGTGTGCGCAGATCCTTGACCATTTGATAGGGCTGCAAGACATACGACCGAATCTGATATCCCCACCCGATGTCGGATTTCGATTCCTCAATGGCGTTGCTTTGTTCTTCGCGTTTTTTTAATTCCAGCTCGTATAATCGGGCACGCAACATTGCCCAGGCCGTATCCCTGTTCTGAAACTGCGATCGCTGCGTCTGACAGGAAACAACAATCCCCGTGGGCAAATGCGTAATGCGAACGGCCGATTCCGTTTTGTTGACATGCTGCCCCCCGGCACCGGAAGAACGATACGTGTCAATTCGGCAATCCGCCGGATTGATGTCAATCTGAATCGTGTCGTCAATAACCGGATATACCCAAACCGACGCAAAGCTTGTATGCCGCCGCGCATTCGCGTCAAAAGGCGAAATGCGCACCAGACGATGAACGCCGCTTTCCGTTTTTAACCAGCCGAAAGCATTGTGCCCGCCGATCCTGATGACGGCCGATTTGATGCCGGCTTCTTCCCCGTCGCTTTGTTCCAGTAATTCGACTTTATAATTGTGCTTTTCTGCCCAGCGGGTGTACATACGCAACAAAATATCCGCCCAGTCCTGCGCTTCGGTACCGCCGGCACCGGCGTGCAATTCCAAAAAAGTATCGTTTCCGTCCGCTTCGCCGCAAAGCAAAGCCTCTAATTCCGATTTCTGAACCTGTCGGCGCAGGTTTTCCAAGGCGGCTTTTCCTTCGTCCAAAACAACCTGATCGTCTTCGCTTTCCGCCAATTCCAAAAGCTCAACGGTATCTTGTAATTCTTTTTGCTGCGCGCTGAACGTTTGTATGGATTCTTCCAGCCTGTTGCGTTCGGCCAGCAAAGACTGCGCCCGCGCCGGATTATTCCATAAATCGGCATCGGCCGTTAAAGAATTAATCTCGTCCAATCGGTTCAGCGCGTTGTCCCAGTCAAAGATGCCTCCTCAGCAGTGCAAGGGACTGCTCGATGTCATTGATAATTGCTTGCAGTTCTGCTCTCATTTTTTTTGTCCTGATCAGAAAATACCGCCGATATCGGGAATGCTGTCGTCTTCTTCTTCCCCTTCTCCTGGGTTGTTCTCCGGCAAAGCCGCCGGCTGATCCGGTGTCTGCGGCAGAACCGTTTCTTCATCGGATCCGTCAATGTATCCTTTGATCTTACCCTGCCAGTCTTCCCCGGATTTAAAGGCTTCCATGATTACATCGCGATCTTTGGGAGACGCCGGCTTGCCCGTTTTGTGGTTGACGCGGACAAAACGAATGCCGGCCGGGACACGGAACGGAATTAACGGCTGATCCTTTAAGGCTGTCCGAACAAAACGTCTGAATACCGGAATGGAAACAACGCCGCCCGTGTCATGAGCCCCTAACGTCCGCGGTTCGTCAAAGCCCATAAAAATCGCAACAACCAGGTCCGGCGTTAAACCGACAAACCAACCGTCAACATTATTGTTTGACGTTCCCGTCTTGCCCGCAAAAGTCCGCCCCAGCGAACGCAAAGACTGCGCACTGCCGCCCGGCGCCAGAACACCGGTTAAAATATTAATGATCTGATAAGCGCTGCGGGGATCCTCAATCTGTTCGCGAATATCCGGAATTTGCGGCGCAGGTTCTCCGCTCCAGCCGCCTTCCGTCTGACAGTTGATACACGGCCGAGAATCCGAATTATAAACAGTGACGCCGGTTCTGTCCTGAATACGGTCAATTAAAATCGGTTCAATCTTCTTGCCGCCGTTCACCAGCATACCGTATGCCGTCGCCAACTTTAAAACAGTCGTTTCGCCGGATCCCAAAGCAATCGCCATTTGATTGGGAATGTCTTCGGAAATACCGAATTTTTTGGCATATTCAACAACCTTTTCAATGCCGATCGCTCTGGCCAGACGAACGGTCATCAGGTTTCTGGATTTTTCAATCCCGACACGCATGGTTGTCGGCCCGTAAAAACGCTTGGAGATATTTTGCGGCTTCCATTTACCTTGTCCGTTGCCCTGGTCCATGACAAAAGGAGCGTCCAAAATTAATGAGGAGGGCGTAAAACCTTCGTCCAAAGCCGCCAGATATACAAACGGCTTGAAAGCAGATCCCGGCTGGCGTTTCGCCTGTACCGCCCGGTTAAACTGAGACCGCTTGAACGAATATCCGCCGACCATGGCCAACACGCGTCCCGTATGCGGATCCAAAACGATCATGGCGCCTTCGACATTGGGAATTTGACGCAAAGCATAGGAATGTTCGGGGTATTTCTGCTTTTTAACGTTATGGGTTACCGGTTCCGCCCAAATGACGTCACCGACGCTTAATACTTCATCAGCCTGCTTGATTTCGGGCCCCAGTGTCTGATCGGGCAGGGTCTTGCGGGCCCATTTCATTTCTTCCAGCGGAATGGTACCGGTTTCCCCGGTTTTCAGACCGATCTCGGCTTTTTCTTTATCAACGGCCAAAACGACTGCCGGAACCCAGCCTTCAGGCGCGTAGTCCGGCGTTTGAACCGACAACAAAACGTCCAGCCATTCTTCTTCGGACAGATCGACTTTGGTAATCGGTTCACGAAATCCGTGGCGCTGATCATAAAAAATCATACCGTACTGCAACGCCAACGCCGCCTGTTTCTGCATTTCCGGATCAACGGTCGTACGAACAACCAGACCGCCTTCGTACAAAGCATCTTCACCATAGCGGGCAACCAGCTGCCGGCGGACTTCTTCGGCAAAGTATTCCGCATCCGTTGCTATTTCTTTTTCCGACCGCGAAGCCAAAGTAATCGGTTCGGCCATGGCGGCCAGTGCCTGTTCTTCGGTAATATAGCCGTTTTCCTGCATACGGGACAAAACCCAGTTTCGCCGTTCAACGGCCGCATCATAACGTTTTTCGGGATCGTAATTGTTCGGCCCTTTGGGCAAAGCGGCCAAAAACGCACATTCGGCAATCGTCAGTTCGTCCAACGATTTGTTAAAGTAATTCAACGCTGCCGCCGCAACGCCGTAAGAATAATGCCCCATGTAAATCTGATTTAAATACAGTTCCATGATATATTCTTTGGAAAAGGCGCGCTCAATGCGAATTGCCAGTATGGCTTCTTTGATCTTGCGTTCAAAAGAGGCTTCGTTTGTCAGCAAAAAGTTTTTGGCCACCTGCTGCGTGATTGTCGATGCCCCGACCATTCTGCGCCCGGAACCGATGTTTTTAAGGTTTTGAAATACGGCACGCGTAATGCCGACAAAGTCTAATCCGCCGTGTGAAAAAAAGTTTTTGTCTTCGGCGGACATAAACGCCTGAACTAACTGTTTGGGAATGGCTTCGTAAGGAACGAACGCCCTTTTTTCCGAAGCATATTCGGCCAAAAGACGTCCGTCCGCCGCATAAAGACGGCTGGTGATCGGCGGTTCGTACGTCGCCAGACGGCGGTAATCGTCAACATTTTTGCCGTAATGCGAAAAAATCAGCAAAAGTACGATTAATCCCAGTATTCCCAAAAACAAAGCGTAACTGACAAGCGTTGAAAAAAGTTTAGACATTGCTTTTATTCCGTATTCCTTCCGAATGGCAGTTTAACTGTCGGCGCATGATTTGTCCATGTTCAATTAAAATTTGCCTTATGTTTTTCCGCAAAATAAGAATCAATTGCCCGTACGGTGGCTTTCGCCAGCTTTTCACGATAAGCCGGCTGGCGCAGCAGGCGTTCTTCTTCCTTGTTTGACAGATATCCCATTTCCATCAAAACAGAAGGCACGTCCGGCGATTTTAAAACCGCAAATCCCGCAAAACGATGCGAATTGGGCAACACGCGAATTTCCGTGCGAATCTCGTCCATCAGTTTTTCTGCAAAAAAGGACGAATGATTGTTTGTTTCCCTGCGGGCCAAATCGATTAAAATATCGGTGACTTCCTGGGTTTCCCCGGACAGATCAATGCCGGCGATCAAATCGACTTTGTTTTCGGATTCGGCCAGTTTTTCGGCCTCTTTGTCCGAAGCCTTTTCCGATAAAGTATAAACGGATAATCCGCGCGTTTTCGGTTTGTTGATACTGTCCGCGTGTATCGAAATAAATAAATCCGCATTGGCGGACCGGGCAAAACGCCGGCGGGCGTATAAAGAAATAAAGACGTCTTTTTCCCGTGTTAATTTAACACGGTAGCGCCCCGTTTTTTCCAATAAAGCACGCAGCTGTTTGACCATGGCCAGGGTTAAATGTTTTTCATAAACGCCCGAAACACCGATGGCTCCCGGATCTTTTCCGCCGTGTCCCGGATCAAGGACAATCAACGGTTTTTCTTTGGGCGCCGTCTGTGCCGGCTGTTGTTGTTTTTTTTCTTCGCCGACGGAATTATCATACCATTCCGCCGTGACTTGCTTCAATCCGTCCGTCTTTGCCATCAAATCCAGATCAACGACCAGCCGCCACTGAAACCCGCTTTGCGGCGCCAGCATAAAAGACCGCCTGATGACAACACCGCGGTTAAATTCCAACACAACTCTGGCCGCTTTGTTTTCGTTTGATCCCAGCCGCACTTCGTTCAGATAATCTTTTTTGGGCAGATCTTTTTGTTTGACGGAAAAAACCGTTGACGGCAGATCAATGACAACGCGATCGGGATTCTGTAACGGAAAAATTTTAAACGGAACTTTTTCCGTTAAATCAATCACGACACGGATTGTCGATCCGCTTTGTGTTCCCAGACGAATGTCCTGCACCGTCGCGCAGATTCCCTGCCGCGAAAAACACAGCAGGAGGGTTCCGATCAGTAAAAGGCGCATTCGTTGAAAAACAGCCATTTTTCCGTTTTTTTCCTCTGAAAAATTAAAAAATCTAACTTACCATACTAAAATATGATTGTTCTTTGGTTAATAGATGGTTATTCTAGGCACGCTGAAAGAAATTTTTTTTATTGCTGCCTCCTTTGCGCCGTCTGAACACGAAGCGCGAACGGCACGGCAAGAAAGCAATAACAGCTTCCTCAAAGTTTTTTGTGGAATGGCCGAAAAGGATTTTTTAGGAAAGACGCCGCTTGTGGAAAATTTATTTATCAGTCTGAATCGGACAAAGTGTGTTGTATTCGCCTTTTCAGCGCCGTTCACATCTGTATTGAACAAACAGCTGCAGCCGCAGACAGGCTGTATGGCGCGGAGTTTTATTATTAATGACCAAAAAAATGCTTATAGATGCGACTCATTCCGAAGAAATGAGAGTCGTTATCGTCGATGGAACCCGTTTAGATGAACTGGATATCGAAACTTCAACAAAGAAACAGTTAAAAGGAAACATTTACTTAGCCAAAGTTGCCAGAGTGGAACCGTCACTGCAGGCCGCTTTCGTTGATTACGGCGGCAACCGGCACGGATTTTTGGCGTTTAACGAAATCCATCCGGATTATTATCAGATTCCCGTTGCGGATCGCGAAGCTTTAAAAGAAGCTTTGCTGCAGGAGGAAAACGAAGAAGAAGACGAAGAAAAGGCGCATAATAAACCGCAACGGAAACGGAAACAAAAAACCGATGACAATGAAAATCAGCCGTTGAGTGCCGACACGCCCGAAGTTCAGGAAGATCCGGCCGAAGAAGAAGCGCCCGAACAAATCGTCGAAACGGTCAGCGAAGACGAAAATGACGAAGTGATGGATCGCAGCCGTTACAGCCAAATCAAAAAATATAAAATTCAGGAGGTTATTCATCGCGGTCAGGTTCTGTTGGTTCAGGTAACCAAAGAAGAACGCGGCAATAAAGGGGCGGCTTTGACAACATATTTGTCTTTGGCCGGCCGGTATTGCGTTTTGATGCCGAATAATGCCCGCGGCGGCGGCGTTTCGCGCAAAATTACAAATGCGGCTGACAGAAAACGATTAAAAACGATTATCTCAAAGCTGCCTTTGCCGGCAGGTATGTCGGTTATTGTCAGAACGGCCGGAAAAGAACGTACCAGTCTGGAAATTAAACGCGATTACGAATATCTGATCAAAACATGGGTCCAGGTTCGCGACAAAACAATGCAATCTTCGGCTCCCGAATTGATTCATGAAGAAGGCAATCTGATTAAACGGGCTTTGCGCGATATGTATACGCGTGATATTTCCGAAGTTTTAATCGAAGGTGAGGCCGAATACCGCATGGCAAAGGATTTTATGAAAATCTTAACCCCCAGCCATGCCAAAAAAATCAAACAGTACAAAGATGAAACGATGCCGTTGTTTTTCCGCTATCAGGTGGAATCTCAGCTGGAATCGATGCACAGCAACATCGTTCAATTAAAATCCGGCGCTTATCTTGTCATGGATCAGACAGAAGCTTTGGTCGCCATTGACGTTAATTCCGGCCGTGCGACAAAAGAACGCAATATCGAAGAAACGGCTTTGAAAACGAATTTGGAAGCCGCAGATGAAATTGCGCGCCAGCTGCGTTTGCGGGATATGGCCGGTCTGGTCGTCATTGACTTTATCGATATGGAAGAACCGCGCAACAATCATGCGGTCGAACGCCGTATGAAAGAAGCCCTGAAACGTGACAGAGCCCGGGTTCAAATGGGACGCATTACCGGTTTCGGATTAATGGAATTGTCGCGTCAACGTTTGCATTCCAGTTTTATCGAAGCCAGTTATTTGCCTTGTCCTCACTGTAAAGGAAAAGGGGTTGTCCGTTCAACGGAATCCGTTTCAATTCATACACTGCATATTTTGGAAGAAGAAAGCCTGAAACGTCGTTTCAGCGAACTGCGCATGACGGTTCCGACATCAACGGCGTTGTATGTTTTGAACAATAAGCGCGAAGATCTGCATAAAATCGAAACAAAATATGATGTAAAGATCTTTTTGGAAGCAGATGATTCTTTGTTGTTCCCGACGGATTACCGGATAGAACGGGTTGTCCGCATCGAAGCAGATCCCGTTGCCGTGTCCGGGGCGCAACAAGACGATGCGGAACCGCAAGAGGAAGAACAAACGGTTTCTGTTCGTGAACGGCCGCCGCGCGAACGTCGCCGCCGTCATCGCCGAAACAAAAACGAACAAAATCAGGCGCGCCAGGAAAATCAGGAACAGCCGACAATCGAAGCCACTCCGGATTCCCGGGACGTTTGGGAAGAACAGGCTGAACCGGAAATCAATGAAATCGAGGTCATTCAGGCGGATGCCGTTTTTGAAGAGGGGTTAAAGTCTTCACAAAAAGCGGAAACGACGGAAAATCATCAGGAAGAAAAAAATAACGACAAAAAGCATCGCCGCGGCCATTTCCTGCGCCGGGGCAGGCGGTTCCATTCTGCTCGGCGCCGTAATGAAAACGAAGCCGAACAAAAATCATCGGAAAACGAAGCGCAGGATCCGATTCTTTTACCGGCGCCTCAGCCGCAGCAGGCTTTGCCGGCTCCGGAAAAAGAAGAAAAGCCGGCTAAAAAACCGCGTCGCCGATATTCCGGTCGGCGCCGTAAAACGCCGGCACCCGATACGGCCGCCGAATAGGTCGCCGAAAAATAAAAAAGAATGCCTGTGTTTTCGGGCATTCTTTTTTTGTATTAAATTTGGTTGTATAAAAGAAAACAAGGCGCTACACTTTCCCGTGGAGTTTTATGGAGGAGTTTTTATGCCGTTTTTAATGATTAAAACCAATATTGATTTGGAAAAAACAACGATTTTGGCTTTGTTAAATCATGCGTCCCGTGTTGTTGCGGAAACAATCGGAAAACCGGAAAGCTATGTTATGGTAAACGTTTGTGCCAATGAACATATGTTGTTTGCCGCAACGACAATGCCGACGGTGTATATGGAAATGAAAAGTGTCGGCATGACCAAAGAACAGATACCGCTGTTGTCCGATGCCCTGACAAAAATGGTTGAATCCCGGCTGAAGGTTCCGGCAAACCGTGTTTATATCGAATTTGCTTCCGTTCCGGGGATTTTGTGGGGGTATAACGGGTCTACGTTTTAATCCGAAAAAATAAATAAGGCAGGGAAAATGAAAAGCTTTTTAAAAAAAGGATTGTCGGCGGCGGCTGTATTTTTTCTTTTTTCCTGCGTCGCTGATCAGACGATAGAAGCAAAGCGGGGCGGCATTATTAAAACAGATGCCGAACTGCGCCGCGAAGACGTTGCCGATTATATGACTTATCTGCGCCTGAAAAAGGGCGCGGGACCGCTGGATCAGGACTATATTTTGTTATCATACCGCGTCATAAAAGACATGTTGCAGTCCGATTTGTTTCAAAACAAGCCGGAACGCGTCAGAATTGCTTTGCGCGATGTTTTGAATTATCACCCGACGGCGCAGGTGCGGCCGGCCATTGTGCACGAGGCCGTTGAACATGAGCTGATGAATACCGAATCTTTGTGGGTGACGGACGGGTCAATCATGTATGATTATGTCTTGGACGTCGAATTGGGGGAAGTCCCCGTCAAAAATGATGATCAGGTAGAAGAAAAGGCTTTAAGCGTTATGTTTATTCTGTCTGATGTCAAAGGGGAACAGGTCGGTGAATGGTTCGGCTTTTTAAAGCGGGAAAAAGGGGCTCTTTCCTGGTATTAAACGTTTTTTAAAGCGATGATTCTGTCGTGGCGGAAGGTTATTTTGTTTCCGTTTCGTCAAAAAAATTGATATAAAAACGGATTTTTCTGAAAACAGCGCCGATCTTTACAATTTTTTGCGCAACGGCTTCATCTATGCCGGAAAATTCCAGTTGTGTCTGAAATAAAAAGTCATCGGTTGTTTCTTCCGTCAGGCTTTTTTTGATTTGATCTGTTTGTTGGGGCGTCAAAGCATATCTTTTTTGCAGGTTGTGCAACAGATACTTCTGTGCCGTCGCCATCATTTTTTCCAATGCCCGTTTCAGTTCCGGCGTCAAAGGTTGATCCGGCATCAGCAAACAGACGGTTTCAATCGTTTTGCGGCAGTTTTGCAGGCAGGTCAGCAAATTTCGCTTTTTCGCGGTCGGATTTGTTTCAGGGGAGGAATCGGAATTTTCTTTGGCCGCAAGCATCAAAGCGGCATCGTTAAAAACCGTATAGAAAATCTGCAGCTCTTTAAAAAGTTGTTTTTCCGGAATAATACGACCTGAAGTCCGCGGAAAAGAACCAAATCCTTCGATAATGTCACGCAGCTTGATCAACAGCAGACATAAAACACCGATTAAGCCGGTGTATAAAGCTTCCCGCCCGAACAAAGCCAGCAAAAAAGTGAATACAAAAACCAGCAGAGCAAAAAAATAAGCCAGACTGTGTTCCGTTTCTCGGATAAATTCTTTCAGTAAAGAAAGAAATATCAATGCCGGACGGTCAATATTAAACATAGCGTTATCCTTTAAAAAAATAATCATCAGAATATCATGACGACTATCGAAAATAACGCCCTCTTTCAGATTATAATCGTTGGATTGCATTAAAAAATCAGCTATTCTTTTGAAATGGCAGTAAAGGAATAAACGGTGAAAAAGGAATTTTATGTTTTCCGCCACGGTCAGACGGATATGAACCTGGCCGGCAGATGGCAGGGCAGCGGCATAGATATCCCCTTAAACGAAACAGGACTGCGCCAGGCGCATCAGCTGGCAGAAGAATTGCGCTTTTCGGGGATTCAGGCTGTTTTTTCGTCTCCTTTGAAAAGAGCCGTTCAAACCGCGCAAATTGTCGCGGACGTATTACAGGCACCGTTAAAAATCGAAAACGGATTAATTGAAGGCTGTTTCGGCGCGGCCGAAGGAAAAACAAAACAGGAAATACATCATTTGTTCCCCGATATCGCTTCGGCTTGGCACAGCCTGGAAGAAGAATATATGGACGTCTGTTTTGAAGGCGGTGAAACAAAACGCCAGATTCAGCAAAGAATTCTGCGCACTTTAAAAAAGATCGCCCTTGAAAACGATTATACGATTATCGGCATTTCGGCACACAGTGCCGTGGTACGTTGCTTTGTTTTGCTGTTCGGATTAAAGCTGTATTCCGTTCCGCACGGCCGGCCGTTTCATTTGTTTTTTGAAGACGATGGCTTTGAACTGATTAATTAATCCTTCGGGAGGTAAAAATGAAAAACCGTTTTTTGGCAGTAATTCTTTTTTGTTTTGTGTGTATACAGCCGGTTTGGGCCGTTGATTTTGAAAAAATCGATTGGGAAAACCTGTCTGTTAAAGAAGTAAAAAAGAAAATTAAAGCTTGGGGTGATGTCAATCAAAAGGATGAAAACGGAAAAACCGCTTTGATGTATGCCGTTTCGGACGCTTCACCGGCCGTTGTAAAAGCATTGATCAAAGCCGGCGCCGACGTCAATCTGAAAAGTGACTCCGTTCAAAGAAGTCCGTTGACATACGCGGCTGAAAATGCTGATCCGGTATATGCCAAAATACTTATTAAAGCCGGTGCCGATATCAATGCAACGGATAAATACGGCTCACCTGTTTTGCACTACGCGTCACAATATAATACCAGCGCCGACGTTTTAGCCGTCTTGGTTAAAGCAAAAGCAGATGTGAATGCCCGGGATCGGTCCGGGCAAACGCCTTTGATGGATATTGCTGAAAAATATACGGATCCGAAAGCCGTAAAAGTGCTGGTTAAAGCCAAAGCCGATATCAATGCCCGGGACGATTTCGGTTACACGCCGTTGATGTATGCCGCGGCCAATATGGATCCGGCCGTGTTGCAGGAATTATTGAAATCGGGGGCGGATATCGGAATTCGTGATAAGTCCGGTAAAACGGTTTTAATGCATGCTGTCGGGAAAAAAGCTTCTCCGGCTGTTTTGGAAATCCTGATTAAGGCAAAATCCGATGTGAACGCCAAAGACGAAAAAGGAAAAACAGCCCTGATGCATGCTGCGGAAAAATCAGCAGATCCGGCTGTTTTGGAAACACTGATCAACGCCAAAGCCGATGTGAACGGCGTTGATGAAGATCAAAAAACCGCCCTGATGTATGCTGCGGAAAAATCAACGGATCCGGCTGTTCTGGAAACGTTGATCAATGCCAAGGCCGATGTGAATGCCGAAGACGAAGAAGGAAAAACCGTTGCGGTCTATGCGGCCATGAATACAAATCCGGCTGTTTTGCAGACCTTGATTAAGGCCGGGGCAAAAATCAACAAAGGGGATATGCATGAAACGACACCCCTGATGTATGCCGCCGGATTTAATGCTAATCCCGAAATCATTGATATATTTGTTAAAGCCGGTGAAGATCCGAATAAAGAAAATACGTTTGGAGCGACACCTTTGATTTTTGCCGTCGTCAACAATAATTTTAATGCCGTAAAGCCGCTTATTGCCGCCAAAGCCGATGCGGATCGCAAAGGAATTTTCGGCAGAAATCTGCTGATGCATACGGCGGAAAACTGCTCTGATCCTTCGGTGACGGAGGCTTTGATCAAGGCCGGCGCAAAGCTGAATGCAACGGATTGGTCGGGAAAAACGGCTTTGATGTATGCCGCCGGGTTTAATGCGAATCCTCTTGTTGCCGAAGTTTTGATCAAGGCCGGCGCTGATTTTTCAGTTAAAGACAAAAATGGCAAAACGGCGATTGATTATGCTGGAAAAAATGCGAAGCAAGGCGTTTCGGCGGCTCAAAAACTAAAAGAATTTATACAAAACCGGCAATGATTTGAACAAGTAAAAAAAACCCCGCGTTATGCGGGGTTTTTGCTTCAGTCGTCCAAAGGCACCGGAATGCGCATGCTGTAAAATGACCGGATTGTAAAGAACAGCCCGACCACCAACAGCAGACTGCCGATCCAGATTGCCGTTTCCTGAGACGATACGGCTATTTCAACCGCCAATAAACCGAATAAAGTTGTAAATTTAATAATCGGATTTAACGCGACCGAAGAAGTGTCTTTGAACGGATCGCCCACGGTATCGCCGACAACGGTTGACGCGTGCAGTTCTGTTCCTTTTTCATGCATATCGACTTCGACCAGTTTTTTCGCGTTGTCCCAGGCACCGCCCGCATTTGCCATAAAGATGGCCTGGTATAAGCCGAAAATGGCAATTGATACCAGATAGCTGGCAAAGAATGTCGGGTCAAAACAGGCAAAAGCCAGTGTAAAGGAAAACAAAGCGCCAAAAATGTTAATCATACCGTTTTGCGCATAAGTCGTGCAGATTCGGACAACGGCTTTGGAATCTTTGACAGAGGCTTTCTGCGTATTTTCCAGATGAATGTTGTCTTTAATGTATTCAACGGCACGATAGGCTCCGGCCGTAACCGCCTGAATCGAAGCCCCGCAGAACCAGTAAATAATGGCGCCGCCGGCCAGCAGGCCGATTAAAACGCGCGGATCCAGCAGGCTCAGCTGTAAATGCAACATCAAAATGATCGAAAAGATCATTGTTGTGGCACCCATAACAGCCGTTCCGATTAAAACAGGTTTTGCCGTTGCTTTGAACGTATTGCCGGCGGAATCGTTTTCTTCCAGATAAAATTTTCCTTTTTCAAAATCGGGTTCAAAGCCGTAAGTGTTTTTAATTTCTTCGGCAATGCCCGGAATTTGTTCGATCTGAGACAATTCAAACACCGACTGTGCATTGTCCGTGACGGGACCGTAGCTGTCAACGGCAATCGTGACCGGTCCCATGCTGAGCATACCGAACGCCACCAGTCCGAACGCAAAGACAGACGGGAAGATCATAATTTCTTCCAGACCGCTGCACGCTGTCCAATAAGCAATCAGCATCAATGCCGTAAAGGTCATGCCTTTCCAGAATGCGCTGAAATTACCGGCAACCAGACCGGACAGAATGGACAGCGAAGCACCGCCTTCGCGGCCGGCATTAACGACTTCGCGGACATGTTTCGATCCCGAAGACGTAAAGACTTTTGTTAATTCGGGGATTAACGCGGCCGATAACGTTCCGCAGCTGATAATGGTTGATAATTTATACCACAGACCATCGCCGTATCCCGACAACAAAAGGTAGCTGACGCCGTAAGTAATGCCGATGGATAATAAAGAGCTTAACCATACCAGCAAAGTCAGCGGCAGTTCAAAATTAAACTTGCTGCCCATAAAAAACTTATAAATCTTCATGTTCAGCACGTACGCCAGAATGGACGTGATGATCATTAAAATACGCATGGTAAAGATCCATACGATTAAAGTTGCCTGTACAGACAATCCGCCCGGCGTCAATGTGGTGGATCCGTCCGGATTCAATGTCATGCCGACCGCCAGGACGATAAAGGTGATTAAAGCAACGCCGGTAACGCCGTACGTTTCGAACCCGTCCGCCGTCGGACCGACGGAATCGCCGGCATTATCGCCGGTACAGTCCGCGGTAACACCGGGATTGCGGGCATCATCTTCTTTAATATTGAAAAAGATTTTCATTAAATCCGAACCGATGTCGGCAATTTTTGTGAAAATACCGCCGCAAATACGTAACACGGAAGCGCCCAGCGATTCGCCGATCGCAAAACCGATAAAACAGGAACCGGCGTCTTCCGGGGAAACGAATAACAGAATAACCAGCATTAAAACCAATTCGACACAAATCAGCAAAACGCCGATTGACATGCCGGAACGCAGCGGCAAAGCCATTACTTCGTCCGGTTTGGCGCGCAAAGCCGCAAATGCCGTACGGCAGTTGGCGTAGTTGTTGATGATAATGCCGAACCAGGCAACGCATACGGAACCGGCAATTCCCAACAAAGACCACATAAAAATAATACCGACGCGCAGTAACGGAAAGTCACGCAGAATATAAAAATAATAAAACAAACAAGCGCCGATAATGATTTCCAGCAGACACAATAACTTGATTTGTTGGAATAAATAGGTATCGCACGTTTTATGAATCAGAATCGAGACATCTTCCATCGCTTTATGGACAGGCAGTTTTTTTATGCGGATATATTCGCTGATACCGAACGCCATACCCGCAAAACAGACGATCATACCGATTGACAGCAGTCCTTTGCCGGTCATTGTTTGGCCGAATAATTCAAAACTGTAAGATAAATCGGGCAAGACCAAATCGGCTTCGCTGGCAAAGGCGGGACCGCCGGCCAGACAAAAAACCGATAAGAACAGGAAAAGACAGATATTTTTCATAAAATCCTCTAAAAATTATTGCATAAGATATTTATACTGATCTTTTTGCCAAAAAGAGTCAAACAAAAGTGAAAAAATTTTTCTTTTGTCTAATCAATCACTCTGTCAAAAAGGCGATTTTTTTTATATCAAAAAAACTATAGAAAAAAGTATATCATACAATATTCTGTTGTTTTCTTTGATATAAACGGAATATTTTGTTTTTTTAAAAAGAATTATAAACAAAAAAAGAATTAGTTATTTAGTCTTAATTCGTTTAGATATCTATCTTTGTTCAAGTATTTTTCTTAGGGTTGAATAATGAAAATTCGATTTAATCTTTAAGAAAGGATAAAAAGATGAAAATTTTAATTGCTGACAATCATACTTTATTTCGTGAAGGTTTCAGTCGACAATTACAACGTTTTGATGCTTTGACAGAACTGCAGGAAGTAACGGATTTCCCGTCTGTTACGGCTCTGGCCGATCAAAAAAAGGATTTTGATTTAATTTTTATTGACAGTGATATTATGGGCGCTGAATGGAAAGAAAAATTTCAATCGTTAAAAATTATTTTCCCGCAAGCCCGGTTGGTCGTATTGAGCGAAAACGAAAATCAAAAAGATATTCTTGATGCATTCAGCTTCGGCGCCGTCGGTTATATTACAAAATTATCTCCGGATTCTTTAATTATCAATGCGTTGCGTTTGATTGTTGACGGTAATTTATATGTTCCTCCGGCTGTTTTAAAGGGATTGCAAAAACGTCCGCGCTTGCCGGGAGAAGGCAGAATTTTAACCCATACATTACCGAACGGAAAAAATCTGACCTATCGGCAAAGCGAAGTGTTGCAGCATCTCAGCAACGGATTGTCCAATAAACAAATCGCCTATGAAATGAATGTTTCGGAAGCAACGGTGAAACTGCATATTAACGCTTTGCTGCGTCACCTGCATGTGGAAAACAGAACAAAAGCCGTTGTTACGGCTCAAAGGTTGGGAATTTTGGAAGCTTAAAAAAACGTCCCCGTCTTTTGAAGGCGGGGATTTTTTTGTCTATATTTTTATGCAAAATTTTTGTTTTTACCGGCGGTTTGTTTCTGTTTTCAGAAAATCTGTTTTTGCCGGAAATTTAACATGGATTTTTTTTAAATATAGATTAAATATACAAACGGATAGTGACCTGATTTTTTTAAGGAAATAAAAATGGATACGGCAGAACTGATTGAAAACTTTTCATTTTTGGAAAACTGGGAAGATCGTTACGCTTACCTGATCGAACTGGGGAATGCTCTGCCGCCGATGGATTCCGCGGATAAAAACGATCAGACAAAGGTTGACGGGTGTATGAGCCAGGTCTGGCTGAAAACGGACATAAAGGATAATGTTCTGACGTTTGTCGGGGAAAGCGATGCACATATTGTCCGCGGGCTGATTGCCGTTTTGCGCATTATTCTGTCGGGCAAAACCAAAGAAGAAATTCGTCAGACGGACGTTGAATCTGTTTTTAAACAATTGGGATTGGAATCTCATCTCAGTCCGACACGACGCAACGGCTTTTTTGCCATGGTGGAACGCATTCAAAGCGAAGCGGCAAAATAAATTTATCGGGAAATATCCTTTTTTCGCCGGCAAAGAGTTTGATTTATCGCCGATTCGGAAGCTTCTTTCGGCATGCAGTGCATCAGTTTTTGCTGCAAAGACAGCTCACGTGTTTGTGAACGGGTGTATAAATCGGCCATTTTGCCAAAGAAGACATCATTGATTTTTTTATTTTGTTTCATATAGTCTTTTATAAGCTTAAAGGCATGTGGCGCCAGATCGTTGGCGGCTTTAAAACCGTTATACCATTCTTTGACGTCCGGATTTTCCGGATCTTTGCCGCAGTTGCCGTGTTTTATATCAACAAATTTACAGGTTGCGGCAGCCATTGCTTCATCAATGGCGCGCACGGCATTCCATCTGATCGGCGCATGAGGATTTAAAAGGGCGGAAGAATCTTTGTTAAAAGTGTTTTCCATTGCCTGTACTAATTTTTTCATACCGTCCGATTTCGGATTCATGAAGGCTTCTTCCAAACCGGCCTGTTTGAACATCAGATGCGTTGATTCATGAAGCGGTGTCGATATCTTTGAACGTAAAACAGGAGAACCGTCAATATATTCCGCGGCCGCTTTTTTCTGTGAAAAATCGGTGTATTGAATAAAGCCTTGATTCCATGCCTGTCCTTCTACGCTTTTTTGTGCCGTCGGTGCCAATATGGCATGAAAAGTCTGATTTTTTGTTACGCCGAACAAGTCGCATAAACCGTCCAATTCCTGCCTGTACCCGACGTTCGGGTCATTTTTCAGTTCATTGTTTTTTCGGGCAAAAGCCTCTGCCTGATCCGCATGAAGCTGATAATAAGCATCATATTTTTGATAGGCTGCTTCAAGCGTTTTTTTTATTTCTTTTTGTTCTTCCTTTGAAAAATCATGGCCCGGCTGTTTTTCAAAAACAAAAGAAGACAATTCGTTAATATTTTTAACTTCTCCTGTCTGGACAGCCCGGTGCAAAGCGTTGATACAATCCATCCAACGCGGATCATTTCCTTTTTTGTTTTCTTTAAAAGAAGCCAGGACGGCAAAGTTCTGTTCCTGCAGTAAATCTGCGAAAAAGCATGCTATTTCAGTAGAATGGAACTGAATATCCGCCATTTTTTCTCTTTATCTGGAAAACTTATCTTTTATCTTATCAAAGAAAGATTTTTGTCCCCATACTTTTTGTTTATGGGCATTTCGATCCACCAACATATCGACAATGCGGCCGGGATCCAGCTTTTCTTCATAATTAAAAGCTCTGGTTCCTTCGCGGATCATAACGGGCATCGGTTTGGAGCGCAACTTATCCAACAGTTTCGATTCGGGAGCCTTTTCCTGTCCGAACATTTCCCGGATTTTGTTTTTGGTTTTAAAAAAGGCCACTTCAACCCGTCGCTTGGTCAATAGCGCCCGTTTTTTCATTGTCAGCGTATGCGGCGATAACGCCATGACCGGGCATTTGCCGACGCCGGCCGCCCGCAGAATGGACGACGCAACCGTTGAACAGTTTGTTGAAAACAGGCGATAGGTCATTTTTTTGTTTTTGATCTCGTCCACCTTTTTGTTGGCGGCGTCAAATTGTTCGCGTGTGATCGGATAGACAATGGCCTCGTTATATTCGGAAAACCGCGGAAAAGACTGCGAAAGTTTGCCGGGACAACCGGTGACCTTTGCCAAATCGTTTTTGGCCTGCGAAAAAGAAAAACTCCATAACGTTTCCTTGCCGGTTTCATCGGTTAATCCGACAAAAGCGTGTCCCGTATGCGCCGTAATTCCGGACCGATCATAAGGGTTGTATCCCGGTTTCAGCATTCCGACAGGTGTACATAAATATAAAGTGGCTTTACAATTTTTTTCAGCAGACATAACATTTTTCCCGATGAGATCTGAAGAAAGTATACGTTTGTCTAAAAAATTTGTCCAGTAATTTTTTGGGGATTGCTTAGGAAAACAGACTGCTCTTTTGAAAAAAGAGTTTTTTATCGGAACGTTTTTAAATGCTGTATTCATATATTACCGTTACAAACGATGTGTCGGAAACAGGAATAAAAGCGCCTGTTTTATTAAAGGAAAATCAATTAAGCCACTATGCGCAAAGGGCAGGGACGTTTAAAAAAGCAAGAATTCTTGATTATTTGGAAACGATCTTTCCCGGGCGGTCGCGGGCGATTTCCTGTCTGACAGAGCAGATGCCCGATACGGGCTGCCGAAAAATAAGAGAGTTTAAAAAACGGCGGGAGTGTTTCTGTTTTTCGGAAAATCTTTTAAATAATCATGAAATCGTGGAAGCCGTTTGGGTGTTTGACGGTGACAGAATCGAACAAGTGCATCAGCTTGATTTTTCAAAATTGGCCTGGGAGTCCGTTCAAGACGATGATGACCTGTTTTTTAAACGAATCAGGCACTATATGTTCGTTTTAAACAAGGGCTTCTTGCCGGTCGAATATATCAAAAAGGCTTCGCGATAACGAAGCCTTTTTTTTGTTATAAATAACGGTCTCCCCAAGGTTTTGCCAATCGCAGGATCTCGTCCATGGCCTCTTTTTCAAAAAAGGTGTGGTCTTTGCCCCAGATGACTTTTGAAACTGTTCTTTGTCCGCATTTGTACAAGATTTTATCCGTCAGCAAATGGGCGCGGAAAGGCACCGTTATGTCTTCGGAACCGTGAATCAGAATAAATTCCGGCCGGGCCAAAGACGGGTGAGCCTCGACTTCGGCGGCATTGATTAAACAGCCGGCAATAATCATGACACCGCCCAGTGGAATTAATGTTCCTTCCTTGCTCCAGTCCGCCAAAAGATCGGATTCGGCAATCATCTGAACAGCCATCATGGCTCCCTGAGAAACGCCGAAAATATAGGTGTCCTGTGCGCCGATTTTATGAAAATTCATGCGCTCTCGGATAAATTCAATGACTTTTAACGCCGCGGAATTATACCATTTGTACATACGCGTCAGTTTCTTCAACGGCTTTTTTCCCAGCTTTTCGGGCGGAATGGCAAACCAGATGTCTTTAAAATTTTTGGGAATACTGAACCATTGACGCGTTTCTTCGTTTCCGTCCATGGCTTCTAACCCGTCGGGAATGTAAAAAACGGCGTTTGGCATGACCTGTTGCAATTCTTCGGCAAACCAGGCGTTCGATTCCCCCGTTCCGCCCATGCCGTGCAGGTAAATAACCAGTTGTTTCGGTTTTTGACCGTTTTTCGGCATGATAACGGCGCTGTTGAGCAAAGGCTGTTTCGTCATGTTAACTCCTTAAGACAGCACCGGTCGCGGCGCTGACGGCACCGACAACGCGGCGGCAAACGCTTTCGATTTCTTCGTCCGTCATTGTTTTTTCCACCGGCTGAATTGTCAGCTGTATGGCAATCGATTTTTTATCCCCCAAGGCATCGCCTTCGTACAGATCAAAGACAGAAACGTCCGTAATCAGCGTCTTGTCCGTATTTTTGGCGGCGGAAACAATTTTTTCGGCTTCTGTCGTCCGCGGTGCCAAAAAGGCCAGGTCGCGTAGAATCGGCGTAAAGGACGGCAGTGTTAAAGGCTTTTGTCCTTTGCCGTGTTTTTTCTTTGCCGGCGGTAAATGATCCAAAAAGACTTCGCAGGCACAGACAGCCGTCTTTACGTCCAAAGCTTTAAGGATTTTCGGGTGAATCTCGCCGAAATAAGCCAATACCGTTTTGCCGATTTTGATTGCTCCCGAACGGCCGGGGTGATACCAGGCCGGCGCTTCACGCGTAATCTGAACGTTTTGAGGCGCTTCGGCCGCATCTAAGGCCGCCAGAACATCGGCTTTGGCATCAAAAACGTCAACAAGACGCTGCGGTACGGCCCAATGGCGCGGACTGTTCTGCCCGAAACGAATCAGGCAGGCAACCGTTTCCTGTTCCATCGGCTTGAAACCGAAAAACTGCGGACCGATTTCGAACAAACAGCCGTCCGGCATACCTTTGACAATGTTGGATCGGGCCGCCGTAATTAAATTCGGCAACAAATTCGGGCGCATTTCATTTAAATCCGCACTGATCGGATTGGCAATTAAAACCGGATCAGCCGTGCGGAATAAATCGGCGTCTTTCGAAGCCATAAATGACCACGTGATCGTCTGATAACCGCCTCTGCCGGCCAGAGCGCGACGGACGGCGGCTTCGCGGCGCTGATTGGGCAGCAGTATACCGTGTACGCCCGTCGGTCGCGGCAATTCCAAAGCCGGCAACCGGTCATAACCGTAAATGCGCAAGATTTCTTCCACTAAATCATGAGCGCCGGAAATATCGGAACGCCATGTCGGACGGACAACGGAAAAAATTTCGTTTTCGACCGAAACGGAACAACCTAATCTTTCCAAAATATCACGGCATTCCGAAGCAGAAATATCAATACCGCACAATTGTTTTACCCGTTTCGGATCAAAAGAAATCGGTGCGGGTTTTTCGGGTTCTTTTCCGGTGATAATAATTTCGGAACATTCTCCGCCGCACAAATCCATAATCATCTGTGCCGCCAGTTCGGATCCGCAGCCGATCGTTGATGCCGGGTCTATTCCGCGTTCAAAACGCTGACGCGAATCAGATGTTAAAATCAGTTTCTGTCCGGTTTTGGCAATGCTTTCCGGTTCGAAATAAGCCGATTCCAACAGAACCCGAGTCGTATTGTCCTGACAGCCGGAAATTTCACCGCCCATGACGCCGCCGATCGATTCGACGCCGTTTTCATCGGCAATAACGACCATGCCTTCGGACAAAGTATATTCTCTGCCGTCCAAAGCCAGCAATTTTTCGCCGTTTTTGGCACTGCGAACGGTGATTTGCCCTTTGACTTTGTCCGCGTCAAAAACATGCAAAGGTCGACCAAACGTAATATTAAAATAGTTCGTTACGTCAACTAATGCGGAAATCGGCCGCAGTCCGACAGCGGCCAGCCGATCCTGTAACCATTTCGGTGACGGGCCGTTTTTAACGTTTTTAATCTCGCGCAGGGTAAAGAAAGGCGCCCCCGTCTCAACGGCTTCGTTAACCAGCTTGACGTCAGTTTTAAAGCTTGCGGAGACAGGCTTTATTTCCGGTGTCTTTAACGTTCCCAGTCCCGATGCGGCCAGATCACGGGCAATGCCGTATACGCTCATACAATCGCCGCGGTTGGGTGTGACGGAAACGTCAAACACGGGATCAGACGGATAAACGGTTGTGATTGACGCGCCGACAACCGCATCGGCAGGGCATTCAATGATTCCCGTATGATCGGGACCTATGCCCAGTTCGTCTTCGGCACACATCATACCGCAGCTTTCAACGCCGCGGATTTTGCTGGCTTTTAATTTTTCACCGAAAGCAGGGATATAATCTCCCGGCCGGGCCAAAACTCCTTTCATTCCCGCACGCGCGTTCGGTGCACCGCAGACAATTTGCAACAGTTCTTTGCCCGTATTGACTTTTAAAACATGCAGGTGGTCGGAATCGGGGTGCGGGGCGCATTCGTCAACGCTGACGATAATCAGATTTTTAATTGCGGCCAAAGGATCAATGACTTCTTCGACTTCCAGTCCGATTGCCGTTAAACGTTCGGCAATGGCGTCGGCGCCCGCATCGGTGTCCAGAAAATCTTTTAACCAGGAAAGTGTGAATTTCATCGTTTGTTTCCTCCCGTCATGCTTAATCCCGATCCCGTCGAAGGGATATCCAAAGCAACAAATCCGTAATGTTTAATCCAGCGCATATCGGATTCGAAAAACATACGCAAATCGGGAATTGCGTATTTCAGCATGGCCAAACGGTCCAGGCCGATCCCGAAAGCAAATCCCTGATAAACATCAGGGTCAATGTGACATGCTTTTAATACATTCGGGTGCACCATGCCGCAGCCCAGAATTTCCAACCAATCGTTGCCGACACCGATTTTCAGTTCTCCGCCGGTGCGCGAACAACCGATGTCCATTTCGGCGGACGGTTCCGTAAACGGAAAAAAAGACGGCCGAAAACGAACAGGCACATCGTCCAGTTCGAAAAATGTTTTAACAAATTCTGTTAAACACCCTTTTAAATGCGCCATGTTGGTTTCTTTATCGACAATCAGCCCTTCGACCTGATGGAACATCGGGGCGTGCGTCGCGTCATAATCACAGCGGTATGTTCTGCCCGGAACAATGACGCGGACGGGCGGAGTCTGCTTTTCCATCGTACGGATTTGAACGGCAGATGTTTGCGTGCGGACAATAAACTTTTCGCCGTTTTCTTCTCCGTTCAGATAGAAAGTATCCTGCATTTGACGGGCCGGGTGATTCTTAGGCGTGTTTAAAGCCGTAAAATTATGAAAATCGTCTTCGATATCGGGACCTTCGGCCACTTCAAAACCCATTTGACCGAAGATGGCCACAACTTCGTCATACGTCTGATACAACGGATGAATGCGTCCCTGTTTTTCCGGGCGGGCGGGCAAAGTAATGTCAACGGCCTCACGAGCCAGCCGAGCGTTGATTTCCGCTTCTTCCAGTTGTTGTTTTTTTGTTTCAATGGCTTCAGCCAGGGCGTTTTTGACGGCATTAAACTGCTGTCCGGCGGCTTTGCGTTCTTCGGGCGCCATAGCCCCCAGAGATTTCATTTTTTCGGTAATAATTCCTTTTTTGCCCAAAGCGGAAACGCGAACGGAATCCAAATCCGCCAAAGTGGAAGCGTTTTCTATTTGCTGTAACAGTTGTGTTTGAAGTGTGTCTAATTCACTCATCACCGTTTGTCCTTATGTGGTTTTTTAAGCAAAAGGGGCGCAGCGCGCCCCTTTTTTCAATGCATTCCAATGCTTAGTTCAGCGCAGCTTTGACCTGTTCAACGACTTTGGCAAAAGCTGCCGGTTGATTCATTGCCAGATCGGCCAGAATTTTTCTGTCCATTTCAATGCCTGTTTTGCGCAGGCCGTTCATGAATTTGGAATATGTCAATCCGTATTCACGGGCGCCCGCATTAATACGCTGAATCCACAACGCACGGAAATTGCTTTTTTTCTTGCGACGGTCGCGATAAGCATATTGCAGGCCTTTTTCGACCTTTTCCAAGGCAATACGATACAATTTGGAATTGCTTTCGCGATACCCTTTGGCAAGTTTTAAAACTTTTTTATGTTTGAAATGAGCGGTTACACCGCGTTTTACACGAGCCATCTTTTTTCTCCTTAATTATACGGCATGAACCGATCGATAATCTTAAAATCGCATTCGCGCAGCAACGTTGTTCCGCGCGCTTTGCGTTTCATTTTCGTACCTTTGGAAATCAAACGATGGCGTTTGCAGGCGTATCCGTGCTTGATCGCACCGGAACCCGTACGGGCAAAACGCTTTTTGACCGAACTTTTTGTTTTTAATTTGGGCATTTCCGTCTCCTTGTTTAGAAATATTGAACGGTTCGGCATTTTCAGGCTGCCCTGTTTATAGCCCGGAAAATGCGATTCCCTCTTAAGGGCTCTTTTTTATACGTGTTATATCTTGAAATTGCAAGTTTTTTTTAGAATAAAAAAACGGAGCCGAAGCTCCGTTTTTATTTTGTTTAATCTCTGCGATCACCGAAAAAGCGCAACAGATAAATAAACAGATTGATAAAGTCCATATACAGCATCAATGCGCCGTAGATGGCTTTGCCGGTAATAACGTTATCAGCATCATGACCGTTGTAGATTTCGCGGATTTTCCAAGTATCCCAGGCAGTCAGACCGACAAAAATGACAACGCCGAGAACGGAAGTCGTGAAATATAAAGCCGGACTTTTAAGAAAGATGTTAACAAACATGGCGATAATAATGCCGATCAGCCCCATCATCATAAAAGACCCGAATTTCGTTAAATCGCGTTTGGTTGTATAGCCGTACAGGCTCATTGCCGCAAACATTCCGGCGGTAATCAGAAAAACGCGCAGAATGCTGATGCCGGTATAAGCCCAGAAAATCGTTGTTAAAGAAACACCGAACAGGCCGGAATAAGCGACAAACAGCGTAAAAGCTTTTGCGGCATTTCCCGAAGAAACGGCCGATCCCATCATGAAAATCAACGCGAAAGGAGCCAAAATGGCAATCCAGCCCGCCAAAGTCGGTTGTCCCGTTTCGGCGGAAAAGAAAAGCAGTCCCAATGAAGATTTCGCCAGAAAAAAGCTGACGCCTGCCGTAATTAAAAGCCCGATGGTCATATAATTATAGACCTTCAGCATATACTGGCGCAGTCCTTCGTCAATTTCCAGCGCGCCGGTGCGGGAAATAACACTGTCCCGGTTTGTGTCAAAAGCCATTATTTTACTCCTTCAGTCGAAAAAATTACTTTTATATATCATAAAATAATAAAAAAAGCCAGAGAATCAACAGTTCGGAAGGCTAGAAAAGCATTTTATTTTTTATTAACTTTTTTATGGTTTTATCAAAATATGTACAAAGTCTTGTTCGTATGTACCGGAAACATATGCCGTTCTCCAACGGCCGAGGGCGTGTTCAGCCAGATGGTCGAACACGCGGGACTGGGGGACGTCATTTCGGTAGATTCGGCAGGAATTAGCGGCTGGCATGCCGGCGAACCGCCGGACGCAAGGGCCGTTAAAGCAGCCTTGAATAACGGTGTGGACATCTTGTCCCTTCGCGCAAGGAAAGTTGTCCGGGACGATTTTAAGGATTTTGACTTAATTGTCGCTCTGGATTCAACGCATTTACAGGCTCTCGAAGAAATGCGGCCGGGCTTTAGTCCGGCGCATGACAGGGCGGAGCTGGCTTTGATGATGCGTTTTGCGCCGCAATACGGGACAAAAGATGTGCCGGACCCTTATTTCGGGGGAAAAGAAGGCTTTCAAAATGTGTTTGATATGATAAAATCAGCCTGTGACGGTTTGTTGAAGTATATACAGGATAAACACTATGCAGGTTGAAAATAATCCGTTGTCTGATCAAATTACGCGTATTGTCGAAACGTCTACGGGTAAGTTGGTCGTTTCTGCCGCAACGCTGGCCGGCGGCTTTGCCGATGCCAAACATGTTGTTTTGTCGGACGGATCGCAGGTCGTTGTTAAATTGTCCAAAGATTCTTCGGGCGATTTGGCAATAGAAGGCGCGACAATGGATTATCTGAAACATCATACGCAACTGCCGATGCCCGAACTGTTTTATTCGGGGCAAGACGCGCTGGTGCACGAATATATCGTTGCGGACGGCACGTTGAGCGTTGAGTCGGAACCGGAGGCCGCCGAACATCTGGCCAGGTTGCATGCCGTGACGTCGGATTTTTTCGGTTTTGATTACGATACGTTGCGCGGCGGAGTCAGACAACCCAATCCGAAAACGGAAAAATGGGTGCCTTTTTTTACGCAACATCGGCTGTTGTATATGGCGCGTCAGGCTTTGGACGCAGGGCATCTGCCGATTGAAATGATGAGGCGGATAGAAAAATTTTCAGAAAAAACAGAAGCTTATCTGGACGAACCGCCAAAACCGGCTTTACTGCACGGGGATATCGGATCCAGCACGGTCCTGTGTCATCACGGTAAAATCAAGGCTTTTGTTGATCCGGGAATTTATTTCGGGGATCCTGAATTCGAATTTGTTTTTTGCGGCGAACAGTCTTCTTTAAGTTCCGTTTTCTTTAATAAATATAATGAACTGCACCCGTTCCGACCGGGATTTTTCGAATACAGGCAAAGTATTTATAATTTGTATCCGATGTTGTTAAACGTTAAACTGTTCGGTGCCGAACCGTTGCCGCGTATTGATGCCGTTTTATCCAGATTCGGTTTTTAAAACATGAAAAAAGAAGACATAAAAGAATTTTTTTTCCGTTTGAAAAAAGCAAATCCGGAACCGAAATGCGAATTAAATTTCGATTCGCCTTATACGTTACTGGTTGCCATTGTTTTGTCGGCTCAGACAACGGACAAAAATGTAAACAAAGCAACACCTGCTTTGTTTAAACAAGCTCCGACGCCCGAAAAAATGTTGGCGTTGGGGGAAGAAAAACTCAAAGAATATATTCGTTCAATCGGTTTGTTTAACAGCAAAGCAAAGAATATTATCGCTTTATCAAAAGAATTGATCGAAAAATTTCACGGTGAAATTCCAAAAGATGTTGATACTTTGCAAAAATTGCCCGGTGTCGGCAGAAAAACGGCAAATGTCTTTTTAAATACGATGTACGGGTTGCCGACGTTCGGGGTGGATACGCATGTTTTAAGGTTGGGCAACAGAATCGGACTGGCTCCGGGAAAAACACCGCTGGAAGTCGAAAAAAATCTGCAAAAAGCCGTTGTTCATGTTATTCCGGACGATGATTTAAAATATGTTTCTCACTGGCTTGTTTTGCACGGTCGTTATATCTGCACCGCGAAAAAACCGATGTGCAAACAGTGCCCGGTTGCGGATTTATGCCCTAAAATCGGTGTAAAAGAATAAACAACAGTTCTTTATCGTTCGGCCTGTCGCCTGTTTATTAATTCTTGCATAACGGCGTTTGACAGAAAGCTTTGACGTTGTATCTTTTCGGGGTGTTTTTCGATTGTTTTAATTTGCCTGTGCGGCTTTGTTTGTTTCATAACGGCGGCAGACATGGTTTTGGCCATCAGGGCAGAGGCTCTGACCTGACGTTCTTGTCTTGTTTTTTTCAGTTCGTCTTTTCTTATGATGGTTTGGCTTTGAATTTTTTCCATGGATGCCGTCAGGTTTTTCATGTCTCGTTGTTCGGGCGGCGGCAAATAAGCCGCGGCTTCGCGCGCCAGATCGTTCGGTGAGAGAAACAAAGAATGCTTATTTTCGATTTCCTGGGCATGAATGGTTCGAATCAATTCGGCCGCTTTGTTTTTAGAGGAGCAAATCGCTCTATAACGTTGTTCGGCGCTTTTTTGTTTCTTTTGTATGTTTTCGGGTAATTCCCGTAAGGGCAGGGCGCGCCGTTCTTCCTTTTGATAATCATTTATGACTTCTTTGCTTTTATCGGTTTTTAATCCGAACCGTTCGGCTTGTTTTTGAAGTTTAAGCTCTTCTTCGCTTAGGGGTTCGCCGCGTCGTTGCTTTTGTTCTATTTCGGTTAAGGCTGTACGAATTTGATCAAAATATTCTTCTCTGGCTTTTTCCTGTGTCCGTTGCAACAGATCTTTCAGTCTGGCGTTGTTTTCGGTTTTTTGTCGGGCAATCATTTCATCCAAAAAAGGCAGAGAATCTATACGGGAAACAGTCGTTGCCGGATTGTTTTGAAAAGAGTTATCTTTGTTTGGTAAAAACGTATTGTTTGCAGCGGATTTTAATGTATGAGAAAACGTCTTTTCCTGTTTGGGGCGCAAAGGAACATTGCAATTTTTGCACGCTTTTAACAGCAAAGCTTTCATGGCCGGGGACAACCCCATGGCAACGGCCGCAAAGCCGTACAGACGTACAGCGTCCAGCAGAGAAATAATTTTGCCGATATTGACTTTTCGTTTCGGCATCATTTTTTGAAAAACATCACGTTTGTCACCAATATCCGTGATTCTGCCGCCGCCGACCAGATCAACTCTGACAGATTGTTTGCCGGATTGATCCGTTATGATTCTTACCGAGGAAATCTGCCCGACGGCTTTGCTTTTTCCAAGGCGTCCAAGCGTTTCCGCCTGCATTTTTTGCAAATGTTCCCACGCTTTTTTCAATCGCTGCAGATCTTTTGAAAAAGGTTGCGTTTCTGTTTTTTGATTTTCGGAATGATCAGTGTGTCTTGTTTTCTGCACGATGTTTTTCCTTTTTGAAAAAAGGGAAAAAGAACGCCCGTTTCCGGGCGTTCTGCATTAAGTTTTTATTTATCTGCCGCCTTTTCCTTGTGTGTTGGCCACGACCAAAGCAGCTTCCTGCTGATGCCGTTGTTGTTGTGCGGCTTTAACAGCATTTCCTTGGGCCGCATCTGCCGTCTTTCCTGTAATTTGCAGGCGATCGGCGATGCCCGGAGTCGCGGCTATTTGGCTCTTCGCTTCCTGAGCTTTTGCCGGATCATATACAGCCAGAGCCGTTGTTGCCTCTTGCGTTTCTTTATTTAAGTTTTCTTCAATATGCGGAGGCAAAGCCAACATCGGTTTTTGCGGTTCCTGCTGAGCTTGCTGTGTTTGTTCCTGCGGCTGTTGCTGCAGACTTTCAGCTTTTTCAGGCAGTAACAACGGGGTCTGCGATGCAGCTTCAGCTGTCTGACCTTCATTCGCGGCAGTTTGTTCCTGCGGCTGTTGCTGCAAGCTTTCAGCTTTTTCAGGCAGTAACAACGGAGTTGACGGAGCCGGTTCGTCTTTACCGTCGTTTTCGGCGGTCGGTGTTTCCGGCGCTTGTTCGTCTTTACCGTCGTTTTCAGCGGTCGGCGTTTCCGGCGCTTGTTCGTCTTTACCGTCGTTTTCGGCGGTCGGCGTTTCCGGCGCTTGTTCGTCTTTACCGTCGTTTTCGGCGGTCGGTGTTTCCGGCGCTTGTTCGTCTTTACCGTCGTTTTCGGCGGTCGGCGTTTCCGGTGCTTGTTCGTCTTTACCGTCGTT